>JBEBXD010000012.1:0-55765 GCA_040391845.1 Tsukamurella paurometabola | reverse complement strand
CCGTGTTCGGCGCGGCCCCCACCCGGGACGACGCGCTCGCGCAGCGCGCGGCCCTGCGCGCCGCCGCGGCAGGGGCCGGGCGCGACCCCGAGGCGGTCCGGTACCTCCCCGGGCTCGCCGTGCACGTGACCGACGAGGAGCTTCCGCCCGCGGAGGCCGGGACCCTGCACTGGACCGTGCGCGGCACCGTCGACCAGGTGGTGGCGGAGGTCGCCCGCCGGGCGGAGGCCGGCGCGATCGACGGCTTCATCGCCCTGCCCGGTGGGTCGTGGGACTCGGTCCGGCGGTTCCTGTCCGAGGTCCTGCCGCGGCTGGCGGCCGACGGCATCACCCGCGGCGAGTACCGCGGCCGCACCCTGCGCGAGCACCTGGGCCTCTAGCGGCGCGGCGCGGCGCGGCCGCATCCGTCGGACCGGGGTGGGATGATGTTCGCCATGAGGTCGTACCGGGACAGCGCTGTGGTGCTGCGGCAGCACAAGCTGGGGGAGGCCGACTACATCCTCACGCTGCTCACCCGGGACAACGGCCTGGTCCGCGCGGTCGCGAAGGGCGTGCGCCGCCCGCGGTCGCGGTTCGGTGCCCGCCTCGAACTGTTCGCCCACGTGGACCTGCAGCTGCACCCCGGCCGCAACCTGGACATGGTGACCCAGGTGCACTCGATCGCCGCGTACTCGGGTGATCTGGCCGGCGACTACGGCCGCTACACCACCGCGTGCGCCGTGATCGAGACCGCGGAGCGGCTGGCGGGGGAGGAGCGGGCGCCGGCGATGGAGCTGCACCGGCTCACCGTCGGCGCGCTGCGGGCCATCGCGGCCGGCGTGCGGGACCGCGATCTCGTGCTGATCTCCTTCCTGCTGCGCGCCATGGATTCGGCGGGCTGGGCGCCCGCGCTCACGCTGTGCGCCCGCTGCGGCGATGAGGGCCCGCACCGCGCCTTCCACGTGGCCGCGGGCGGCGCCGTGTGCGTGCACTGCCGCCCGTCGGGCTCCGCGGTGCCGGGGCAGGGGGTGCTGGACCTGATGGCGGCCCTGGCCCGGGCTGATTTCGACTTCGCCGAGACCGCGGGCGAACGGGTGCGCAGGCAGGCGAACGGCCTCGCCGCCGCGCACCTACAGTGGCACGTGGGTCGGCAGCTGCGGTCGCTGCCCATGATCGAGCGGCAGGCGCCGCACAGTTCGGCCCTCGGGGCCGGGGAGAGGGAGGTCGACGGTGCCGGGACTGCGGCGGGGTAGGAAGTCCACCGACCGGCCCGCGCCCGTCACGGTGCGCCCCCCGGACCCGCACCCGTCCGGCGCCCGCCCCCCGGCGATCCCCGCGGAACTGGTGCCGAATCACGTGGCCCTGGTCATGGACGGCAACGGCCGCTGGGCCAAGGAGCGCGGGATGCCCCGCACCGAGGGCCACAAGCGCGGCGAGGCCGTGCTCATGGACACGGTGTGCGGCTGTATCGAGCTCGGCGTGAAACAGCTCTCCGCGTACGCGTTCTCGACCGAGAACTGGTCGCGCAGCCCGGAGGAGGTGCGCTTCCTCATGGGCTTCAACCGCGATGTGATCCGCCGCCGGCGCGACGAGATGCACGAGATGGGCGTCCGCGTGAAGTGGGCGGGGCGGCGTCCGCGCCTGTGGCGCAGCGTGATCAAGGAGCTGGAGGTGGCGGAGGAGCTCACCGCCGGCAACACCGTGATGACCCTCACGATGTGCGTGAACTACGGCGGCCGCGCCGAGATCGTCGACGCCGCACGGGAGATCGCGCGCCGCGCGGCCGCGGGGGAGATCAGCCCCGACCACATCACCGAGCAGTCGTTCCAGCACTACCTGTACCAGCCGGACATGCCGGACGTGGACCTGTTCCTGCGCCCCTCGGGGGAGAAGCGGTCCTCGAACTTCCTGCTGTGGGAGAGCGCCTACGCCGAATACGTCTACCAGGACACGCTGTTCCCCGACTTCGACCGGCGCAACCTCTGGGACGCGTGCCTGGAGTACGCCAAGCGCGACCGCCGGTTCGGCGGCGCCGAGTGAGCCCGGCGGAGCCGCCCCAGGGCGACGGGCAGGGCACGGGGCTCGATGCGCTGCGCTCGCGCCTCGAATCGGCCCTCGCCGACGGGGTGGCGCTGCGCCGGGACGAGAACCGGGCCGTACTGATCGATTTCGGCGAAACACCGGCATCGGTGCAGGTGTTCGAGCTCGCCCGCGGCGTGGACGTGTATTCGCTGACGCAGGTGGTGGCCTGGGACCTCCCGCTGACGGACGAGCTGCGCGCCGACGTGCGCGCCGTCGCGGAGGGCGTCCAGTTCGGCGCGCTGCGGCTCATGGAGCGCGAGGTCTCCGCAGATCTGGTGCTGCACTACTCGTTCCCGGCCGGCACACTCGCGGCCGACGCGCTGCGCGAGTTCGTGCTGTTCGTCCTCGCGCAGGGCGTCGACGCACGGCGCCGACTGGTCGCCGAGTAGCGCTCAGGGGCGCAGCAGCACCTTGCCGACGCGGCCGGGCCGGCTGCTCGCGGCGGCGGCATCGGCGATCTCGTCGATGCCGAACACCCCGTCCACGGGGAGGGCGAGCGTGCCCGCGCTGACGCCCTGGACGATCTCGCTCATCAGCTCCGCCCGCTTCGCCGGGGCCATTTCCTGGCTCACGGTGCGGCCCCAGAAGCCCTTGACCACGATCTCCTTGAAGATCGCGATGTTGACCGGGATCTCGAGCATCGCGCCCTCGCCCGGGTTGGTCGCGCTCATCGCACCGAACGAGACGAGGGTGCCCCGCTGGCCGAGGAGCAGCGCGAGCTGGGTGCTCGCCCCACCACCGATCGAGTCGACGGCGGCGGCGTAGCCCGCCTCGCCCGCCAGCTCCTTCGCGCGGGCCCGCCAGCCATCGGTGTCGGTGGCGATCACATTGGTCACCCCGAAGGTGGCGAGCTCGTCGATCGCGGCGGACCGTCGGACCAGGCCCGTGACGTTGACGCCCCGGGCGGTGGCGAGCTGCGCCAGAAGGCGGCCCACCATGCCGTTGGCGGTGTTCTGCACGATCCACTGGCCGGGCTTCACGTCCAGGTAGTCGAGCAGGCTGATCGCGCTGAACGGCATCGAGAACAGCTGCGCCGCAGCCTCGTCCGGGATCGTGTCCGGCACGGGCAGGAGACCGGCGGCGCCCGCCACGAAGTACTCCGCCCAGGTGCCGAACGCGGAACCGGTCGCGACGCGCTGCCCCACGGTGAATCCATCGACCCCCTCGCCGAGGGCGTCGATGACGCCGACGGCCTCCGAGCCGGAGGCCGCGGGGAGCGGCGGCTTGTACCCGTAGTCGCCCTTCACGGTCCACAGGTCGTGGTTGTGGATCGGGGCGAGCAGGGTGCGGATGCGCACCTGTCCGGGCCGCGGCTCGGGGAGCGGGGCCTCGCGGACGGTCAGGACGCTCGCGGGATCGCCGAACTCGTCCTGGATCAGTGCACGCATGAATGTCTCCTTGTCGGTGGGTGATTCGAGGTCAGGAATGTGCTGCGCAGAAGCGGTTCGCCAGGTCGCGGAGCACGATCGCGTCCTCCACGGGCAGGTTGAAGCCCTCGTGGACCCGGCGGCGGGCGGCGTCGACGGCGGGGCGCAGCGTCCGGCCCTCGTCGGTGAGGTGAACAGTGACCAGCCGCTCGTCGGCCTGGTCTCGGCGGCGCTCGAGCAGGCCCGCGCCCTCGAGCCTACGGATCAGGGGGGAGAGGGTGCCGCTGTCGAGGCGCAGGCGTTCGCCCAGCGCCGAGACGGTCACGGCGTCGCGCTCCCACAGGGCGAGCAGGGTCACGTACTGGGTGTAGGTGAGTCCCAGCGCCGTCAGCTCCTCGCGGTAGGCGTTCGCCGCCACCCGTGCCGCCGAGTACAGCGCGAAGCACAGTTGCTCGTCGAGGGTCTGATCCGCCGTCACCGATCAAGAGTCGCACGCAACTCAATTGGGCACAATATAAATCGCCCCTTCTGGACGAAGTTCCCCGAGCTGTCCACCAGGAGGTTTACATATCGCGAGAATATGTACACACTGGCCTTGACAAAGCGAGGTGATGTGTCAAATACTGGCTGCGGAGCGTATGACCTCAGTCACAGCCCCCGACCCCGGGGGCGAACGGATCAAGGAGGGCACCATGAAGGGTCTTGCGTACATCGACGCGGACGGCAACGAAGCCGTCTGGACGGACCACAAGAGGCGACTGTGGCTGTGGGGCCTGTTCGTCCCCACCGCCCTGTTCTTCGCGATCGGCCTGATCACGCTGCTGGGTATCGGCCACACGCCGCTGATGTACCTGGCCCCAGTGCTCTGGTGGATCGGCCCGATCCTGCTGTACGTGATCCTCCCGATCGTGGACATCAAAGCCGGCGACGACGGCGAGAACCCGCCGGAGGAGGTGATGGAGGCGCTGGAGAACTCCAAGTACTACAAGTGGCTCACCTACATCTTCCTGCCGTTCCAGCTCGCCTCGCTGGTGGCGATGTGCTACCTCCTCACCGCTGACGACCTGACCTGGCTGGGCGGCGTGTACTCGAACGGCGGCGGCCTCGGCCTGATCAGCCAGATCGGCCTGACCCTGAGCCTGGGCGTCGTCGCCGGCATCGCGATCAACACCGGCCACGAGCTGGGCCACAAGAAGCCCGAGAACGAGCGCTGGATCGCCAAGTTGACCCTGGCGCCCGCCATGTACGGCCACTTCTTCATCGAGCACAACCGCGGCCACCACGTGCGCGTCGCCACGCCCGAGGACCCCGCCTCCGGCCGGTTCGGCGAGACGTTCTGGGAGTTCCTGCCGCGCAGCGTCTGGGGCAGCCTGAAGTCCTCGTGGAACCTGGAGAAGACCCGCCTCGAGCGCCTCGGCAAGAGCCCGTGGACGCTGAAGAACGACGTGCTCAACGCCTGGCTGATGACGGTCGTCCTGTTCGGCGTGCTGGTCGCGATCTTCGGCTGGTACGTGCTGCCCTTCCTGATCATCCAGGGCGTCTACGGGTTCAGCCTGCTGGAGTCGGTGAACTACCTCGAGCACTACGGCCTGCTGCGGCAGAAGACGGCGTCCGGCCGCTACGAGCGCTGCGCCCCGCGGCACTCGTGGAACTCGGACCGCATCGTCACCAACGTGTTCCTGTACCACCTGCAGCGGCACAGCGACCACCACGCCAACCCGACCCGCCGGTACCAGACCCTGCGGTCGTTCGAGGAGGCCCCGTCGCTGCCCCAGGGCTACGCCACGCTGATCGGCGTCACCTACTTCCCGCCCCTGTGGCGCCGGCTGATGGACCACCGCGTCCTCGAGCACTACGACGGCGACATCACCAAGGTGAACATCCACCCCCGCGTCCGCGACAAGGTGCTGGCCGAGTACGGCAACGGCGCTGCGAGCACCGGAGAGCAGGCCGCGGCATGAGCGCCTTCAAGTGCCCCGTGTGCGGCTACGTCTACGACGAGGCGGTGGGCGCACCCCGGGAGGGCTGGCCCGCCGGCACCGCCTGGGCCGCGATCCCCGACGACTGGAACTGCCCCGATTGCGGGGTCCGGGACAAGATCGACTTCGAGCCGGTCTGACCGGGACGAGACGACGAGACATCAAGGACGAGAGAGGAACCGATCATGAGTGACGCACCCTTCAAGCTGTTCCGCTGCCTCCAGTGCGGCTTCGAGTACGACGAGGCCGAGGGCTGGCCCGAGGACGGCATCGAGCCCGGCACCCGCTGGGACGACATCCCCGACGACTGGTCCTGCCCCGACTGCGGCGCCGCCAAGTCCGACTTCGAAATGGTCGAGGTGTCGCGAGCATGAGCACCGACGGTGTGGTGATCGTCGGCACGGGCGTCGCGGGCGCCACCGCGGCCCTGGCGCTGCGGACCGGCGGATACGACGGGAACGTGACCCTCCTCGGGCGCGATCCGCACCTCCCGTACCGGCGGCCCACGCTGTCGAAGGACGTGCTGCTCACGGGAATGCCCGTGGAGAAGGCCCTGCTCAAGCCGGCCACGCACTGGGAGGATCTCGGGGTCGAGGTCCACACCGGCACCGCGGTGACGGGTGGGGATACCGGGGCCCGCACGCTGGAGCTGTCCGACGGGGCCGTCCTCACCTACGACTCGCTCGTGCTGGCCACCGGTGGTACCGCTCGGGAACTCTCGGGCGTGCCGCCCGCGCCCCGCGTGAGGTACCTCCGGGACTTCGCCGACGCCGTCGCGCTGCGGGACGAACTCGGCCGCGCGGGCAGCGTCGTCGTGCTGGGCGCGGGGCTGATCGGCTCCGAGGTCGCCTCGGCCGCAGCGAAACTGGGGGCGAAGGTCACCGTCGTGGAGCCGGCGCCGCTGCCGCTCGCCCGGGTGGTGCCGCCGTCCATCGGCCGCCGCCTGGCGGCCCTGCAGCGCGACGCCGGGATCGACCTGCTCCTGGGCGTCCGGCCCGGGGAGGTCACCGTCGACACCGATCAGGTGTCCGTCTCGCTCGAGGGTGGCGCCGCGCTCGTCGCCGACCTGCTGGTGGTGGCCGTGGGCTCCACGGCGAACACGGGCCTCGCGGAGCGCCTGGCCCTGCGGGTCGACGACGGTATCCTGGTGGACGAGCAGTACCGCACGTCCGCCGAGGGCGTCTACGCCGTCGGCGACTGCGCGCGGGTGCCCAATCCACTCGACGGCGGCACCTACCGGGCCGAGAACTGGTCGGCGGCGCAGGATCAGGGCACGGCGGTCGCGCAGGTGCTCCTCGGCGGTGCGCCCGCCCCCACGGTCCCGTGGGGATGGTCGAACCAGTTCGGGGCGGTGCTGCAGTTCGCGGGATGGCCCGCGGCGGAGGACGATCTGGAGGTGGACGGCGTGATGGACGCGGCGAGCGGTGATCCCTTCTTCGCGCGGTGCAACCGCGGCGGCTCCCTCGCGGGCGCCGTGGCGATGGGCCGGCCCAAGGACCTGCGGGCGGTACGCGGCGAGCTGTCCGAGCAGATCGCGGCGGCGGTCGCGCGATGACCGTCCTCGTCGGGCGCGATGCGGACGCCGCGCCGAAGCAATCGGTGCGGGACCAGGCGCTCGACGCGGTCAGCGGATTCCTCCAGGGCCGCGAGTGGTCGGCCGTCACCATGGCGGCCGTCGCCCGCGAAGCCGGCGTCAGCAGGCAGACCCTCTACAACGAGTTCGGCTCCCGCAAGGGCATGGCCGTCGCGTACGTGACCCGGTTCGTCGAGGGCCTGCTCGCCTTCGTGCAGGAGCGGATCGACGCCAACCCCGGCGAGATCGACGCCGCCATCGAGGACGCGATGCGCGGGGTCTTCCAGATCGGCATGGGCGATCCGGTGGTCATCAACATCGTGGGCCCGAACCCGCACCGCGACCTCATGGGGATCGTGACGATCGACGGTACGCCGATCCTGCAGCGCGCCACCGACGGTCTCGCCGAGATCCTCGCCATGAGCTGGGCGCAGGTGCGGCGGTCCGAGGCCCAGGTGGCGGCCGGGGTGCTGGTGCGCCTGGCGTTCAGCCATCTGACGATGCCGATCGAGGGGCCGGAGGAGGCCGCACGCGAGGTGTCGGTCGTGCTCTCCCCGTACCTCACCCGCGCCGTGCGCTCCTGAGCGGCGGCGTCAGTCGGCCGAGCAGTCCCCGCAGCGGCCGAAGATCTCCAGCGTGTGCGTCACCTCGGTGAAACCGTGCGCCGCGGCGGTCCGGGCCGACCAGGCCTCCACCGCGCGGTCGGTCACCTCGACGGTGCGCCCGCAGTCCCGGCACACCAGGTGGTGATGGTGCTCGTCCGAGCAGAGCCGGAACAGCGCCTCGCCGCTGTCGGTGCGCAGCGTGTCCACCGCGCCGGCGTCCGCCATCGCCTGCAGGTTCCGGTACACCGTGGTCAGCCCGATGGATTCGCCCTCGCTGCGCAGCTGCTCGTGCAGTTCCTGCGCGGACTTGAACTCGGAGACCGAGCGCAGCGCCGCGGTGATGGCGCCGCGCTGCTTGGTCGCCCGGACCCCGGTTCCCTTGGCCGCGGGAGTGGGCACCGTCAGGCCCCCCGCCGCTCGGCGGCGTGGGCGACCGCATCGACCACGATGTGCGCGAGGTGATCGTCCACGAGCCGGTAAACGATCTCCCGGCCGTTGCGCTCGCCGCGCACCACGCCCGCGGACTTGAGCACCCGCAGGTGCTGGCTCACCAGCGGCTGCGCCACGTGCAGCGCGTCCACCAGCTGGTGCACGCACAGCTCGGAGCGCATGAGCTCGAGCACGATGGAGATCCGCACGGGCGCGGCCAGCGCGCGCAACAGGTCGCCCGTGGCGGTCAGCACCTCGGGATCGGGCCGGGTCTCGGCCGCGCATTCGGGGTCGACGGGGCAGTCGGCGACGACGTCGGTGATCATGGAGAGCCTCCTGTTATCAACAATGATTTTCATATGCAGATACCGCTACGTCAAGTCCGCCGCGGGAGGCCTCCCGTCGCGCCGGTCCGCAGGGGGCGAACGGTAGAGTCGGTGGGAACGTTTTTCCTTCTCACTACTCGTCGGAGATGAACCGCGCCGTGGCCAAAGCAACCAAAGTCGATACCGTCGCCAACCTGTGCAAGCGCAGGGGACTGGTCTACCCGTCGGGGGAGATCTACGGCGGAACCAAGTCGGCCTGGGACTACGGGCCGCTGGGCGTGGAGCTCAAGGAGAACATCAAGAAGCAGTGGTGGCGCAACATGGTCACCTCGCGTGACGACGTCGTGGGCCTCGACAGCTCGATCATCCTGCCGCGCCAGGTGTGGGTGGCTTCCGGTCACGTCTCCGTGTTCAACGATCCGCTCGTGGAGTGCCTGAACTGCCACAAGCGGCACCGTCAGGACCACCTGCAGGAGGCGTACGCCGAGAAGAAGGCCGCCAAGGGCGAGACCGTGGACCCGGACGACGTGCCGATGTCCGAGATCGTGTGCCCCGACTGCGGCACCAAGGGGCAGTGGACCGAGCCGCGCGATTTCAACATGATGCTCAAGACCTACCTCGGCCCCATCGAGTCCGAGGACGGCCTGCACTACCTGCGCCCGGAGACGGCCCAGGGCATCTTCGTGAACTTCAAGAACGTGATGACCACCGCGCGCAAGAAGCCGCCGTTCGGCATCGGCCAGATCGGCAAGAGCTTCCGCAACGAGATCACGCCCGGCAACTTCATCTTCCGGACCCGCGAGTTCGAGCAGATGGAGATGGAGTTCTTCGTCAAGCCCGGCGACGACGAGACCTGGCACCAGTACTGGATCGACTACCGCCTCAAGTGGTACACCGACCTCGGCATCGACCCGGAGAACCTGCGCCTGTTCACGCACCCGCAGGAGAAGCTGAGCCACTACAGCAAGGGCACCGTCGACATCGAGTACCGGTTCGGGTTCGCGGGCGGCGAGTTCGGTGAGCTCGAGGGCATCGCCAACCGCACCGACTTCGACCTGGGCACCCACTCGAAGCATTCGGGCGAATCGCTGGAGTACTTCGACCAGCAGTCGGGCGAGCGGTACACCCCGTACGTGATCGAGCCCGCGGCCGGCCTCACCCGCTCCTTCATGGCGTTCCTGGTGGACGCGTACACGGAGGAGGAGGTGCCGAAGGCGGGCGGGGGCACCGATACCCGTGTGGTGCTCAAGCTGGACCGGCGGCTCGCCCCGGTCAAGGCCGCCGTGCTGCCGCTCTCGCGCGACGAGAAGCTCTCCCCGAAGGCCCGCGAGCTCGCCGCGCAGCTGCGGCAGTTCTGGAACGTGGAGTTCGACGACGCCCAGGGCATCGGCAAGCGCTACCGCCGCCAGGACGAGATCGGCACGCCGTTCTGCATCACCGTCGACTTCGACACCCTCGAGGACGAGTCGGTGACCGTGCGCGAGCGCGACACCATGGAGCAGGAGCGGGTGCCGCTCACGGAGATCCAGCAGTACCTCGCGGCGCGCCTCGCCGGCTGCTGAACCGGTGCCGGGCCGGCGCCGGTCGCCGGGCCGGGGCCGGCCGGGCCGGCGTCAGCCGCAGGTGATCTCGACGCGGAACTTCTTGGTGCTCAGGTCCGCCGCGCGGGCCTCGCCCCGGATCGTGTAGCGGTTGCCGGCCTTCGAGGCCGTCGCCGAGCCCACCTTCACCACGCCCGCGTTCATCACGGTGAGGATGTTCCCCCCGGTGGCGATGAACAGGCTGTCCACCGTGGGGGGATCGCCCTCGGTGAGCATCGCGCCGATGCCGCGCGCCGTCTGCACGCTGCCCGATCCCACAGTGATGCCGTCGCCGTTGCGCGAGCAGCCGGCGTTGACGTACTCGGCCGCGCTCTGCGTCTGTCCGTCGACCTCGACCACGGTGCTGGAGTCGATGTTGGGGGAGGTGCACGCCGCGAGCGCCACCAGGGTGCAGCCCGCGAGGGCCGCTGCCGCGTTCTTCATGGGATCACCGTACCGGGGCGGCGCGCCCGGGACGGCGGCTCTCCGCACCCGGGGAGGGGCGGCCGCTGTGGGATACTCGGCGCATGACTAACGGCAAGGTTGTCCACTTCGACACGCAGCGCGGATTCGGCTTCCTCGCACCCGACGCGGGGGGCGAGGACGTGTTCCTCCACGTGAACGACATCGACTTCGACGAGGCGGCGCTGCGCCCCGGCACCGAGGTCACCTTCGACGTGGAGAACGGCGACAAGGGGCTCAAGGCCGTGAACGTCGCCGTGGTCGGCGGCGCCCCCGCCCCGCGCCGCGAGCACCGCGGCGATCGCGACCACCGGGGCGACCGCGATCATCGCGGAGACCGGGGCGACCGGGGCGACCGGGGTGACCGCCGGGACCAGCGCGACCAGCGCCCCCGCCGGGACGCCGCCCCGCGGCCCGCGGCCGGCGCCCTCGACATGCAGTCCTTCGTGGACGAGCTCACCGAGCTGCTGCTCGATTCCTCGGACGATCTGACCGCCCGCCAGATCATCGAGATCCGCCAGCGCATCGCGGATTTCGCCTTCGCGCGCGGCCTGGTCACCGAGTAGGTGCCGCTGCTGCCCGGGCCGGCGGCCTACCAGCCGGCCGATGTGGAACGCCTCGTCGCCGAACCGCCGAAAACAGCGGGCCTCGAAGCGGATTCGGAACCCACGCTGTTCTCCGGCCCCCAGTGGGAGGCGCTGCGCTGGGAGGGGCACAGCTCCGCCTTCGCCCGGGACCGCGCGCGGGTGCTGCACAGCGCCGCCCTGCGCCGCCTGGCCGATAAGACCCAGGTGGTGGGTCCCCGCGAGGGCGATACGCCGCGCACCCGGCTCACCCACTCGCTGGAGGTGAGCCAGATCGGCCGCGGCATCGCCCTGGGCATCGGCTGCGACCCGGACCTGGTGGATCTGGCGGGCCTCGCGCACGACATCGGGCACCCGCCCTACGGGCACAACGGCGAGCGCGCCCTCGACGAGGTGGCGCGGGAGATCGGCGGCTTCGAGGGCAATGCCCAGAACCTGCGTATCCTCACCCGGCTGGAGCCGAAGGTGCTGGGGCCCGCGGGGGAGTCGGTGGGGCTCAACCTGACCCGCGCCGCCCTGGACGCCGCCACGAAGTACCCGTGGCTGCGCCGCGAGCCCGGCGGCAAGTTCGGCGTGTACGACGACGACGCCCACGTCCTGCAGTGGATGCGCGGCGGCGAGGACGGCCCGTACGGGGTACGGCAGTGCCTCGAATCGCAGGTGATGGACTGGTCCGACGACGTGGCCTACTCGGTGCACGACGTGGAGGACGGGGTGCTCTCGGGCCGCCTCGACCTGCGCGCGCTCTCCTCCCGCGACGAGGTGCGCAGTCTCTCCGGGTTCGGCGCCGGCAGCTTCCGCGCCGACGCGAACGAACTGGAGGAGGCCGGCGCCCGCCTCGCCTCCTTCGAGGTGGTGGCCGCCGCCGCGCAGTACGACGGCGGCCTGACCTCCTCCGTCGCGCTCAAGCGGATGACCAGCGAGCTGGTGGGCCGGTTCGCCTCCGCCGCCATCGACGCCACCCGCCGCGCGACGGGCAACGAGCCGGTGTGCCGCTACCAGGCGGACGTCGAGGTGCCGCCGTCGGTGCGCGCCGAGGTGATCCTGCTGAAAACCATGGCCCTGCAGTACATCTACTCGAACCAGATGCACCTGGCGATCCAGCAGGGGCAGCGGGACCGGATCCTGCGGGTGGCCGACTACCTGATGGGAGCCTCGCCCTCGAACATCGATCCCCTGTACTCGCCGGCGTACCTCGCGGCGGACTCCGACGCGGCCCGGCTGCGGGTGGTGGTCGACCAGATCGCCTCGATGACCGAGACCCGGCTCGAGCGGCTGGACCGAAGACTGCTCGAGGAGTGAAGAATCACCGTCCCTGCGCCGTCTCAGGGACATCGGTTTCTGCTGACCTGGGGAAACGCGCGACCGAGGCGTAGAACTTTCACACCCGTCGAGTCAGTAGACTGGCGACGTGGTCGGCAGAATCCCGGAGCGTGACATCGCGGCGATCCGCGATCGTGCGCGCATCGAGGACATCGTCGGCGAGTACGTGGCGCTGCGCCCCGCCGGCGTGGGGTCGATGAAGGGCCTGTGCCCGTTCCACGACGAGAAGACTCCCAGCTTCCACGTGCGTCCCACGCAGGGCTTCTTCCACTGCTTCGGTTGCGGCGAGGGCGGCGACGTCATCTCCTTCCTGCAGAAGATCGAGCACGTGCCGTTCGTGGAGGCCGTGGAGCAGCTCGCCGACAAGGTGGGCATCCAGATCAGCTACGAGGGTGGCGGGCCGGGCCCGAAGATGGACCGCGGCACCCGCATGCGGCTCGTGGCCGCGAACGCGGCGGCCCAGAAGTTCTACGCCGAGCAGCTGCGCACCCCGGAGGCGGAGACCGCCCGCAAGTACCTCACGGACCGGGACTTCACGGAGGAGGACGCCGCGTTCTACGGCTGCGGCTACGCCCCCTCCGGGTGGGACACGATGACCAAGGCCCTGCTGCGGCAGGGCTTCGACGTCAAGGAACTCGAGGCCGCGGGCCTGTCCAAGCAGGGGCAGCGCGGCCCCATCGACCGGTTCCACCGGCGGCTGCTGTGGCCCATCCGGAACCTGGGCGGCGACGTGATCGGGTTCGGCGCGCGCAAGCTGTTCGACGACGACAACCTCGGCAAGTACATGAACACGCCCGAGACCATGCTCTACAGGAAGTCGCAGGTGCTGTTCGGGCTCGACCATGCGAAGAAGCACATCGCCAAGGGGCACCGGGTGATCGTGGTCGAGGGCTACACCGACGTGATGGCGATGCACGCCGCCGGGGAGGAGACCGCCGTCGCCTCCTGCGGCACCGCGTTCGGCGAGGACCACGTGGCGCTGGTGCGGCGGCTCATGATGGACGACAGCTACTTCCGCGGCGAGGTGATCTACACCTTCGACGGCGACGAGGCGGGCCGCGCCGCCGCGATGAAGGCCTTCGACGGCGACCAGAAGATCGCCGGGCAGACCTTCGTGGCCGTGGCACCCGACGGCATGGACCCCTGCGAGCTGCGGCAGCGGCGCGGCGACGAGGCGGTGCGCGACCTGATCGCCCAGCGCGTGCCGATGTTCGAGTTCGCGGTGAAGACGCTGATCACCGAGTTCGACCTCGATACGGCCGAGGGGCGCGTGCACGCCCTGCGCCGTTCGGTGCCGGTGGTGGCCCGGATCAAGGACATGGCGCTGCGGGACGAGTACGCCCGGCAGCTGGCCGGCTGGGTCGGCTGGGACGACGTGACGCAGGTGCTGCGCCGGGTGCGTGAGGAGTCCGCACGGATCCGCCGCGGCGAGGGGCGTCCCGGGCCGGGGGCGCCCGCACCGTCGAACCTGCGGGCCCGCGAGCCGATCGCCCCGCCCGTCCCCGCGCCGCGCCCGCCGGGGCCGCAGCGCCCCGATCCCGCCGATCCCGTGCTGTGGGTGCAGCGGGAGGTGCTCAAGGCGGCGCTGCAGGTGCCGTCGCTGGCGGGCATGGTGTTCGACGCGCTCTCCGACGACATGTTCACCGATCCGGCGTACCGGGCGGTGCGGCTGGCGATCGAAGCCGCGGGCGGCATCGCCGCCGGCCTGGGCGGCCCCGAGTGGGTGGACACCGTGGTGCGGCACGTGGAAGGCCCGGTGCTGGAGCCGCTCGTGACCGAGCTCGCGGTGGAGCCGATGCAGGTGGCGGGCGATCCGACGCCGCGGTACGTGGAATCGGTGATGGCGCGGCTGCAGGAGGTGTGGGTCGGTGGGCAGGTCGCCGATCTGAAGTCCAAGCTGCGGCGCATGTCTCCCAACGCGGACGACGACTACAACCGCCTGTTCGGAGACCTCGTGGCGCTGGAGAGCTACCGGCAGAGCCTGCTCAAGATGGCCGTGGGCGACGGCGGGTACTGACGCGCCGATCACGCGGGCCGGCCACCGCCCATCCTCGCCAGGACGAGGTTCTCCATGAACTGGACCACCGTGTACAGCGCGACCGACACCACCGTCACCAGGGCGACCGAGGCCCACAGCTGTGCGAACTGCGCCTGCGGGATGTTCCGGTTCATGGAACCGCCGATTCCGTCTCCGGTGGAGAGCCACTCGGCGAGCAGCGCACCGGTGATGGCGCCGGGGACCGAGATCCTGATGGCCGCGAACAGCGACGGCACTGCCCCCGGGAATGCGACCTTGCGGACGGCCGTCGAGGCGGAGCCCCCGTAGACCTGCACCACATCGAGCATCTGCGGCGATGCGGATCCCAGTCCGAATGCAATGGTCACCAATGCGGGGAACAACACCACTATCCCGCCGATCACCGCGACGGACCACACGCTGCCGAGGCCGAAGATCAGGATGATCAGCGGCGTCATCGCGATCAGCGGCACCGACCGCAACAGAAGGGCGAAGGGCATCAACGCCGTCTCCACGGCAGGTGAGAGCCGGAAGGCGGTGGCACCCGCCAGCGCGGCGAGCAGGCCTGCGGCGAAGCCCACGAGGGCGTGCCCGAGGGTGACGCGCAGGAGGGAGAGGAGGTGAGCTCGGTTCTCCCTCGCTGTGGGCATCGTGAACAGATAGTCCCACACCTGGCCCGGCGTCTTCGCCACGTAGGGCGAGACGCCCGTGAACCGCACGGCGCAGATCCATAGCGCGACAATGATTCCTGCGGTGAGAATGAGAGTCAGGAGGCTGGAGGTCACGGCTCCGGCGAGGTCGCGCGCGGTGTCGCGCCGGATCTCGGATCTTCGGCTGGAGGCCTCCGTGCCGTCGCCGGTGCGGCGTTGTGCATCCGTGGTCATGCGCGGTCCGCCCGAGCGGTCGACGTGCCTGTCCACGGGGCTACGAGGCGGGCGAGGAGGCCGACGGCGAGGTACCCGGCGACAGCCACCATCGCGCACAACAGGAACAGAGCCCACACCTGCGGGGAAGCCAGCTGCACCTGTGCGGCGATGAGCGCCGGGCCCACGCCCGTCTCGATCTTCCCGAAGTACTCGCCGAGTACGGCACCGAGGAAGGCTGCAGGGACCGCGATCTGCAACGCGGTGAGAACACTCGGCAGAGCGGCGACGAGGCGCACTTTCCGCAACTGCGTGAAGCGGGAGCCGCCGTAGGTGGCGACAACGTCCAGTGCCGCCGCATCCGCCGCCTTCAGACCGAGGACCGCGCCCACCACCGTCGTGAAGACGACGGACAGCGCGGCGAGGAAGATCGCCGTCGAGGACGGTGCGCCGGCGGATTCCGCACCGCCCAGGACGATGATCGCGATGGAACCGATCGCGACGATCGGGACGCAGTAGGTGACCACCGCCACCTGCATGAGTACTCCGTCGAGTCGTGGGAACACGAGGACCGCAGCGGCCAGGAGCAGCGCGAGCCCGTTGCCCCACAGGTAGCCGGATCCGGCTTCGCGCAGGGTCACCGCGAAGGTGCCCCAGTAGTAGTCCGGTCCCGTGTCGCCGATGGTGCGCACCACCGCCCACGGCGTGGGGACAGGTGAGTACGAGCCGGCGCTGGGGCGGAACACCGTGGCGGCGAGCAGCCACCACACCGTGATCATGCCGACGAGCCCGAATGCCCCGACGAGCCAACTCGGGAGTGCGGTCCTTCTCATCGGTCCCTCCTACGGCGATTCCGGATCCGGGGTCCCGAACAACAGCTCGGCGGCCCGGTCGACGTATGCGTGGAACTCCGGGGTGCGCTGCAGCTCCGGCAATCGGGGACGAGGCAGATCCACGTCGATGACCTGGGCCACTCGCCCCGGGCGTGCGCTCATGACGGCCACCTGGTCGGAGAGGAAGATCGCCTCGCTGATTCCGTGGGTGACCAGAAGCGTGGTGGCGGGCTTCTCCGTCCAGATCCGCTGCAGCTCCAGGTTGAGCCGCTGACGTGTCATGTCGTCGAGTGCGCCGAACGGCTCGTCGAGCAGTAGCACGGAAGGGCGCAGGGCCAGCGCGCGGGCGATGGACACCCGCTGGCGCATGCCGCCGGACAGTTGGCCGGGCTTGGCCTTCTCGAATCCGCGCAAGCCCACGAGGTCGATCAATTCCTCGATGTACGAGGTATCGGGCGTGACCCTCGCGACTTCGAAGGGAAGGCGGATGTTGGTGGACACACTGCGCCACGGCAGCAGTGCGTGGTCCTGGAAGGCGATTCCGAGGGCGTGGGCACGACGCAGGTCGGCGGGGGTCTGGCCGTCCACCAGGACTGTCCCGGACGTGGGCTGTTCGAGGCCGGCGAGGATCCGCAGGATCGTCGACTTGCCGCAACCGGACGGTCCCAGGAGTGAGAGGAAGCTTCCCCGGGTGGTGTGCAGGTCGACGTCCTCCAGGGCCTGGACTCGCTTCCGGCCGAGCTTGAACGTCTTGCCGAGCCCGCTGATCCTCAGGCCGGTCCCACCCGGGATGGGCTCATTCGCCTGTGTCGTCGATAGTGGGGCGGTCACTTTCCGAGCGCCTTCAGACCGGGGTCGGCCGAGTAGATCTCGTCGAGCAGCGAGGTGTCGAAGAGCTGCTCCGCGGTGATCTTGATGCCGGCCTTGGCAAGAGACGAGATCGTCTCCGCCTTCAGCTTGGCGCTGATGGTGAACAGTCCGTTCGCGCGGGTCTCGTCGCTCACCACCAGTTTGCCGACCTGAGCCTTGTTCCCCTCGATCGAGTTCGCGAGGTCGAGGTTCTGGTCCTTGCCGTAGGTCTCGACCGCCAGCTTCGCTCCGGCCGTGGGGTCGCCGATGTTGTCGGCCCAGCCCTTGATCTCGGCGGTGAGGAAGGCTTTGAGAAGGTCACGGCGTTCGGCCAGGGTCTGCTCGGTGACTGTGAAGGTCTCAGCGACGAAGGGGAGGCCGTTATCGGCGAACGGCAGATTGGTGATCTCGTGGCCCTGGGCGGCGACGGTAACCGCCTCGTTCGTCAGGTACGCGACGAAGCCGTCGACCTGCCCGTTGATCAGGACGGAGGGGTCGTACTGGACCGGGACGACGGTGACGTCGCCCTCGGCTATCCCGTTCGCAGCCAGGAGGGCCTTGAACAGGGCCGTGTTGGAGTCCTGGACACCGATCTTCTTGCCCTTCATATCCGCCGGCTTCGCGATGTCGCCGCGTCCCTTGAGGGAGAGGATGGTGAAGGGGTTCTTCTGGTAGGTGGCGCCGATGATCTTCAACGGAGCTTGCTCCTTGGCGATGACGGAGCCGATCGACGCCGAGTCCGACAGTGCCACATCGGCTTTACCGGAGAGCAGCTCCGCGGCGCCGGTCGAGGGCCCTGGGGTCATGGTGACCTTGGAGACTCCCGCCGCCGTGTAGTAGCCCTTGGTATCGGCGAAGTACTCGCCCGCGAACTCCTCGTTCTTGATCCACGACAGCTGCAATCTGATCTCGCCGAGCCCGGCGCCGGATTTCGAATCGCTGGGCGCGCTCCCGCCGCCGCATGCGGCGACCGCGAGCAACAGGAGAGCGGTGACTGCCGCCAGCATCGCGCGGGGATCGGTGAGGGGACGGGGGTGACGGTAGCCGGCCATGGATCAATCGCCTTCCGGTGGTCGCTGCGGTCCGAGGGGCCGGACCCGCCAGTCGCGGCCCTGGGTGCGCGCGACTGTGCAGGAAACGTAAGCCGGGAGGTGTTTCCGGTTGTTTGTGCAGCGTTACCGGGGAGTTAATCCGGGGCGATGCGGGTCAATCCAGATCGGTCTTGGGGGAGTAGATCACCGTCTGCGCGTCGATCTCGCGCATGGTGCGCATCTTCGGATCGGGGTTGAGCTGCTCGGCGAGCTTGCGGCGCCCGATCTCCACGGCCTTCTTCGTCGCGGGGCTGGTGGCGATGGCCTTCGCGGTGCGGTTGATCTGCTCGTACCGGCGGCGTCCGGCCTTGGTGCCCAGCACGTAGCCCGCGCCGGCGGCGATAACCAGTCGGATCATGCCGCCACTGTACCGGCCTCGACCCCGCTCCGGCGGGCGGTCCCCGGCCGATAGGCTCGGACCATGAGCTCGTACCCGCCCGCGCAGACGACCGCAGAGTTCGAGGCCAACATCGCCGAGGTGATGCGCCGCATCGATGCCGCGGCCGCCCGGGCGGGGCGATCGCCCTCGGATGTGCGGCTCCTGCCCGTCAGTAAGACGGTGCCGCAGGAGCGGCTGCGCTCGGCCGTGGCCGCCGGGTGCCGCGAACTGGGCGAGAACAAGGTGCAGGAGGCCAAGCGCAAGAGCGCGGAGATGGCCGACCTGGACGTCGCCTGGGCCGTGATCGGGCACCTGCAGACCAACAAGGCCAAGGACGTGGCCGCCGTGGCGGCCGAGTTCCAGGCGCTCGACAGCGTGCGGGTCGCGGAGGCGCTCGACCGTCGCCTGCAGGTGCTGGGCCGGAGCCTCGACGTGTACGTGCAGGTGAACACGTCCGACGAGGAGCAGAAGTACGGCCTGCCGCCCGCGGAGGTGGACGCGTTCCTCGCCGAGTTGCCGGCGTTCACGGCGCTGCGGGTGCGGGGGTTCATGACCCTCGCGGAGTTCTCCTCCGACGAGGACCGGGTGCGGGCCTGCTTCCGGCGCCTGCGGGACGTGCGCGACCGGGCCGTGCAGGCGTGGCCGGAGGCGGTGGAGCTGTCGATGGGCATGTCCGGCGACTACGAGATCGCGGTCGAGGAGGGCGCCACCTGCGTGCGGGTGGGGCAGGCCATCTTCGGCTCCCGCGCGCTGCCCGACAGCCACTACTGGCCGGGGGCCGAGGCGAAGTAGGCTCGCGCCCGTGATGATCAACGACGATGACCGGACCTTCCGGGTGGGCGATCTGGTCGAGATCGTGGCTCTCGTCGTGGTGCTCGGGCTGCTGTTCTGGCTGCTGGATCCGCTCGGCCCGTGGCTGAAGTACCCGGCGCTGCTGGCGGGGACCGCCCTGGTGCTGGCCGGCTGGCGCGGCGTTCGCAAACTCCTCGAGATGCGGGCGGAACGCGGCGGGAAGGCCGGTCCGCCTGCACAATAGGTGGTGCCCACCGGTTGCAGCCCCTGATCGGAGACCGCCGTGCTCGGACTCGTCCGCCCGTGTACCTCCCACCTCGAACCCGCTGTACGCGAGCGCTGGCGGGCGCACATGTGCGGGCTCTGCCTGAAGCTGCGTGACACCGGCGGGCAGGCCGCGCGGGCGGCGACGAACACCGATGCCGCGCTGCTGTCCGCTCTGGTCGAGGCGCAGCAGGACGCGGCCGCCGCCACCCGCACCGCCGGCCCGTGCGCGCTACGCGGAATGCGTGGGGCGGAGGTGATCGCGCCTGCGGAACTCGGTGTCCGGCTGGCGAGTACGGCGTCGCTGACGCTGGCGGCCGCGAAGCTGGGCGACCGGGCCGCGGAGCACGAGTGCGGCCTCACCGGCCCCGGCATCGGGGTGGTCGGGAGCGCCGGGGCGGTGGGGCGGCGCACCGTCGGGCTCACCGCGGGGCTCACCGCGGGGCTCACCGCGGGGCTCGCCGCCGGGCTCGCGCGGAGGGCGGAACGCCGGCTGGTCGACGGTGCGCTGACCGACCGGGAGGTGGCGGACGCCGCCCACGTCCCCGAGGCGCTGCGCGGTCTGGGGGAGCAGGCGCGGATCGAGGCGCGGTCGACGGATCTGGCGGAGATCACCGCCCCGACGGCGCTGGCCGTGGGGGAGATGTTCGCGGCGTCGGCGACCCTGGCGGGCCGGCCGGAGAATGTGGAGCCGCTGGCGCAGGTGGGCCGCGCGTACGGGGAGTTCGCGCACCTGGCGGATGCGGTGCAGGACCTCGCCCGGGACCGGGAGCGGGGCGATTACAACCCGCTGGACGCGACGGGGACGACCGTGGAGCAGGCCGTCGATCGTCTGCGGGCGTTGCGGGACATCGTGATCGGCGGGCTGGGCCGGGTGCGGCTGCGTGATGATCGGCTGGTGCGGCCGCTGCTGCTGACCGCGATGGCGACGGTGCTCGCGGCCGACGGGGTCTCGCTGGAGAAGAAGAGGCCGGGCGGTGCGAAGGGTGCGAACGGCACGAAGAAGGCGCAGGGCTCGGCCGATACTGCGGGAGGGGCCGGAACGTGCTGCTGCGACGGGGACTGCTGCTGCGGGGACGGGTGCTGCTGCGACTGCTCCTGAGACGAGCGTGCCCGTGGGACGACTCCGCCCCGGTGGGAGCGTGGGGCTCCCGCCGGGGCGGTGACGGAATCTGTTGCGGTGCTGCGGTGCTGCGGCTGTCAGGCCTCGACGCGGACGTCTGCGCGGGCCGGGATCACCACGGGGTGCACGCCGGACATGCGCTCGAGCACGCGCACGACCTGGTAGGAGTAGCCGTACTCGTTGTCGTACCAGACGTAGAGCACGAGGTCCTTGCCGTCGGCGATGGTCGCGAGGCCGTCGACGATGCCGGCGCGGTGCGAGCCGACGAAGTCGGTGGAGACCACCTCGGGCGATTCGATGTAGTCGATCTGCTGGCGCAGCTTCGAGTGCAGCGAGACGCGGCGCAGGTAGTCGTTGACCTCGTCCTTGCTGGTGGGCTTCTCGAGGGTGATGTTGAGGATCGCCAGCGAGACGTCCGGGGTGGGAACGCGGATGCTGGACCCGGTGAGCTTGCCCTCGAGCTGCGGCAGCGCCTTCGAAACGGCCTTGGCGGCACCGGTTTCGGTGATCACCATGTTCAGCACTGCGGAGCGGCCGCGCCGATCGCCCTTGTGGAGGTTGTCGATCAGGTTCTGATCGTTGGTGAACGAGTGCACGGTCTCGACGTGGCCGCGCTGGATGCCGTACGCCTCGTCCAGGGCCGCGAGCACCGGGGTGATCGCGTTGGTGGTGCAGGACGCGGCGGAGAGGATGGCGTCGTCGTCGCTGATGGTGGCGTCGTTGATGCCGTGCACGATGTTCTTCAGCGGCGCCTTGCCCGGCGCGGTGAGCAGCACGCGCGAGGCGCCCTTGCTCCCCAGGTGCTGGCCGAGGCCCTCCTCGTCGCGCCACTTGCCGGTGTTGTCCACGATGAGCGCGTTCTCGATGCCGTACGCGGTGTAGTCGATGGTGGCCGGATCGTCCGAGTAGATCACCTGGATGCGGGTGCCGTTGGCGATGATCACGTCGTTCTCGGCGTCGATCGAGACGGAGCCGGCGAACGGGCCGTGCACCGAGTCGCGGGCCAGGAGGCTGGCGCGCTTCTCGAGGTCGTTCTTGACGCTGCGGCGCACTACGATCGCGCGCAGGCGCAGGCCGTGGCCGTTGCCGGCGTGGCTGATCAGGATGCGGGCCAGGAGGCGGCCGATGCGGCCGAAGCCGTAGAGGACCACGTCCCTGCCGTCGCCGTTGGAGGTCGGCACGTTGCGCTTGGCGATCTCGGCGCGCAGCAGCTCCTGCACGGCCTCGTCGGTCTCGAGGTCCGCGGCCAGGTGCGCCAGGCGGGCGATGTCGATCGAGGCGGGCTCGGGGGCGATCGCGAGCAGGCCGCGCAGAACCTTCTCCGTCTGGGAGAGGGTGAGGGCCTGGTGGCCCAGCTCCACTGCCCGCTCGTGCGTGGAGATCACGCCGGAGGTGGAGAGGTTGATCAGCCGGTGGCCGTGGATCGACGACACCACGCCGTGCTGCCGGTACAGGCGTCCGATCAGCGGAATCAGGCGCTCGGCCTGCTCTTCACGGGCGACCCAGGCGTCGCGGTGGCTGTCGTACGCACCGCGGTGCCCACCGGCGGGCGCAGGGTTCGACGGGGACTCGGGCTCCAGCTGTTGCGTCACATCAGACATTATGCAACGGCGCTCTCGCACGCCGTGACAAGGCCTGGAGGTGGGTGGGGGTGCGGGCTGTTTCAGTCGCGTGTCGCCTCCAGAAGATGTATCCAGAAACTGCATGGGCGGAGGCGGCAGTAAGCGCGGCGCGGTGTGCCAACATCTACGATCGCTTCATGCAAGCGGACTCTGCGCCACGGCAAGCGCGCCGAGTGACTCCACTGGGGGTCGTCGGTGCGGTACTCGCGGTGCTCGTTGTGATCGGGGTACTGGCGTGGCTGTGGGGGCACACGCTCGGCGCCGACCTGATGTGGTGGCTCGTGCCGTTCCTCGGAGGGGTCGCGCTCGTCGTCCTCTGGCTCGGCTACCTCGTGCTGTGGGCGGCCCGCCGGCGACGGTTCGCCTGGCACCTGTTGGTCATCCCCGCCATAGGGCTGCTCGGGTTGACTGCGGCGTTCACAGGTCTCCCGCACAAGGCGCGCTGGGCCTACGACGAGCCGCGACTCACCGCCGCGGCGAAGGCGGTCATCGCCGACCCCCGCGCGGAGTTCTACGAGCACGGCGATCGTCGGATCGGCAGCCAGACGATCTATCACGTGGACAAGAAGGGCGATGTGGTCACGTTCTCCTTCTTCGGGGGCTCGTTCAGCGTCGATACTCTCGAATACCGCCCTGACGGAAGCGCTCCCGAGTTCGGCGGTGAGGTGCGCGGGAGGCGGCTATCGAATGACTGGTGGTTCGTCCAGATCGACTGATGCGGTGGAATGCCGTGCAGGACGTGTATTCAGAAACTGCATGGACACGTCGGCGACCACGGTCCTACGTCAGCCCGGCGGCACTCGGGTCGCTCTGGTGGGCGACCGCGTCGATCTCGGCTGGTTCCTGCCCGACGATTTCGCTGCTGTGCAAGATCGTGTCCGCAGGTAGCGGGCGAAACCAGCGCTGTTCGGCATACTGCACTCGTGAGTTACACGTGCGCGGCGTTCGTCACTGACGCGGTGGGGTCGGCGTACATCGTGCTGATGATCGCCTGGCTGCGCCAGGTCCGCGTTGTCGGTGATCCCATTGTGCCGTTGCAGGCACTGTCTCGAAGCTCGGGATTCGATGTCCTGTTGATCGCTGGAGGCGGGCTCATGTTCGCTGCCGCGATTGGCTACTGCTGCGGCCTTGTCGCGGGAATCGCGGTCGGGGCCGGATGCGTCCTCGCGTGCATCGCCTTCGGAATCGGGCGCAGTCTGCTCGGACCCGATTACCGTCCTTACGTGGCAGGAACGGGGTGGTCAGCGTTCCTGCGCTGGCTATGGGTGATCGGGATGTTCGTGGTTGGCATGCTGGGGTTCGGCGTCTACGCGGGCCTCTCGGAGCTGACGGGGGGCATCTTCAGCAGGTAAGTCGAGTGCGGTCACCTCCGGAAAATCCCATCGCGATCTCTGCTCGCCGCACCTTAGAGTTACCAGCGTGAACGAGTATGTGAGACCGTCGGTGCCTGAGCGGGTGTACCGCGATGAGTCGGGCGCGGTGATCCGGTACGGGGACCGCTGGGGCTTCGATTCGCCGCCTGAGGACAGCTACTCGCATACGAGCAACTTGGACAGGTTCGAGCCGCTGCACCAGGTCGCGGACGCGCTCATCGAGCACCTGGTGAGCACCTACGAGGTCACCGCCGCGTGCGTCGAATTCGATGACACCGACTGGAACTGCTCGACGCTCAAAGCCGTCCGTCTCACGCCCGTCGTGGAGAACGCGGCGTCGCTGCTGTTCCGTTTCACGGATTATCCGTCAGTGGAACTGGATGCTGGGCTGTCGCGCAAGCTCAGCTATCCACGCTGCTCGTGCGATGCGTGCGACGAGACATGGGAGACGTTCGCGGACGAGCTGGAAGTCCTGGTCCTCGCCGTGGCGGCTGGACGGTTCAACGAGCGGATCGGTCTGCCAGCATCTTCGGGGGCTGCGGGACAGCAGGGAACGGTGAGCTTCGACATCACCGACCGTGATGGGATGGTGGTGCGCGCGAGCGAGTCGTCCGCCGTGATCACCGACGATTTGCGAGCGACTGCTGCGCTTCTCGATGCCCGCCCAGAGCGCCGTTGGCAGCCGTGGGGTCAGCGATGAACGAGGGTGACGCTCGTCGCGGTGAGCTGCGTGAGTTGACTTCCACGGAGTCGGCGTTGCTGAGAACGATGCTGTCGTTCGATTTCCCAGGTGCGAAAGAACTACGAGTGCAGGCTAACTCGCTACTTGTCTCGCAGAGCTGTGGGTGCGGTTGCGGAACGCTGAATTTGCATCCTGTCGGTGATTATGTTGTGCGCTCTCCTGTTTCGGGTCGCCCGCTCGGTGTCGACGGCGACATCTTCAATTCCGAAGGCAACGTGCGGGGAGGCGTGATGCTGTTCGTTGAGGACGGGCTTCTTTCGTACTTGGAGGTGCACTCTTATTACGAACCACTTCCGATACCCGACCCTGAGATGGTCGAGTGGCACCTTGGCGGAGGTGCAAACCCACGCCCCGGCGACCGAGCATCGAACGCGGCGATGGCGCTGCGTGTGCCTGGGCGATGAGCGTGCAGCCGAAGAAGAAGCGCCCCCGACACCCCGTGTACGCGGTGCTCCGTATCGATCTGTGGGACGGGGACGAGAGCAAGCTGCTGTCCGAGTTGCGTGCGGAGCTGCAGCGGTTCGTGACGGTCACCGCCGTTTACCCGATGTTGGACGAGGCGAAAGCTGACGTTGAGCGGTTGAACCAGGTGCAGAGCTGCGAGAACGGCGGAAGCGGGTCGTTGTACTTCTGGGAGACCACGCGGGCGTACGAATAGGCACCGTCGGCATACACGGGTGACATAGCGAGCAACAAGATCAAGAACCTTCTGCGGTCGCGCGTTGCGGCTGGGGTGATCACATTTGCCTTGTGTGCTGTCCTGGGGTGGGCGGTCGGGCTCAGCTTCCCGCAGGCGTTCATCCCGTGCGCGGGAGCTGCGCTGGCGTTGGCGGTCTTCTCGACGAACCCGCGCCGTGTAAACATGGACGAGCCGACGCGTATTCGCGGGTTCTCCGTCGACTGGACGGGACGACGGCGTGATGACGCCTAGTTGCTGGATCGCGTGTCCGAGTGTTTCTCCCGAGTGTGAAAACAGCCTCTGACCATTCACCTTGTGGGGCAGGTGGTCTGACCATTCACCTTGTGGGGCAGGTGGGGCTCGAACCCACGACCAGCGGATTATGAGTCAGGACGAGCCAGTGTCGGAGAATCCAGCGGACGAGTAGGAATCCGTGTCACGGCTGGTCAGCGGTGGTGGGGCGTGATTCCTTGCCGCGTGGTGCCGGTGGTTGCTCCGCACTTGGCAACCACGGATGCAACCACCTTCATGGCCTTAGCGAGCGGTTGAACCCGACTGGTTGATCGGAATGTCGGACCCGAACCCCTGCTGCTCCAGGAATCGCCGCAGACTGAATCGCCGCCGCTTGAAGTCGTCGCATGGCGCGATGGTGATTGATCGCACGAGCGCTGCGGCATGCTGAGGAGTTCCGCTCGTGAGTTCCACGTAAGGGACCAGAAGCCCGTCTGCACCTTCACGAGTCCACCGTGCATCGCTGCCGCTGTAGCTTGCGAGGATGAGCCTGACCTCGTCTTCTTCGTTGAACGAGTCGTTCTTCACTGTGGCGAGTAGCCGCGGTAGTTCGGCGACTTGGAAGGGAACGTTGCGCCTCGCTGCCTGCAGGAGGTCCGCGAAGAACTGTCCTCTGTCCGACGCCTCCGGGTATCTCACCGAGTGGACTTGCACCTCATCGTGGCGGGCCTTCATCATGGGCGCCTTGGTCGCGTCCGTCAGTGAATGGTGGTACTCGAGTTCTTGGAGTGCATCGGTCGCGAGCTGGATCGAGTATCCAGACTTGGCGTAGGCGCGCCATTGCGAGAGCCGATCTGGCGTTCGGCTGAGACTGGTTACGAATACTCGATGACCTTCGGCGTGCCCCGTGAGAACTCGGTGCGCCATGGCGACGAGCGGCCGTCAGCTTCGCCCGGCGCATCCTCCGCAGCCTTGATGATTCCAGCCGCGCCCCAGAGCACCTCGTGCGAGTCGTTGAGGTACTGGGAGTCGGTCGCCCAGAGTCGGACAGATGGCTGCAGCCCCTTCCCGGCCGAGTACTGCCGGGCACTGAGAATGCCCATCAACCCCCTGGCGGAGGTGTAGTGCGACAGTACATTGGGGATCTCGTCGTCGACGAGGCCGCCCAGGTCGGCGCTCATTGCGAAAGCCCGAAGGCGACACTGATCGCATCGGAGATCCGCTGCATTTGGTCGTCCGATACGGATGAGATGTAGCCCTCAAGGCGCTCACGCGCCAGTGTGGTGATCTGGAAGCAGAGAACGCAACCTTCCCGCTCAAGCGGCTCTCCCGCGGGGAGGTACACCGACACACGACTGCGGCCTTGTCGGACCTCGGGTCGTACGGTCGTAGTCAAGGCTGCGGTCACTACTACAGGCATTCGCCGATTGAAACTGTCGAGGCTGATAACGAGAACGGGGCGCCGCCCCGCCTGCTCAGATCCGCGAGCCGGGTTGAGGTTCGCCCAATAGATCTCGCCCCGCGCCGGGGGAAACTCCGTGAAGTCGACTGCCACTCGTGGTGTGTATCACACCGACGGGATGGTGGCGACAAACTCCTCGGCAATCACCAGCGACTCGTCGTGCCACTGCCCGAAGTCGTCCTCCAAGGACAAGGCCTCGGAATGCTCGACGACAGGCCGATCACTAGCGCAACGTGCGGACATGAGCCTCACCTCCCTCGGATAGTTCCATGACCACGGCTTTCCTCGTCCCCCCACCCTACCCGGTGCGGGTGGTGAGGGGAACAGTCGCAGCAACAACGCGGCACACGTGGAGACGCCCCGCCGGATCGAGTCCGGCGGGGCGGTCTGCCGCGCACAGGTGCGCGGCGATGTTGCCTACCGCGGCCGGGCCCAAGGGAGGAGGCTCACCATGGCCGCGGCGGCAACGTCTGGGGGGCCTACGCGGCGGGGTTGAACAGCGTCGAGGTGGGCACTATGTCCGCGAGGTGGCTCGGCGTGGGGTGCACGTTGTACGCCGCGATGAGGTCTCGCAAGTCACGCGGTCCGGTGTTCGGCACGCGGAAGCTTGTCCATGTGGTCGAAGGAATCGGCACCGCTGGGAAGCCTGGAAGCTGGGGGTTGTCGCCACCCAGGGTGAATCGAGCCTGCAGAACAGCGTTGGCCGGCAGAGCGACGGACGCCTCGCCGTCCTCCACCTCCGCTGAGGCCAGTGGTGACCAAGTTAGCGGCGGCGCAGGGGAGTTGGTGGCGCTGTTGTCGGGGTGCTCCCAGGGGGAGTAGGCGGTGGGCTCCCTGCGGAACTCGACCTTCCCGGTGGCGTCGGGGGCTGCGGTGAACGTAACGGTAACGGTGGGCTCGGTCATGTTGAGTCTCCTTGTCGCTTGAAGGGGGGCTACTGCTCGGTGGCAGGGCGAAGCTGCAAGGCTGGCGGCCACCGGAAGTGTTCGAGGGTGAGGTGTGATCCATGCGCGGCAGCGTGAAGCGTGACCCCAACGGGCGCACCTGGTCCTACCTCCTGAGCCTCGGCGCCGATCCCGAGACAGGGAAGCGCCGGCAGACGCGCAAGCGCGGCTTCGACACCAAGAAGCAGGCCGAGGAGGCGTTGCAGGACCGCCTCGCGGAGGTGCGGCGAGGCGAGGTGGTTATCGACCGGAACCTCACTGTCGGTGCCTACCTCGATCAGTGGCTTGCGGCGAAGGTGGCGGCGGGCCTGCGACCGACGACCGCCAACAGCTACCGGCAGCACATCGACCGCTATTTGCGCCCTCACCTCGGACGGATCAAGCTGCGCGACCTGCGCGGTACGCACATCGAGGCCATGCTCGCGGAGATTGCCAAGCCACCCGCGAAGCCCGCGGCCGGCGCGAAGATTCCCAAGGGGGCCAAGCGGAACCCCAAGCAGCTCTCACCCGCAACCCAGCGGCGCGTGCACGCCACCCTGCGCAGTGCTCTCGGAAGCGCCAAGCGGAAGCGGCTCGTCGCCTTCAATGCCGCCGAGAACCTCGAACTACCGCAGGCGCGCCGGCCTGTCGTGCGGCCCTGGGAGGCTGAGGAGCTGGGCCGCTTCCTCGACCACGCCCAGGGCGACCGCATGGCTCCCGTATTCGAGGTGGCTGCGATGACCGGACTACGCCGCGGCGAACTGGTGGGCCTGCGCTGGGAGGACATCGACCTCATGCGCGGTGTCGTGATTGTGCGGCAGCAGGTGGTCGAGGTCGATGGAAGCGGCGTCGAGTGCCAGTTCTGCGGGGGAGAGCATCGCGGGTACCGATTCGGACCGCCCAAGACCGCGAGCGGGGAGGCACGCCGCGTGGACCTGGACCGGGGCACGGTCGGCGTCCTTCTGTCGCAGCAGCTCCGTCAGGGCACCGAGCGCGATCAGTGGGGCGAGGCGTACAACGACCACGGTTTGGTGTTCGCACGCGAGGACGGGTCGCCGATGCCGCCCAGCGACGTGACCACGGCGTTCTACAGGCTCACGGATGCCGCTGGGCTACGCCGGGTGCGGCTGCACGATCTGCGGCACGGACAGGCGTCCTTGATGTTGGCCGCAGGGGTGCCTATCGCGGTCGTCTCGAAGCGCCTGGGGCACTCGTCCATCGCGATCACCAGCGACACGTACAGCCACCTCCTCGAAGGCGTGGGGCAGCAGGCGGCAGAGGCGGCGGCGGGTCTCGTGCCGCGCGCGCCGAAGGCCTCCGACGATGCTTCGGAGTCCGAAGGCAACCAGAATGCAACCACCGGGCCGAATCCCAACGTCGGGAAGCTGCCGAGCCGAGCGGCTCGTGCAGGTCAGAGGGGTGGGGCAGGTGGGGCTCGAACCCACGACCAGCGGATTATGAGTCCGCGGCTCTAACCGACTGAGCTACTGCCCCCTGCCGGCCTCGGGTGATCGACGAGCAGAGCTTCGTCGATAACAGGTCCTGACCAGCGCGGATACAGTAGCACTCCCGGCCGAGGAAACTGCGCTCGGGGGCCCGCCGTGCATTACTCGGATATTGCGATAGCAACAGAATTCTGTGAATCATGTTACGGTTGTGTCTGCTGTGGCAAAAGGCCACTAGACGGGCGGATGAGGGCTGGGTGACCAGCAGGACGCCGACGATGCTTCAGGACAGTGAGCACCCGGAGGAGTCCATGATGGCCGATAGACGCTGGAAGTTTCGCCTCGCGACCGCGGGGATCGCGGCCGTAGTCACCGCGACCGTGCTCACCGCGCACGCGGGCGCCGATACGACGATCGGCCCCTCCGGGATGACGGTCTTCCCGTCCACGGCCGGCGGCCAGGTATCCGACCGCACCGCCGGCACCGTCATGAAGGTGTGGAGCAACGGCGGCGTCTCGATTCCCGTCGCCACCACGAAGTCGGGCGGCACCCTCGAGATCCGCGCCCGTGGTGAGAGCTGTGGCGGAGCGCCCGTCATGGCGGTCAAACGCGGCGGGGTCACGCTCGGCACCGCCACCGTCGGATCGTCCTGGGCCACATACACGGTCGCGCTCGGCATCGCGACCGGATCGGCGCCCGTCACCGTTGAGTTCACCAACGACTTCCGGTGGTGGTTCTGCGATCGGAACCTCTACCTCTCGGGGATGACGGTCCGCGACGGCGCCCCGACCACGACGGTGCCCACGACACCGGTGCCCACGACGCCGGTGCCCACGACGCCGGTGCCCACGACGCCACCCACGACGACGCCACCCACGACGACGCCACCCACGACGACGCCACCAACGATGACGCCACCAACGACCGCACCCCCGACGACCACACCCCCGACGACGCCGGGGACGGGCCCTGACCCGACCACCGGCTGCCCGGTGAACCAGTTCCGGGCCCGTTACTTCAACAACACCTCCGCCACGGGCGCGCCGGTCGCGGTGCAGTGTGAGAACGCACCCGGCGGATCGTTCTCCGGCGGGCCGCTGAACGGGGTGAACGCGGACAACTTCTCGGTGGACTACGAGGGTGTGATCGCATTCCCGCAGACCACCGGTTACACCGTGTCCGCGACGCTCGGCAACGTGGGCGCGCGCGTGTGGCTCGACGATGCCCTGATCATCGACAAGTGGTCTCCGCAGTGGGGCACAACGAATGTCGCGCGTCAGGTCGCGGCCGGGCAGCACCGCGTCCGCGCGATGTACGCCAACGTGTCCGGGGTCGCGCACTTCGGGCTGGCGATGCCCCGCTCGGCGCCGAGCGCACCGTCGAACAACGGGAACTACTTCGCGGCCGATTCGTTCTGGAACCAGCCGGTGCCGGCGGGCGCCGTCGCGGACCCGCGTAGCGCCGGGTGGATCTCGTCACTGGATGCGGCCAGCAACGGCATCTCGGTGAACAGCCGCGACTGGTCGACCACGGTGTACAACGCCCCCGCGGGCACGCCCACCACCGAGATCCTGGTGACCAATACCAACCGCAGGGTCACCATCCCGTACCTGCCCTCATTCCGTCCCACGGAGGACTGGGACGCACACCTCGCGGTGATCGACGACGCCACGGGCTGCCTCTACGAGTTCCAGGGCTTCAACGCCGGGCGAGGATCCGCGATCTCCTCCGCCGGCTACCTGGCGTACGCCGGCTCCGGCGGACACGCTGCCGGGCCGACGCACTCCGGCGGCGAGCTCTCCTACCTCGGCGGCATGATCACGCCGCAGGATGTGCAATCGGGGATCATCGACCACGCCCTGCGGTACGCGATGCCCGGCTCCTCCCCGAATTACGTGTACCCGGGCACCCGGTCCGACGGCACGGTGCTGGGCGGCGTGCCGCAGGGGACCCGGCTGCAGCTGGACCCGGGCCTGGACCTCACCCGATTCGGGCTCACCCCGTTCCAGCTGATGGTGGCCCGCGCCCTGCAGGTCTACGGCGGGTTCAACAGCGATTCCTCCTCGGTGTTCACGCTGTACGCGCGCAGCCCGCTGGACGGCAGCAGCTATGCGCAGCCGATCCAGCCGCTGCCCGATTCGCTGATCCGACACATCCGGTTCCTGACCCCGAGCATCTCCTCCACCGACGTCTACCTCGATCACGGTGATGGCGCGGCGTGCAACCAGCAGCGCTGAGCCCGGCCCGAGCCGTCCCGGCGTGTCCCCGGTCAATCGCGCCCGCCCGCCGAGAATCCGGCTTAACCTGTGGCGCAGGTCACTCGAATCGGACGATGGGGGATCGCAGTGCTCGATCACTACGACGTACGCAGCGGAGACTTCCGCCTGGGGATCCGGCCCGCCGCGGGCCGGCGTTCCGCACTCGGCGTGTGGCGGGTGATCAGATCGGTGCTGAACGCCGCCGCCGAACTCGATGTGTACGTGTGCGCGGCCCGGTACAGCTGCTCCGCGCAGGCCGCCCAGGGCGACCGTTGGGCACCGTCGTAGCCCTGGACCCGCGGGACTAGTCTCGGGCGTATGGCCGACGACGCACGCCACCCGCCCGCCGAGGTCGCCGGGCCCGGGCCCGAACCGAGGACGGGGCGCAAGGCGTTGGCGAAGGGCGCGGAGCTGGCCCGGCGCGCCAACCACAGCACGGCGATGACGGGGCTGGTCCGTGCCGCCCGGGAGAACCTGCCCGGCGGGCCGAAGAAGGACCTGTTCCAGCCGGACGCCGAATCCACGGAGCGGCTGTCGAACCTGCTGGACCGCATCGTCGGCGACGAGCCGACCGTGACCCGTGAACTGGGCAACCTGGCCACCGCGACGTGGCAGGCGATGATCAGCCGCCGCGACCGCGACTACCTGCCGCCCAAGCCCATCACCATCCTGTTCACCGACCTCGTGGCCTTCTCCACCTGGGCGCTCGACCGCACGGACGACGAGATCGTGCGGCTGCTGCACGCCGTGAACCGCACCACGGGCGAGATCGTGGCGCGGCACGGCGGGGTGGTGGTCAAGACCATGGGCGACGGTGCCCTGGTCGCCTTCGACGGCGATACCGCGATCGAGGCGGCGTACGAGGTGATCGAGGCCGTGGGCGTGATCGACGTGGCCGAGGGGTACCGCCCCACGTTGCGCGCGGGCCTGCACACCGGCACTCCACGCCGCGTGAAGGGCGATCTCATCGGGGTGGATGTGAACATCGCGGCGCGCGTCGCGGAGGCCGCCAACGGGGGAGAGGTACTGGCCTCGGAGACGGTGTTCACCATCGCCGATAAGGCTCGCTACCAGGTGCGACCGCGGCGATTCAAGGCGAAGGGCGCGCCCCAGAAGTTACCGGTCTTCTCTGTGCGCCCCCTGTACTGAACCTCCGGGTTCACCCTGAAGGCTGCGAAAAAACTCCTGCGGGCTGTAACGAATCGTGGCACCGTCCGTATAGAGCGTGTGACTTGAGTCCAGAGTTCAACGGCGGCCCCGGTGCCACCGTCACAACACCCCAAGGATCGGAACCACATGAACACGAAGAAGATCGGAGCCGCGTCGTTCGCCGTCGTGGCCGCCGCAGGCCTCCTCGCCGGGTGTGGCAAGTCGACTGAGGGCGACAGCCCCGTCGCCTTCTCGCCCGTGACCGGCGATCAGTTCACCGCGAACCCCGGTGCCTTCCAGACCGACGGCATCGCGGTCCCGCAGAAGGGCGTCACGATGGTGGGCAACACCGTTGCCGCCCAGGCCGTGGCGAACTCGGGTCTGCCCCAGGGCACGATCACGTCGACCTCCAACAACACCACGGTGTACTACCCGGCCGCGCCGAAGATCCCGGGCCTGAACCCGGCGCCGCAGCCCAAGCCGCCCGCCCCGATGGTGCGCCCGGCCAACTACAAGCCGTGGAACTACACCCAGCACGAGATCGAGGTGTACCGCCAGATCTGTGAGACCGGCACCTGGAACAACTACCGCGCCGGTGTCGAGATCCAGACCCAGACCTGCTGGACCCTGTACGGCCGCCAGCTCGGTGTGAAGCCGTGGCACCCCGGCCAGCCCCGCCCGTGGGAGAAGCCCACCTACCCGAAGCCGTGGTTCTCCGCGGACTTCAAGGTGGACGTCCCGGTCATGTGGGTCTACCCCAAGGACTGGAACAAGCCGAAGCCGCAGCCCATCATCTCGGTGTCGATCAGCCTGAACCTGGGCAACAACCCGTACCGCCGGGTGAACCCGCGGGACCCCGAGCCGTACTACCCCGTGTGGGCGGTGACCCCGGGCCGCGTGGTCGAGGTTCGTGACCAGGCTCGTGTCGTGGCGCCGGTGTACACCACCACGACCACGACCACCACGACGACGACCACGACCACCACCGCGCCCGTCTTCCCGGGCACGGTCCTGCCGCCGCTGCCCACCTCGGACAAGGTGACTCCGGTGACCGCGGTGCCCGGCGCCAAGGTGACCGGCAACGTGAACCTCGATGCGAGCGTGACCGTTCCGACCGCCGCCGCCCTCAAGGGCGCGACGATCCAGGCCGGCACCACCGCCTCGCTGAACGAGGCGATCGGCACCTCGGTCGACGCGACCGTCGCGAAGCCGAGCTCGGACAACGGCAACCGCGTGACCGTTCAGGGGAACGCCGACGCGAACGCCTCCAACGGCGCCGGTGCCGGTGTGGGTGGCACGGTGACCGGCGGTGCCGGCACCGACGGTGCCACCGTCAACGGTGGTGCGGGTGCCTCGGCGACCGGTGGTGCCACGACCACCACCACGAGGCCGGCCGAGCGCCCGGCGGGCACTCCGGCCCAGCGGCCGACGCAGACGCAGGAGCAGACCCCGACGCAGACGCAGACGCAGGAGCCGACTCAGGCCCCCACGCAGACGCAGACGCAGACGGAGACCGCGCCGGCGCAGCCGACGACCACCACCCCGGCGGCGACCCCGCAGCAGGAGACGCAGCAGCCGACGGCCACCCAGCCGGCGACCAAGCCCACCTGCACCCCGGCTGAGGTCGAGGCGGGTACCTGCCCCACCGCCAACTGATCGCCCACGCCTCGGGGAGACCCTCGGCAGGTCCTCTGACCTGCTGATTGGTCTCCCCGAGTGCGTATGCGCTAGAGTTTCACCCGGTCAATCCCCCATAGCTCAATTGGCAGAGCATTCGACTGTTAATCGAAGGGTTACTGGTTCGAGTCCAGTTGGGGGAGCAAGCAATTGCCATGAGGCGGAGTCCGAGGACTCCGCCTCTTCTCATTTCACTCACCTCGGGTGCGAGCACGGCGTGAAAGCCGCAGGTGTCCACTGCCCGCATTGGTAGATTTACTGACATGGAACAGATCGGGCTGAGGAAGCGGAACCTGCCCGCGCCGCCTCACGTGGTCTTCGGTGATCTTGTGAATCCGCACCGCAGCAGGGTCCGCCCGTGGCTCCATCTGCTCAGTGATGAGGTTGAGCCGGAGGTGGTGGAATCGTCTCCGCATGATCTGGTCGTGTGGTCGTCGCTGTGGGAGCGGCGACCCGATGTGCGCATCGTCTTCGATCTGCCCGACGGCGCCGGCGGCACGGACCTCCGCTGGACGATGTACGCCGACTCGCCTCTTCCCGACGACAGCCTCACGGGGCATATGCGCAAGCGGCTGAACACGTTGATCCACGCGAACCTGCGCTATTCCTACGGTCAATGAGGTCGCCATGAAACAGGTCCGAGCCGTGTTTCCGTGGTTGTCGATACTGTTCCCCTGGAGCGTGGTCGTGGCGTGGGCCTTCGCGCCGCGTCGCCCCGCGCTCGACGGCTACATGATCGTCGTCTACGCCATCGCGATTGGGCTCTCGCTGACGTTCGCGGTCGCGGCCACCTTCCTTCAGCAGCGGGGTGGAGCGAGTACCGCGATCACGCTGGTGTTCGTAGCGCTGTGGACGTTCCTCATCGCGTTCTACGGATTTCTCCTGGCGGTGCACCTGCCGCCGGGGCTCTGCGGTCCAACGGCGCATGAGTGTTGGCCGGACATGGAGGTGATGCTCGTACTCCCTCCCGCCCTGTTGGTCACGCTGTGCGTTGCGGTGTCAGGTGTGCTGCACAGCAGCCGTCGCGGCTGGTACTGACCGACCGCGCTGCGCGAACGAGGTACCCGCCGACGATGGGTGCGTAGGAGAATGAGGCCGTGACTGACTTCGAGGCCCGAGCGCGACGGTTCGTTCAGGCGAACTACCCCCAGGCGGAGGCTGCGTTCCTCGGCGGCAGCGCTGCGTCGGGTGATGCCAACGACTCGTCGGACCTGGACGTTCTGGTGGTGCTGCCCGCCCGGTGGCGCGACGTGGCCTTCATCGAGACGGTCACGTTCGAAGGGCAGCTCGTGGAGGCCTTCGTGTACGGGGCGGCCGGGCTGCAGATCTGGCTGGAGAAGGGGCGCAGCGAGTCTCGCCCCGTCGTGGACCGGCTCATCGCCCAGGGGCTACCGCTCATCGACGGTGACGTCGCGCAGCGTCTCGCGAGTACCTCGCGGGAGGTTGTTGCGGCCGGCCCGGCTCCGTGTGAGGCGGTCCAGCTCGACCTCCGCAGGTACAGCCTCTCGGCGCTGGTCGATGACCTGGCCGGCGCCGCCGATCCCGGGACGCGAACGGTGCTGATGGCCACGGCCTGGCGTGAGGCGGCGGAGCTGGCGCTGGTCGCGAACCGGAACTGGCTGGGCACGGGCAAGTGGCTGCTGCGTGAACTGCGTTCCCGGCCCGACGACTTCGGTCTGGTCGCCTGGGCCGACAGCGGCGGTACCGACGCCGACGAGCTCTCCTCGGGCTGCCGCCGCGTGCTCGAATCGGCCGGGGGATACCTGCAGGACGGTCTCGTCAGGGGAGTGAAGCCCCGCGATCTCTCCTGAAGGGCCGGATGATTCAGCGGGGTTCGGGCGTCGGGGCCGCCGCCGACCTCTCACTGCGGATCGGCCGCGGGCAGAGAATCGGTGACGGGCGTGTTCTGCGCCGCCGCGAGCCACCACCGATCCTGACGCCGGACGAGCACGTACATCGCTGGTTCGCTGAACCCGCCGTTCTGCGCGGTGCGGCGGATTTGGGCCACCACGACTCCTGGTGCGGGCCGAACGGCCTGCACCAGCTAGAACTGTGACTGCGGTTCGATCGGCTTTCCGGGCATCATTCGGCGGTGCGCTGCATTGAGGGCGGCTTCGCGCGGCGGCCTGATCGGCACGTTCAGAACCGGTACTCAGGGTCGTCATCGATCAACGTCGAGAACATCTCGGTGAGACCAGTCAGATCTGAGTCCGCCCGTGCCGAGTGGCACGCGGTGTACAGCGTGGTCTTGTCTATCCGTGACCAGTCGAGACCTGACCCCCGCTCGGATAGCAAGAGCGTGAAGAACTCACGAGTCGAGCGGCCGTTGCCGTCTCGGAACGGGTGCGCCCAGTTGACGTAGTCGTAGAGCTCGGCAGTCGTCGCAGCGATCTGATTCTCGCTGACCGTCCGAAGTCGATTCAGACGCGCCACCTCGCCGGCCACGAAGTTCATCGGCCGATACACGTCGAGCGGCGGGCAGAACGACTCCTCTTCGCGGGTGATCCCGACGGTGCGCGGTTGACCAGCCCACTCGTATACATCCTGGAAGAGGTACCGGTGCACGGCGCTCAAGAACCGGAGGTCGTACGAACGCGCTCCGAGCACGTCAGGGCTATCGCGGAGTTCGAGGAGTCTGGACTCGGAGAGGTCGTCCTCGGCTTCTTGCAGCTTGTCTCGAGACGTGATTCCGAGGCGGTTCCGAAGAACATCCGTGCCGGGAACGAGGTATGCCAGCCAGTCGGCGTCGTGGTCGCCGGTTTCCCAGGGAAAGGGCACCGCGGACTACTGCACGCCGTAGCGGCGGCGGACGCGGTCTCCGAGCTCACTGGCAGTGATCGCTCCGCGCACGTAGTCGAGCTGATCCTTACGCGTTGCCGACGTGCTCTGCGTGCCCTCCAGCTCTGCGTTGCGGCGGATCGAGCGGATCTTCTTGGTCCGTTGCTTGGCCTTCTCCAGCTCCGTCACGGTGTCACCTCCTGATCCCTCCAGGATAGTCCTCACCCCTGTCACGCAGCTGAGGAACACGACCCTGTTGAGTTGGCCGGACTGGTGGCTGGCGCACCTGACCATCGACTCCACTATCTGAGCGCGTTGAGCATGTCGCCCAGTTCGGTCGGTGCCTCGATGTGTGCAAGATGCCCGAGGCCGCCGAGTGTGTGTACTGCCGTTCGAGCGGGCAGATGCGAGCGTATTTCCTCGAAAGTTGTTCCGTAGGGATGTGATCCGACGTTCGCGCCGCCGATGATGAGGTCGATCCTGCCGGCCATGACGCCGAGGGACTCGTCGACTCGCGCGGTCGAGAGCGCGGACAGCTCGTTGTAGAGCGGAACGCTCAGTGCTCGCAGGGCGGACCACGTCTCGGTGTCGGCGCGGAGCTGACGCACGTAATCCTCGGGGAACTGAGAGATCTCGCGGTTCACGAGTTCCACCGAGCGGTCCCAATCGCCGTCCTCGGCGGCTTCCCGAAGCGCCGTGAGGGCGTGGTTTCCGAAGGACGGCGCGACAGGCTCGTACGCGATGACCCGCCGCGTCGGTCGTGCGGTGGCTCGATGAAGGGCGATCAGTCCTCCGTAGCTCCAACCGAAGATCGCTTCGGGCTCACCGAGTTCCTCGAGAACGGAGTTCGCGTCGTCCACCTCGGTATTCACCGAGTAGCGATCTGTCAGGGGGCCAGACGGGGTGCGTCCTCGGCGGTTGATCACGGACACCGATTGCCACGCGTCGACCGAGAGTGCGACGTTGCGCCAGCTCGCTGCATCGCTCATCACGCCAGGGATGATCACCAGGCCCGGGGTGCCAGGATCGCCGTACACGTCCACCGTGACGGCACTTCCTTCTACTTCGACATATTTGTGTATCGGTCGATCCATATTATCTATTATGGATCGGTCGCTCTATAATGCAAGTCGTGAGTTCCCGTCCTGTCGGTCGTCCCGTCACCTTCGACCGCGCCGACGCCATCCTTGCTGCGGCACGGCTGTTCTGGCGCAGTGGCTATTCGGGCACCTCCACGCGGTCTCTGAGTGACGCCCTAGGTCTCTCGACTTCGAGCATCTACGCGGCGTTCGGCAGCAAGGCTGGTCTCTTCGAGGAGGCCGTGCGCACCTACGGCGAGCGCTACCGCGCGATCTACCGGGCTGCGTGTGGTGACCCCGTTTTCAGCGACGCGCTGACTCGACTTCTCCGCGACTCTGTCGAGGAGTTCACTCAGCCCATCGAGAGTCATCCGGGCTGCCTCGCCAGTAGCGCTGCCGTTGCAGATGTCCCCGACGTCATGGACGCCGGCGCCTATCTCGCCGAGCTACAGCAATCCAATGAGATGCTCCTACGTGGACGGATCGAGCGCGCCCAGGTAGAAGGTGAGGTTTCTCGCTCAGTTGATCCGGCGGTGCTGGCGTCCTTGGTTCAAGCGGTCTGGCACGGACTCTCAGCTCAATCGAACCAGGGCGCGGGGCGAAGCGAGTTGCTCGTGACTGCCGACCTCGCTGTCGACTACGTGCTCGCTCGCGCCCCTCGCTCGTAGACTCGCGAGCAGCCCGCGCCTGCCACCACCGCCGTCCTGCCTGATCCCGAACCGCTACGGTCGTTCTGTGAACAGGACAAATCGCACCGCCCGAGCCGCCATCGCACTCACCTTGATCGCGGCGGTGGCGCTGCTGTCGGCGTGTGGAAGCGCTGATAGCTCCGACACCTCCAGTGCAGAGGATCAGATCAAGGCCGTCACAACCGAATACACGGCCGCGCAGGCGGCGCGGGATGAGGCGAAGCTTCGGAGCGTGTCATGTAAGGCGCAGGTCGACCGTGAGATCAGCGAGTTCGACGCCGAAAGCAACCCGACGAAGATCACGGTGGACGAGATCGCGAACAGGTGGACGGTGACAAGGCCACCGCAGAGGTCACCATGACCGGCACCTTCCCATCGGGCAGGGTCGAGAAGCAGCCAGGCGTCACGTTCACGTACGTCGCCGAGGGCGGCTGGAAGGTGTGTCTGGAGTAGAACCGCGCGATTCCGCAGCCTCGATCGCGCTGTTAGTCCTGAGCTGCAGTGACCCGGAACTTCTGCTCCCGCAACGCTTCCTGCACGGCGTCCACGGTTTGTGGCACGGTGCGCCGGCTGGTGTCGATCGCGTTGGCCTCGTAGTCGCCGAGGTCGCTGAACTGATCCCACAGGGCGAGGATCGGCGCCTCCTCGGTGAGTGCCCCCGGTTCGGTGCGCGCCAGCGCCCGCGCGAGGGCGGTGTCACGATCGGGCCGCAGGATGATCAGGTGCACGTCGATCCCGGGGTGCCGCAGTGCCGCCCGGGAGTAGTGGTGCAGCATCCACGGCCCGACGATGCCGTCCACGATCGTCGTGTACCCACCCGCGGCGTACCCGAACGCGGCGCCCGCGATCACACCCACCACGGTCTGGTTCTGCTCATCGGATTCGGGGAGGTACGGCGGGATCGCGCCGCGGACGATGTTGTGCCAGAAGTCATCGGTGTGCAGGTGCACCGCCCGCGCGTACCGCCGCGCCAACTCCCGCGCGACGGTGGACTTCCCCGACCCCGGCGACCCGACACGATGATGACCTCGCCCATGCCCGCCGCCTCCCGTCCGGTGATCCTCCTCAGCCCGCGATCCTCCCGCACGGCCCGCGCGGGGGCAACCGGGTTTCGTCGCCCGAACGCCCTCGGCCCGGCGGTGATTCCGCCGGGCCGAGATCGTGTTCAGTTGTGGGGGAGTGGGTTACGCGGCCTTGTCGCTCTCGTCGGATTCGACGGTGCTGTTGTCCGTCGACGGGTTCTCGTCGGACTGCGTGACGACCTTGTTGTCATCCGAGACCTCCGGGGCCTCGGCGGCGTCGCCACCGGTCGGCTTGTCGGCATCGGTATTGGATTCGACGGTGCCGTTGCCTTTGTCACCACCGGGCGTGCCGGCCCCCTCGCCGTCCGTGGTTCCGCCGGAGTTCCCACCGGTGTTTCCGGGGGCGCCGCCGTTGTCGTTCTGGCCGCCGCCCTGCTGATTTCCGTCGTTGTCGCCGCCGCCACCGGGATTCGTGTTGTTCCCGGTGTCGTTGCCGGTCAGCCTGGTGAGCATCTGCGAGGCCGGTTCGCCGCCGTCCTCGATGCGGTGCGATCCGGTCGTTTCCTCGGGCTTCTGCTTCGACGAGGTGGTCAGCGTCGTAGCCGGCGATGCGTCGTCGTCGGCGGTGAGCAGCTCCGGCTGCGTCGGCGCGCCGGGCAGATCCGCGGTCCGTTCGGACAGCGTCTTCGACAGGCTCAGTAGCTGCGACGCCGAGTTGTTCAGGAACGGCCCGTACTGGCTGGTCGCGAAGTCGGAGATCGGCTTCAGCGCGACGCTGGAGAAGCCCTGGTACACCGGAGTGAGAAGACCGGTCAGTGGATCGAGAACGAGGCTGTCGAGACCGAGAATATCTGTGAGCGAACTGATTCCCGCGGCTCCCGTGACCGCAGTGAGAATCGTGTTCATCGGGTTGTCCGGCAGCAGGTTGACTGGGATCAGGCCCGCGGGGTTGTTCGGGCCGACAGGATCACCGAGCTGGATGTCGGAGAACAGCTTGATCCCGAACAAAGACGGCGATTGGATACCGGCTCCCTCGACACCGAAGTTCAGGCCGCCCAGGCCGTAGATCAGCGGAATCGGGAAGATCGGGTTGTTCAGCAGGGCAAGGTTCTGGCCGTTGTCGAAGTAGAAGCCGTTGGTTCCCGCGTAGTTGCCGGTGGTCACGTTCAGATTGGTCAGCCCGAACGGGAGAACCGACTGGATGTTCGTCATGTTCAGGCTGATCGGGGAGTACACGCCGTTCGAGGTGGGTAGCAGGACGTTCGCGCCCAGCCCACCGACCGATAGCAGCTTGAACGGGAGGTCCACACCTCCCGCATAGATCGGGGCGGCGATCACGGTCTGGCTCCCCCCGAGTGAGGTCGGCAGCTTGACCGCGGCCGTCGGCATCGCGGCCCACCAGCCGATCTTGGACTGCAGTGGGAAGTTGTACGTGCCGTCCGCCTGCGGAACCCAGATGGTGCCGTACGGAATGACGTCCGGGCCAATGAGCGTGTAGCCCCCAACGGGTATGTCGGCGGAGATCGGAATTCCCGGGATGCCGATCGGAATGGTGAACGGATTCGTCTTGATCCCGTCTGGCGTCTTCAAGAACGTGTTGACCACGTGGGTCGCGCCGTTCATGCCGAGCAGGCTCCAGTCGTATTGGCTGGTGTAGTTGCTCTGGGTGAACTCGAGACCGTCCACGAGTGTGCTGAGGGGAGGGAGCAGGTCGAGCGCGGTCTTGCCGCCCCCGACCTCGATGCTGTCGAAGACGTTGATCCCCGCCTGGGCGAGTCCTGCCGCTCCGAGGATGAGGTCCTTCCCGGGCACCTCTGTCGGAAGGTCGATACCGATCGTCTGGCCCGCGACGATGATCTCCGGCGTGGCGGCAGGCACGTTGCCGGGCAACGTGAGATTGGCGATCGTCGTCAGGATTTTCGGCAGGTTCCGGATGTCCGTGCCGTCGACCTTGTCGAAGTCCGAGCTGAAGACGGGGAGAAGACCACCGGTCTGGGAGGCCAGGGGATTCCACACGCTACCGACGCCGTTGTTCACGTTGTTCGACGCGTTGAGCAGGTTGTCGAGCGCGTTGGAGTAGTCGCTGATGATCTGCGAATAGTTCGGCGGGGTATCCGCCGCCTGCGCGGGCGCGCCCATCAGGCTGATGCTCGCGGTGGCGCCGATGGCGGTCGCGGCGATGGCGGTACGCTTGGCGGCCAGCTTCGAGGCCTTGCGATGCTTCGCGCTCATGGTGGGGCGGTCCTTTCGGGCGTATGCAGATGCCGCAAATCGGGCACCCGCGCTGAGGATAAGACCGTTGAAGGCTGGAATATTCTCCTTTGTGCCACAGCAAATTTGCGGAGTTCTACGTCAGCAGAATCGGACCGATCTGCTGACCGAACCTAAGTTTTCCGTGGCCCGCGCGATAGGGTGATCGCACCCAGGGAAAGGACGTCCATGAGCCTCGCCGAACTCGCCGAATGGCCCGTCGAGAACGCCGCCGGAGCGCTGCTGCGGACGGACGGGACGGGCACCGTCGACGCTCATGGCGATACCGAGCGGCAGTACGAATTGGCTTCCGTCACCAAGCTTCTCGTCGAATACGGCGCGCTCGTCGCGATCGAGGAGGAGGCGATCACCCTGCACCGGGAGGCCGGGCCGGAGGGCAGCACCGTCGAACACCTGCTGGCGCACGCCTCCGGACTCGCCTTCGACTCCGATGCCGTGCAGGCGCCACCCGGCACCCAACGCATATACAGCTCCTACGGATTCGAACTCCTCGCCCGCATCATCGAGGAGGAGACCGGCATCGCCTTTCCCGAATACCTCCGCGAGGCCGTATTCGAACCCCTCGGAATGCGGAACACCGAACTCGCCGGCCCGGCCGGGCACGGCGCCCGGTCCACGGTGGCCGATCTGACCCGCTTCGCCGCGGAGGTCGCGGCGCCCACCCTGCTCGACCCCCGCACCGTCGAGGGAGCGCGCAGCGTCCACTTCGCCGGCCTGCCCGGCTTCGTCCCCGGCTACGGAAAGTTCGCGAACAACACCTGGGGGCTCGGCTTCGAGGTGAAGGGCGACAAGCGCACGCACTGGACCGGCACCCGCAACTCGCCGCGCACCGTCGGGCACTTCGGGCAGGCGGGCACGTACCTGTGGCTCGACCCGGACCTGCAACTCGCCGCCGTGATCCTGACCGACCGCCCGTTCGGGGCCTGGGCCAAGCCGCTGTGGTCGGAGTTCAACGATCGGCTGATTTCTCAGGAACTTCAAGGCGAGTAACTGGCGCAACACGCGCATCATGGTGCACAATGGCTTCATAACTACATCGATGTGATAAAGCGCGGCCGGTTGCCGCAGCACGTTTCGACAGGTGGCTTGGGGAAGACGTCCTCGTCGAAACGAAGAAGGTGGCAACCATGCAGCAGCTGAGTCAGTTTGCAGAGGTGACGACGGGAGTCGTCTGGATTCACGCCGCACCTGCTGCACTGTGCCCGCACGTGGAGTGGGCACTGTCGAGGACCCTCGACGCCCGGGCCACCCTCAAGTGGTCCGAGCAGGAGGCGGTCCCCGGCATGCAGCGTGCCGTCGTCGACTGGGTGGGCCCGGTCGGCAGCGGCGCGCGGATGGCGAACACCCTGCGGGAGTGGAATTCGCTGCGGTTCGAGGTCACCGAGGACCCCTCCGAGGGGGTCGACGGTGAGCGGTTCTGTTACGCCCCGGGGCTGGGGCTGTGGCGCGGCACCATGAGCGCGTCCGGCGACACCCTGCTGGGCGAGGCGCAGCTGCGCTCGATGATGCTCGAGCAGGGGCCCGAGGGCCTGCAGACGGCCATCGACTCCCTCCTGGGCACCGCCTGGGACGAGGCGCTCGAACCGTTCCGCATGGGCGGCCAGGGGACCGAGGTCACCTGGCTCTCGCAGGCCGTCGGCTGACGGTCCGCCACGATCCAGCCTGAAACCCGGCCCTGGCGGGCGAGCGCGGCGCGTCTTGCGATGGCGCCCCGCCGGGACCGGGATCAGGCGCCCCGCACCACCCGCTCTCGTGAGCCGACCGCCACCGTCGGACCTGCGAAGCGCCCGATAACTCCAGACGCACCACGAATCTCCGCTCGCCCCGCGAATCCCCGGGGCGAGCGGAGATGTCTGTAGCGCCCGGGGAAACCGCGGGCGCCCCGACAGCGCCCCGGACCCGCGGATCGGCTGGAAACGCGAAACCGGCCGCCGGGGTGATCCCCGACGACCGGCTTCTGGTGAGAGAGCTCAGTACTTGCCGAACGCCAGCGCCACGTTGTGGCCGCCGAACCCGAAGGAGTTGTTCAGCGCGTAGTCGATCTTTCCCTTGCGGGCGGAACCGTGCACCACGTCCAGCTCGATCTCCGGATCCTGGTTCTCCAGGTTCAGGGTGGGCGGGATGACCCCGTCCCGGATCGAGAGGACCGTGAGCGCGGCCTCCAGGGCGCCCACGGCGCCGATGGAGTGGCCCAGCGCGCCCTTCGGCGCGTAGATCGCGGCATCCGTGCCGACGACGGCGTTGATCGCCTTCGCCTCCGCGGTATCGCCGATCGGCGTGGCCGTGGCGTGCGCGTTGATGAAGTCGATGTCCTCGCGGGACAGGCCCGCGGTCTCGATCGCCCGCTTCATCGCGCGCGCCGCGCCGCCGCCCTCCACATCCGGCGACACCATGTGGTAGCTGTCGGAGGTGATACCGGCGCCGAGCAGCCGGGCGATCGGCTTCGCGCCGCGCGCCAGTGCGTGCTCCTCGGTCTCGATGATCATGAGGGCCTGCGCCTCACCGAAAACGAAACCGTCGCGGTCCCGGTCGAAGGGACGCGAGGCCGCCTGCGGATCGTCGTTGCGGGTCGAGAGAGCGCGCATCATCGCGAACGAGGCGATGGGCGGGGAGTCGATACGACCCTCCACACCGCCGCAGACCGCGATATCGGCGTCGCCGAGCACGATCTGCCGCCACGCGTGCGCGATGGCCTCGTTGCCCGTCGAGCAGGCCGAGACCGGTGCGATCGCGCCGGCGCGGGCGCCGATCTCCAGCGCCGAGACGGCGCACGCACCGTTCGGCATGGACATCTGCACCGCGAACGGCGAGACCTTGCGCACACCGGAGTCGCGGAGGGCGTCCACGGCCTGCACCATCGTCTCGCCGCCGCCGAGCCCGGTGCCGACCACCGCCGCGAGGCGGGCGGGATCGACATCGGGCCGGCCGGCGCCGTCCCACAGCCGCTTGGTCATCACGTGGGAGACCTGCTCGACGTAGGACATGCGCCGCTTCGACACGTGCTGCTTGCTGATATCGCCCGCGTAGGCGCGATCGGGACGCTCCGGCACCTCGTCCGACGGGTCCGACAGCAGCTGGCCGCCGAACCGCACGGGCAGATCGGGGATCTGCACGCCGATGAAATCTCCCTCGAGCGGGCGGATGCCGCTCTTGCCGTCGAGCAGGCCCTGCCATGTGGAATCGGTATCGACTCCGATCGACGTGGTCAGCTCGATGGCGGTGACGACGACGCTGGGGAACTGTCCGCCGAGCGTCGAGAAATTCCTCAGCGACGGCAAGGGCTTACTTGCCCTTCTCGGCCTCGTACTTGCCCTTGAGCTCGGCGGCGAGATCAGCGTTCTCGGCCTCGAGCTTCTGGATGTACGCCACGGCGTCGCCGACGGTCTTCAGGCCCGCGAGGTCCTCGTCCGGCACCTTCACGCCGTACTTGTCCTCGAGCTGCACGGCGATCTCGACCATGGACAGCGAGTCGATGTCCAGATCGTCGATGAACGCCTTGTCCAGGGTGACCTCGGAAGGCTCGATGCCGGTGACCTCTTCGATGATCTCGGCGATGGCGGCGACGATTTCGTCCTGGCTGGTGGCCACAGTGGGTCCCTTTCCTTGTGTGACCCGTCCCGCGATTTCACGGAGACGGGAGTTCATGTGCGACGGGCGTCGCGGGATCGACGGTGCCGGGCGGCACCGTCGGCTGGTCTGGTTACTACCGCGCGGCGGCGAGCAGCTCGGTGAGGTCGGCCGGGGTCTTGACGGCCACCTGCGGCACACCCTTGAGCTCGCGCTTGGCGATGCCCACGAGGGCGCCGGCCGGGGGCAGCTCCACGACGGTGGAGACCTCGGCGGCGCGCATCGTCGCGGTGCACAGGTCCCAGCGCACGGGGCGGGTGACCTGGGCGACGATCTGCGCCAGCGCGGCCTCGCCGGAGGTGACGGCCTTGCCGTCCCGGTTCGACAGCAGCGTCAGCTGTGGGTCGCGCGGGGTGATGGACTGTGCGGCGGCCGCGACGGCCTCCTGCGCGGGGGCCATGAACTCCGTGTGGAAGGCGCCGGCCACGGCGAGCGGGCGCAGGCGCGCCTTCTCCGGGGCGTTGTCGGCCAGCTTGGCGAGGTTCTCGACGGTGCCCGCGGCCACGATCTGCCCGGAGGCGTTCATGTTGGCCGGGATCAGGTCGAAGGACTCGAGGGTGGCGAGCACGTCCGCCTCGTCCCCACCGAGCACGGCGGTCATCGAGGTGGGGACCAGCGCGCACGCCGCGGCCATCGCGCGGCCGCGGATGGCGGCCAGGCGCACGGCCTCGTCGGCGGTGAGGACACCGGCGACGGCGGCGGCCGCCAGTTCACCCACGGAGTGGCCGGCGACGATGGTGTCGCCCGGCTGCGCGCCCATCTGCTCGAAGGCGAGCAGCGCGGCGGCCACCACGAGGGGCTGTGTCACGGCGGTGTCGGTGATCTCGTCGGCCTCGGCGATGGTGCCGAGGCGGACCAGGTCGAGTTCGGCGATCTCGGACCATGTGCGGAGACGCTCCACGGCAGAAGGCTGATCGAGCCATGCGGTCAGCATGCCGGGCTTCTGGGAACCCTGTCCGGGTGCGAGCAGTGCAATCACGTGTTCCAGGAAACACCCCGGGAACCTGAAAAGAAGGTGTCGGAGCCTGAGAACCTCTCCCAGCTTATTTGTGGGGTTTCCACAAAAGTGCTGCTCAGCGAGTCCTGACTGTTACCAGAGTGTTATGTGTGACTGAATTAGTTCAGCGAGATTTCTGTGACTCGGGTCATGGCGGCGGGGGTGAAGCGCTCCGGATTGGCCGCCGCGAGGCGCCCGATCGTGGCCGCCACGCGCAGCACGAAGGCGTCGCGCGGATCCTGCGGATCGCGCCCCGTGATCTCCGCGATCTTCTTCAAGCGGTACCGGACGGTGTTGGGGTGCACGAACAATTCGCGCGCGCACGACTCGACCGCGCCACCCGAATCCAGGTAGGCGTCAAGCGTGTCCGAGAGGGCCGAACCCGCCTCCTCCAGCGGTTTCACCAGGAGCTCGTACAGGGTCCGCCCGGCGTGCGTATCGCCGATCAGCGCCCGCTCGGGCAGCAGCTCCCAGCTGTGCACCGGCCGCGGTGCCCCCGGCCAGCCCGCCACGGCGTTCACGCCGGCGATCGCCTCGACCGCCGAGGCGTGGGCTTCCTCCAGCGTGGCGGTGGTGTGGCCGATCACCACGGGCCCGTCCGCGAAGTGCGGCATCAGGGAATCGGCGAACGGATCGCCGGAGGTGACAGCGCCGCTGACGATGACCACCAATTTGGTGCCCTGCACAACGGCGAGCGCCGAGCGGCCGTGCGAGCGCGCCGTATCGTGCACCGATCCGGCCACCGAGACGTTCTGGTCCGGCGGGGGATTGCCGACGATGACGGTGGCCGAGGCCACCGGGTCCCAGTTCAGCGCCGCGGCCCGCGAGAGCAGGTTGGCGCCGGTGTCGCCGCGGACCACCGCGTCGACCACCAGCGCCTCCATCCGCGAGTCCCACGCGCCCCGCGCCTCCGCGGCCGAGGCGTAGATCGAGGCGGCGCCGAAACCGATCTCCCGCCCGTACCGCAGAACCGCCTCGGTCAGCGCGATCAGCTGGTCCTCGTTCCGCGCCAGCAGCGGCAGCCAGCGCTCGAAGAACTCCATCGCCACGCGGACCATCTCCACGGTCTGCAGGAGCGAGACCTTGCGCGCCAGGTCCTGCGGCACCGTCTGGAACGAGGAGACGGTGTACTCCACGTTGCTCGGATTCTCGATCCACTCCGCGAAGTTCACCACCGCGGTCTGGACCACCAGCTGGATCGACGCCCGCTGGCTGGCCTCCAGATCCGCGAAGTAGGGGAGCTGCTCCTGCATCGAGCGCACCGCCTCCGTCGCGACGCGGCCCGAGTACTGGCGGATCCTGGCCAGGATCGCCTCGGGCAGCACGTCACGCGGCTCGGGTCGTTTCCTGTTGAAGGTTCCCTTCCCCGGCCTCCCGGGGAGGGGGAACGAGCCCGTATCGGCGGTCATGGAGTCCTAGGCTACGCCGGGGTCCGAAACCTGCTCCGGGGCGGCGAGCACGTCGTCGATCCGGTACTGCTTCGCGGCGTCGGCGGCCACGGAGAAGTCGATCGCCCCGTCGCGCGCGAGACCGAGCAGGACACCCACCACGATCGACTGCGCATCCACGTTGAAGAACCGCCGCGCCGCCGGCCGGGTGTCCGAGAAGCCGAAGCCGTCGGTGCCCAGCGTGACGTAGGTGCCGGGCACCCACTGCCGGATCAGGTCCTGTGTGCCGCGCATGAAATCGGACGCGGCGATCGTCGGGCCCTCCGTATCGGCCAGCACCTTCGTCACGTGCGGCGTGCGGAACTCGGCCGACGGATCGCGCAGCGCCGCCTTCTCCGACTCGATGCCGTCGCGCGAGAGCTCCACCCAGCTGGTCACCGAGTACACCGATGCGTCCACGCCCCAGTCCTCCGCCAGGAGCTCCTGCGCGAGCAGCGCGTCGGGCATCGTCACGCCCGAGGCCAGGATGTTGGCCTTCTTATCGTGACCGCCGCCCGCGGGCTTGAACAGGTACAGGCCCTTGAGCAGGCCGTCCACGTCCAGGTCCTCCGGCTCCGCCGGCTGGTTGATCGGCTCGTTGTAGACGGTGATGTAGTAGTAGATGTTCTCCGGGTTCTCCCCGTACATCCGCCGCAGACCGTCGATCACGATGTGCGCCAGCTCGTACCCGAACGCCGGGTCGTACGCGACCACCGCCGGGTTGGTGGATGCCAGCACATGACTGTGGCCGTCGGCGTGCTGCAGGCCCTCACCGGTCAGGGTGGTGCGGCCCGCGGTGGCGCCGATGACGAAACCGCGCGCCATCTGGTCGGCCGCCGCCCACAGCCCGTCGCCCGTGCGCTGGAAACCGAACATGGAGTAGAAGATGTACAGCGGGATCATCGGCACGTCGTGCGTGGCGTAGGAGGTTCCGACCGCGGTGAACGACGCCGTCGAGCCGGCCTCGTTGATCCCCTCGTGCAGGATCACGCCCTGCGGGTTCTCCTTGTACGCCAGCATCAGCTCGGCGTCGACCGACGTGTACGTCTGGCCCAGCCGGTTGTAGATCTTCAGCGACGGGAACCAGCTGTCCATGCCGAAGGTGCGCGCCTCGTCCGGGATGATCGGCACGATCCGATTCCCGATCTCGGAGTCGCGCAGCAGCTCCTTGAACGTGCGCACCAGCGCCATCGTGGTGGCCACCTGCTGCTTGCCGGAGCCCTTGCGCATCACCTTCACCGCGTCGATGCCGGGCGTCTTGAGCACCTGCGCCTTCGTGCGCCGCGAGGGCACGAACCCGCCGAGCTGCTTGCGTCGATCCAGCATGTACTGGATCTCCTTCGACTCCGGTCCGGGGTTGTAGTACGGGGGCAGGTACGGGTCCTTCTCCAGTTCCTCGTCGGAGACGGGGATCCGCAGGTGATCGCGGAAGTGCTTGAGATCGTCGAGGGTCAGCTTCTTCATCTGGTGCGTGGCGTTGCGGCCCTCGAAGTGCTGGCCCAGGCCGAAGCCCTTGATCGTGTGCGCCAGGATCACCGTGGGCTGGCCCTTGTGCTCCATCGCCGACTGGTAGGCCGCGTAGATCTTGCGGTAGTCGTGGCCGCCGCGCCGCAGGCCCCAGATCTGCTCGTCGGTCATGTCCTTGACCAGTTCCTTGGTCCGCGGGTCGCGGCCGAAGAAGTGCTCACGGACGAAGGCGCCGTCGTTCGCCTTGAACGTCTGGTAATCGCCGTCCGGGGTGGAGTTCATGATGTTCACCAGAGCGCCGTCGCGGTCACGGTGCAGCAGCTCGTCCCACTCGCGGCCCCAGATCACCTTGATCACGTTCCAGCCGGCGCCGCGGAAGAACGATTCCAGCTCCTGGATGATCTTGCCGTTGCCGCGCACCGGCCCGTCGAGGCGCTGCAGGTTGCAGTTGACCACGAAGGTCAGGTTGTCCAGGCCCTCGGTGGCAGCGATCTGGATCTGGCCGCGCGATTCCGGCTCGTCCATCTCGCCGTCGCCGAGGAACGCCCACACGTGCTGCTCGGAGGTGTCCTTGATGCCGCGGTCGTGCAGGTAGTGGTTGAACCGCGCCTGCTGAATGGCGTTGATCGGCCCCAGGCCCATCGACACCGTCGGGAACTCCCAGAAGTTCGACAGCAGCCGGGGGTGCGGGTAGGAGGGCAGGCCCTTGCCCTTGTCCTCGTGCGACTTCTCCTGCCGGAAGCCGTCCAACCGCTCGGCCGGGATGCGGCCCTCGAGGAACGCGCGGGCGTAGATGCCGGGGGAGGCGTGGCCCTGGATGAAGACCTGATCGCCGCCGCCGGGATGCTCCTTGCCGCGGAAGAAGTGGTTGAAGCCCACCTCGTACAGGGCCGCCGAGCTGGCGTACGTGGAGATGTGGCCGCCCACGCCCACGCCGGGGCGCTGCGCGCGGTGCACCATGATCGCGGCGTTCCACCGGATCCAGGCGCGGTAGCGGCGCTCCACCTCCTCATCGCCCGGGAACCAGGGCTCCAGATCGGTGGGGATCGTGTTCACGTAGTCCGTGGAGGTGAGCGACGGGATCGAGACGTGCCGTTCACTGGCGCGCTCGAGCAGCCGGAGCATCAGGTAGCGGGCGCGGGCAGGGCCGTGCGTGGCGATCAGATCGTCGAACGACTCGATCCATTCCCCGGTCTCGTCCGGATCGATGTCCGGAAGGTAGGAGGCGACTCCCTCCCGGATCACGCGGACGCGGTCCGGGCGACCGTCGTTCGACGGTGCGGGTCCCTGTCCTGGGGCGGGTGCCGGGGTGGTGGCGATCGAGTCTGTCACTGGTGCTCCTCACGGGTCGCGAAGGCGGTGCGTATGTCTGCGGGTGTGTCGCAGATCCCATCCTGCCGCATACGAAAGCTACTCGACAGTCGTATTCCGCGTGGTGGAATTCACCAGGTCCGCACCGACGACTTCGGCGTACCCGGCTTGCGTGAAGGCGCAGGTGCCGTAAGTTGGCACGGGAGCATTGACGAGCGGGCGGCACAGGGTCACCCGCGTGAACGCGAGGAGGCTCCCACCGGTGTCCACGAACGGGGCATTCGCCCAGAAGCTGGGCCTGCAGCCCGGAAACATCGTGCAGGAGATCGGCTGGGACGAGGACACCGATGACGACCTGCGGCTGGCCATCGAGGAGCTCATCGGCGGCGAGATGATCGACGAGGACACCGACGAGGTGGTCGACGTGGTGGTGCTCTGGTGGCGCGACGACGACGGCGATCTGGTCGACACCCTCATGGACGTGATCACCCCGCTCTCCGACGACGGCTACGTGTGGGTGCTCAGCCCCAAGACGGGGCAGCCGGGGCACGTGCAGCCCAGCGAGATCGCGGAGGCCGCCCCCACGGCGGGCCTCACCCAGACCTCCTCGACGAACCTCGGCACCTGGATCGGTTCGCGCCTCGTGCAGCCGAAGTCCTCCCGCGCGGCCAAGAGGTGACCACCCCCCTGCCCGACGGTCCGCTCGCGGTCGGGGAGCCCGCGCCCGCGTTCACCCTCCGGGACCAGAACAACCGGCCCGTCTCCCTCGAGTCGTACCGCGGCCGCAAGAACGTGCTGCTGGTGTTCTTCCCGCTCGCGTTCACCGGCACCTGCGAGAGCGAACTGGGCGGGATCCGCGACTCCCTCCCGTTGTTCGAGAACGACGATGCCGCCGTGCTCGCCGTGTCCGTGGGCCCGCCGCCCACTCACAAGGTGTGGTCCGGCACCCAGGGCTACCTGTTCCCGGTGCTGTCCGACTTCTGGCCGCACGGTGAGGTCTCGCGCGCGTACGGCGTGTTCAACGCCAAGAACGGCTACCCCAACCGGGGCACCTTCGTGATCGACCGCGAGGGCGTGATCCGGTTCTCCGAGATGAACGAGCCCGGGGTGCCCCGCGATCAGTCGCTTTGGGAACACGCCCTGGCTGCGCTAGCCTCATCCGGCAAGCGCGTGTAGCTCAGTTGGTTAGAGTTCCGGTCTTACACACCGGCTGTCGGGGGTTCGAGTCCCTCCGCGCGCACCGATGTGATGAGTCGCGACAGGCGTCTCACCGGTCGCGGTAGGCCTCCAGCAGCCGCAGCCACACCTCGCTGATGGTGGGGTACGCGGGCACCGCGTGCCACAGCCGGGAGATCGGCACCTCGCCCACCACCGCCGTCGTCGCCGCGTGCAGCAGCTCCGCCACCGCGGGACCCACCAGCGTCACGCCGATCACCACGCCGCGGGCCTCGTCCACGATCATCCGCGCCCGCCCCGCGTAGCCGTCGGCGTACAGGCTCGCGCCCGCCACCCGGCCGAGGTCGTAGTCGACGACCGCGATCTCGATGCCGGCCTCGCGCGCCCGCGCCTCCGTGGTTCCGATCGCCGCGACCTCCGGCTCGGTGAAGATCACCTGCGGCACCGCGGAGTGGTCCGCCGTCGCCACGTGCGCGCCCCACGGACCGTCGTCGATGCGCTCGCCCCGGGCGCGCGCCGCGATCGCATCGCCCGCGGCCCGTGCCTGGTACTTGCCCTGATGCGTCAGCAGCGCACGGTGATTCACATCGCCCACCGCGTACAGCCAGTCGACGCCGTCCACCCGCAGCGTATCGTCCACGGAGAGCCACGACCCCGGCTCCAGCCCCACGGTCTCCAGCCCCAGGTCGATGGTCCGCGGCGTCCGCCCGGTGGCGGCGAGCACCTCGTCGGCCACCACGGTCCGCCCGCCCGACGTCTCGATCGTCACCTCATCCCCGGAACGCGCTACGCGGGTGGGGGATTCGCCGATCACCACCTCCACGCCGAGTGCGCGCAGCCCGTCGCCCACCGCCTCGCCGGCGAACGGCTCCAGGCCGGTGAGCAACCCGCTGCGGGCGAGCAGCGTCACCCGTGAGCCGAGAGCGGCGTAGGCCGTGGCCATTTCGGTGGCCACCACGCCGCCGCCGATCACCGCGAGCCGCCCCGGCACCGTTGTCGCGCTGGTCGCCTCGCGGCTGGTCCACGGCCGCGCGTCGCGCAGGCCGGGGATGTCCGGGACGGCGGCGTCGGTGCCCGTCGCGAGCGCGACGGCGTGGCGTGCGGTCAGGGCGGTCTCCGCGCCGTCGGGCCCGGTGACGGAGACCCGCCCGGCCCCCGCGAGGCGGCCGCGGCCCCGGATCACCGTGATGCCCGCGTTGCGCGCCCACTGCACCTGGCCGTCGTCGTTCCAGTCGTGCGTGAACCCGTCGCGGCGGGCGAAGACCTCCGCCGGACTGAGCACGGTGTCGGCGGCGAGGACGCCGCGGACGTGCTGCGCCGCGCGCAGTGCCTGCCCGGGCCGCAGCAGCGCCTTCGAAGGCATGCACGCCCAGTAGGAGCATTCGCCGCCCACCAGGTCGCTCTCCACCAGCGCCGCCGTCAGGCCGCCCCGGACCGCACGATCGGCCACGTTCTCGCCCACCGGGCCGCCGCCGATCACGATCACGTCGAACTCGTCCATGGCGTACCTCCTTCGACCACCGTACGTGCGGGCGGGCGGGAAATGCGGATGCGAGCGGTGCAGCGGAGTGGTTATCCTGGGGGCGACCGTGACCGGCCGAAGGAGGTGAGACCCGTGAACGTTTCTCGTTGGGTGCTCCCTCCGTTCTCACGGTCGACCTAGGTGTCCGTCACCGGGAGCGCCAACAGCACGCACTCCCGGAAGGCACCACCATGAACAACTCCTCTCTCACTCTGCGGCGCGCGGACGACGGCGACTGGATCGCCGTCGACGCCGAGGCACGCATCATCGGCCGCGGCGGCCTGCTGCGCCTGGCCCGCGACGGCAACGGCGACGCCTCGGACCCCCCGGCGTTGGACCGGCTCGCCGGGGCGATCCGCGCCGCGCGGCCCCCGCCGGTGTTCACCCTGGTCGCGGACGGCGACGACGAGACCCTGGCCGCCTGGCGGCGGCACGGGTTCAGCGAGCACCGGCGCGAGACGCTGTACCGCATTCCGCTCGACCCGCCGCCCGCCGTCACACCGCCGGGCGCGTGGCGGGTCAGGTCCGCGCACGGTGTGGAGCCGTTCCTCGCGGCCCAGGCCGACCTCGCCGACGCCGCGGCCGTCGCGGTGATCGAGGAGGCGGGCGGCCGCGCCGTCGAGACCACCGTCGAGCTGATGCGGGGGCAGGCATGACCAAGGCGCAGCACGGCATCGAGGTGGTCGGCACCGTGGTCGAGGGGCTCCGCAACGCCACGTTCCGAGTGGAGCTCGACAACGGCCACACCGTCCTCGCGCACATCAGCGGGAAGATCCGGAAGAACTACATCAAGATCGTCCCGCTCGACCGGGTCCTCGTGGAGATCAGCCCGTACGACCTGACGCGGGGGCGCATCCTGTTCCGCTACCGGAGCTGACCCGGACGCCCCCGCGATCGTGCGCGTAACGGCCTACGGAACGCTTGCAAGCGTCCTCTCTCGGGCGAGGAGCGCGATGAGCGCGACGTCGTCCGATGCGGTGCTCATCTCGGGATCGCGCATGCTCAATGAGCGATCGAAGCCCCTGTCGATCAGGCCGTCCAGGTAGTCCCACAAGTCCGATTCGGACCCGGTCCGGGGAAGCTCGACCGCCGTCGCGCTCATCACCTGCTGATCGACGTGCCAAATCAGGATAGTCGTGTCACTCAGGGTGGGGCGCACGCGCTCGAGAAGTCCTACGAGCGGGTCGGTTTCGAAGACGACCTGCGCCTCGTCACTCGTCAGGTGGACGAACATCCCCAGCTGATCGGGGTAGTCCTCATCGAAGATCCACAGCAGTCGCGCAGAGCCGTCGCCCAGCTTCGAGAGCGTGATGGTGGCCAGCCCGTTCCAGTGCTGTAGGACAGTCGGTGGAGTAGTCGGCTCCTCGTGCATCCACGTCGTCTCAGACACGGGGCAGCCTCCTCAAGAGTTCCTTCGACTCCAGTGTGACACGGACCGGCACGCCCCACCACCAGCGATGTGCGGGCTGGTCGATGAGTACGTGTCCGAACTCCTTGCCGGCTCGCTCCATGATCAGCTCCATATCGCCGTAAATGCTCACATGGTGGGGGTTCTGCCTGCTCGGCGTGCGCATCGGGTAGAAACCCGCCTGAATCAAGTCGCCGGCTCTGAAACATCGAATGCAGTCGCGCTTACTGTCGCGCGGTCTCTGCGGCCGGTGCCGCACGAGGCGGACCGTGTCCTCGATCGAGAGCTCGCCCTCGATCATCGACACATCGACCTCGACCCAGCGTTCGACCTCGGAGCTCCGCCAGAGCGGTTCCTCGTCGAACGGCGGCGAACCACGCCTGACTCTGCCCAGGTGTGTCAGGACAGAATCGGTTGGTACTGCTTCGAACCAGCGCTCCTGACGCTCGTCCCAATACCGTTGCTCGCGCTGCTTCACACAGTGCCCTCCTCTAAGACGACTCGGTTCGATACCCCTATGAATTGGACGCACCAGACCGCCGGTCGGTTCCCATGGGGTCGATGATGGTCGGCTCCGCGGTTCGCGAGCGCCGCGAACCGGTACCGTCGACCACCGTGAACCGCACCACCGAGCTCGCACTCGGCGTCCTCGCCGACGAGGTCCTCGGCGATCCGCGCAGGTACCACCCCGTCGCCGGGTTCGGTACCGTCGCGCTGGCGCTCGAGCGGCGCATGTACGCGCCGTCGAAGCTGCGCGGCGCCGCGTACGCCGCGCTCCTCGTGGGCGGGGCGGCCGCGCTCGGGTACGCGGCCCGGAACGTTCCGGGCGCCACCGCCATCGGGACCTGGGCGGTGGTCGGGGGAGCGGGCCTGCGGAAGGTGGGCGGGGCGCTGGGCGCCGACCTGGAGCGCGGCGACCTCGACGGCGCG
>JBEBXD010000011.1:0-56927 GCA_040391845.1 Tsukamurella paurometabola | reverse complement strand
TCGCGCTGGCTCGGCGCGCCGGGCGCCGGTTTGGGTCTGTGCGCCGTCGCCGGCGAGAAGGTGCCGTTCGTGGTGGCCTCGAACGACGCGGCCCAGGACCTCGGGGTGAAGGCCGGCGACGTGGTCAAGGCCGCGGCCCCGTCGGTCGGCGGGCGCGGCGGCGGCAAGGCCGATCTCGCGCAGGGCGCCGGATCGGACGCCGCGGGGGTCGATGCCGCGCTCGCCGCGGTCCGGGCCGAGGTCGCGCGGACGGTCGGCGCCTGACGGTGTCGGAGTGGGAGCGGGGCCGGCGGCTCGCCCTCGATGTGGGGAAGGCCCGCATCGGGGTGGCCGTCTCGGATCCCGACGGGATCCTCGCCACCCCGGTGGAGACGGTCCGCGCGGCGAAGGACGGCTCCGATCTGCGCCGGATCGCGCAGCTCGTGACCGACTACGAGCCCGTGGAGATCGTGATCGGGATGCCGCGCACCCTCCGCGGGGAGCGCGGGTCCTCGGCGCGGATGGCGGAGGGGTTCGCGCGGAGGCTCGCCGAGGCTCTGCGTGTCACGGATGCAACGCCGCCCCGGGTATGTTTCTCAGATGAGCGCTTCACCACCGTCACCGCGCAGCGGGCGCTGCGCGAGAACGGGGTGCGGGCGAAGGAACAGCGAGCGGTGATCGATCAGGCCGCCGCAGTGGCCATCCTGCAGGGATGGCTCGACGAACGGCGGCCGGCCCCCGGCCGCGAGGAGGTCGGCGAGTGAGCGACGGGTGGAACAACGAGCGTGCGGACCCGGTCGCGGTCGGCGAACGGCGCACCACCCGGGCGGAGCGCCGTCGGGCCGCACAGCAGGCGAAGGTCACGCGTCGCCGCCGGGTCGCGCTGCTCTCCCTGCTGGTGGTCTTCCTGCTGGTGGTCGGCGGCGTCCTGTGGACGGTGCGCGGCTCGCTGTTCGGCGGCGCAGGTGATCCGGAGGACTTCGCCGCCGGGCAGGCGGGCCCCGAGGTCGTGGTCCACATCATGGGACAGAACAACTCGGACTTCGCGCAGAACCTGGTCGACGCGGGCGTGGTGAAGTCCGTGGGCGCCTTCAACAAGGCGGCGGGCGATAAGCCGATCTCCGCCGGGTTCTACGAGCTCCGCAAGTCGCTGCCCGCGTCGGAAGCGGTCACCATGCTGGCCGACCCGGCGCGCTCACACCGGGTGGGCATGCTCAACGTCGCCGCCGGCGCGGTGCTCGACGACAAGCGCAGCAAGGACGACAAGGTCGCGCTCGGCATTTTCAGCAGGCTCTCCGCGGCCACCGCGCACACCGACGCCGGGGTGAAGAAGCAGACCCCGAAGGCCGATTTCGTCAAGGCGGCGTCCACCGCCTCGGCGGACGAGCTGGGCGTGCCGCAGTGGGCCGCCGCCACCGTGACCCGCCTCAAGGGTGATCACCGGCGCATCGAGGGCCTGATCGCGCCCGGCGTGTGGGACCAGATCGACCCGTCCGCCGCGCCGCTGGCCATCCTCAAGCAGCTGATCACCGCCTCCGCGAAGCAGTACGAGGCGCAGGGCCTGCTCACCGCGAGCCGGTCCTCGCCCGCGAGGCTCGCCCCGTACCAGGTGCTGGTGTCGGCGTCGATCGTCGAGCGCGAGGTGAACCAGGCCGACGACTACCCGAAGGTGGCGCGGGTGATCCTCAACCGGCTGGCGAAGAACCAGAAGCTGGAGATGGACTCCACCGTCAACTACGGCGAGGCCGTGACCGGCATCGACGTCGCCGGCGAGAAGCTGCTCAAGAAGACCGAATGGAACACCTACGCCAAGACGGGGCTGCCGGCCACGCCGATCGGCGCCGTCGGCACCGAGGCCCTGGTCGCGACCGAGAACCCTGCGCCCGGGCCGTGGCTGTACTTCGTGACCGTCGACAGCAAGGGCACCACGCTGTTCACCGACGACTTCGCGCAGCACGAACGCAACCGGCAGAAGGCGTGCGACACCAAGTTCCTCACGGTGGGCTGCGGCCCGTGACCCGCCGTGCCGCCGTCCTCGGCACGCCCATCGCGCACTCGCTCTCGCCCGTCCTGCACGCCGCCGCCTTCGCGGCGCTCGGCCTGGACTGGACGTACGAGCGGATCGAATGCGATGCGGAGCAACTGCCCGGCCTGGTCGGCCGGCTCGGGCCCGAGTGGGTCGGGCTCTCGGTGACCATGCCCGGCAAGTTCGCCGCGCTCGCGTTCGCCGACGAGCGGACCGACCGGGCGGTCACCGTCGGGTCCGCGAACACCCTGGTCCGCACCGAGGCCGGATGGCTCGCCGACTGCACGGACGTCGACGGCGCCGCCGGCCTGCTTCAGGAGTGCGGCGCGGCGGGGGAGTCCGCGATCGTGGTCGGCGCCGGCGGCACCGCCCGCCCGGTGTTCGCCGCGCTCGCCGACCGCGGCTTCCGCAGGACGACGGTGCTCGCCCGCTCGGAGGGCAGGGCGCAGGACGCGCTCGGCTGCGCCGAATCGTTCGGGCTCTCCGCGGGGTGGGCCCCGCTCGCCGCGCCCTCGGTGCCCAGGGCCGACGTGGTGGTCTCCACGCTGCCGGGCGCCGCCCAATCGGACGACTTCCCGCTGATGGACGCGCTCTCCTCCGCAGCGCCCGCGGTCGCGGACGTGGCCTACGATCCGTGGCCAACCCTGCTGGTCGCGGCCGCGGAGTCCAAGGGGGCCCGCACCGCCGGCGGGCTCACGATGCTGCTGCACCAGGCGTTCCGGCAGGCCGAGTGGTTCACCGGCCTGCCCGCGCCGCGCGCGGCGATGGCAGCGGCGCTCGCCGCCGCGAGGCCGGCCGGGTGAGGCGGGGCCGATGAGCGAGTTCCGCCACCGGTTCCGGCCGCGCTATTACGAGATCGACCGCCAGGGCGTCCTGTTCAACATGTGGTACCTGGGGTACGTGGACACCGCGATCGGGAAGTTCTACGCCGACCGGGGTGCGCCCTACGAGGCGATGCTCGCCGCGGGCTACGACTCGCAGGTGGTGCACGTGGAGCTCGACTACGCCGCGGGCCTCACCGACGAGGCCGACAGCGAGCTGATCCTGCGCACGGGGCGGATCGGCACGAAGAGCTTCACCCTCGAGTTCGTGTTCCGCACCGACCTCGACGCCGAGGTGCCGACCGAGGCCGTGGCCGGGCGCATCGTGTACGCCGTGATCGCCACCGACGGTTCGGGGTCCATCCCGATCCCCGATCCACTGCGCGCCGCACTGAAGGCCTGACACACTGTTCCCGTGGAGTGGGGGCTCTCCGGGGGATTGATCGCGCTGTACTTCGGCGCGCTGTGCCTGTGCGTGTGGTGCGCCGCGCTGTGCTGGTTCGACGTGCGCGAGGGGCGCCTGCCGAACGTGCTCACGCTGCCCGCTGCGGCGGTCGCCCTCGCCGCCTCGCTCGGGGCGGTGTTCGACGGTGCGCCGTCGGCACTCGTCGGGGCGGTGCTGTGGACGGCGGTGAACGCGGCCGCCTTCCTGGTGCGCGGCATGGGCGCCGGGGACGTGAAGCTGGCCCCGTCCCTCGGCGCGGTCGTGGGCGCCGTGGCCGGCGTGCCGGGCGTCCTCCTCGCGGTGCTCGGCGCGCAGCTGCTCACCCTGGCGTGGGCGGCGGTCGCGCGGGACCGCACGGCGGCGCACGGGCCCGCGATGATCGCGGCCGCCCTCGCGATCTCGGCGATCGGCGCCGGGGAGATTCCCTTGCATCCACGCTGAGCGCAACCGGTCACAGACGAAACCGGGCCGCCTACCGTCGAATCCGTGACCGCGCCAACTGCACGCCCTGTCCTCGGGATCGCCCTGGAGCCCTTCGGCTGGCATCCCGCAGCGTTCGCCGAAGTCGGCGCGGATCCACTGGAGGCCACCTCCGCGGAGCACTGGGCCGGGCTGACCCGCTCCGCGGAGGCGGCCTCCGCCGACTTCGTGACCTTCGAGGACTCGTTCTCCCTCACCGCCCGCGACCGGCTCTCCGGCAGGTTCGACGCGACCCTCCTGGCGGCGCGCGTGGCGCCCGCCGTCGCGCGGATCGGGCTGGTGCCCACCGTGACCGCCACCCACACCGAGCCCTTCCACGCCTCGAAGGCGATCGCCACCCTGGACTACGTGAGCGGCGGCCGCGCCGGAGTGCTCGCCGCCACCACGGGCGCGGCCGCCGAGGCGGCCCTGTTCGGTCGCAAGCAGCCGCAGGACGCCGCCTCGCAGGCCGCCGAGGCGGCCGAGTACATCGCGGTGCTGCGCGACCTCTGGGACAGCTGGGAGGACGACGCGATCATCTCCGACCGCGCCACCGGCCGGTACATCGACCGGGACCGCCTGCACTACATCGAATTCCAGGGCGAGCACTTCTCCGTGAAGGGGCCGTCGATCACCCCGCGGCCCCCGCAGGGCAGGCCGCCCGTCCTGGTGCGCATCGCCGACTCCGCTATCGAATTGAGTGCCGAATCCGCGGCCGCCGGCGCGGACGTGGCGATCGTGCCCGCCGGCCCGGAGGAGCAGCTCGCCGATACGGCCCGCCGGCTCCGCGCCGCGGGTGTCGGGACACTGCTCGTGGACGTCACCGTGCACCTGGCCGATTCCGAGCGGACCGCCCTGCGCCGCATCGAGAAGCTGGACCGGCGCGAACCCGCGGACGACGATACGCAGGTCTTCGCCGGGACGGGGGAGGCCCTCGCCCGCACCGTATCCGGGTGGCAGTCACTCGGATTCGACGGTGCGCGGCTGCGCCCCGGCGTCAACGCCATCGACCTGCCGCGGCTCCGCGCGGCGTTCGCCCCGCTCCTGGCGGGCGCCCCGCGGGAGGGGTCGCTGCGCGCGACCCTGGGGCTGGGCCCCGCGGTCAACCGCTTCGCCGCCGTGAGGGGGGCCTGATGACCGCGCTCGACGTCCTCGACCTCGGTGTTTCCCGTGCCAACGAGTGGGTGGCGTGATGCCGGCGCTCAATGTTCTCGACCTCGCTCCCATCCCGGCCGGCGGCACACCGTCGGACGCCCTGCGCAACACCCTGGACCTGGCCCGCCGCGCCGAGGACTGGGGATACCGGCGCTACTGGGTGGCCGAACACCACTTCGCGCACGTCGCCAGCGCGGCGCCGCCGGTGCTCATCGGGCAGATCCTCGCCGCGACCGACCACATCCGGGTCGGATCCGCCGCCGTGCTCATCGGTTTCACCACGGCGCCGGCCGTCGCGGACGCGTTCGGCGTGCTCGCGGCGCTGCACCCCGGCCGGGTGGACATCGGCCTGGGGCGCACCGGCCAGCGGCTGAACGCGCCGCCCCCGACCGGTCCCGCGCCGAACCCCGCGATCGTCGCCGGGTACCGGCAGCTGCTCCACGACGGCGCGCAGGCGCCCGCGTTCGCGCAGCAGGTGGACGACGTCCTCGCGCTGCTGGACGGCACCTTCGCCCCGGCGGGGCAGCCTTTGCGCTCGCCCGTCGCGGAGGCCGCGCACGGCGCGCCGGTGTGGCTGTTCGGCAGCAGCGCGGGGGAGAGCGCGCAGGTCGCGGGATCGCGCGGTCTGCCGTTCGTCGCGAACTACCACGTGAACCCGGCGAGCACGCTGGACGCGGCCCGCGCCTACCGGGAGGCCTTCCGCCCCTCGGCGCACCTGGACGCCCCGCACGTGGTGGTCAGCGCCGACGTGGTGGTCGCCGAGACCGACGCTGCGGCGCGGGATCTGGCCGCCGGCTTCCCCGCCTGGGTGCACTCCATCCGGTTCGGCTCCGGGGCCGTTCCCTATCCGCGCGACAGCGCCGGGCTGACCGCCGAGGACCGCGCGAAGGTGGCGGACCGCACCGACACCCAGTTCGTGGGGGATCCCGGCCGGGTGGCCGAGGGGCTGCGCGGCCTCGCCGAACGCACCGGCGCCGACGAGATCGTGATCACCTCCGTCACCCACGACCACACCGCCCGACTGCGCAGCCACGAGCTGCTCGCCAAGGAATGGGGCCTGCTGTGACCCGGTACGCCGATGTCCCGGTCCGGGAGGGGAAGCAGCGCAAGCCGATCCACCTCGCCGCGCACTTCCCCGGGGTGAACCACAACACCGTCTGGTCCGATCCCGCCGCCCGCAGCCAGGTGGAGTTCGACTCCTTCACCCACCTCGCCCGCACGGCGGAGCGCGCGAAGTTCGACTTCTTCTTCCTCGCCGAGGGGCTGCGGCTGCGCGAGCACCTGGGGCGGATCCACGACCTCGACGTGGTGGGCCGGCCGGACACGTTCACCGTGCTCGCGGCGCTGGCCGCGGTGACCGACCGGCTCGGCCTCGCGGGCACGATCAACACCACCTTCAACGAGCCGTTCGAGGTGGCCCGCCAGTTCGCGACCCTGGACCACCTCAGCGGCGGCCGCGCCGCCTGGAACATGGTGACCAGCTCCGACGCCTTCACCGGCGAGAACTTCCGCCGCGGCGGCTTCCTCGCCCACGCCGATCGCTACCACCGCGCCGACGAGTTCGTCACCGTGGCACGGAGGTTCTGGGACGGCTGGGGGCGCGGCGACGTCGCCCACCGCGGCGCCCAGTTCGACGTGCGGGGCGCATCGCCGCTGCCGCCCTCACCGCAGGGACACCCGGTCCTGCTGCAGGCCGGCGACTCCGGCGAGGGCCGCGACTTCGCCGCGGCGCAGGCCGACGCGATCTTCACCCGGCACGGCTCCCTCGACAGCGGCCGCACCTTCTACGCCGACGTCAAGCGCCGCGCCGCGGACCGGGGCCGGAACCCGGAGCACCTCAAGGTGTTCCCCGGGGCGGCGGCCGTCATCGGCGACACGGCGGAGGAGGCGCAGGAGAAGGCCCGCGCGATCCGGCGCAGCCAGATCGGCCCGCAGACCGCCCTCAACTTCCTCGAGCAGGTGTGGGGACGCGAACTGCAGTCGTTCGATCCCGATGGTCCGCTGCCCGACGTGGAACCGGTCTACGACGCGCCGGCCGTCCGCGGCCGCGTCCTGCACGCCGATCCGCGGGAGATCGTCGCGACCTACCGCGCCCGGGCCGAGGCCGGCGGCCTCTCCATCCGGGAACTGGTGATCGAGTTGAACACCCGCCCCCAGTTCGTGGGCACCGCCGAGCAGGTGGCGGACGAGATCGACACCTTCATCCAGGCCGACGCCGCCGACGGCTTCATCCTGGTGCCGCACCTCACGCCGACCGGCCTGGACGAGTTCGCCGACGGCGTGGTCCCGATCCTGCAGGAGCGCGGCGCGTTCCGGTCCGAGTACGAGGGCGCCACCCTGCGTGATCACCTCGGCCTGCCGCTCCCCGGCCGGGAGGACGAGGCCCGCCGCGTCGGGTAGCGCTTCCTGCGCGGTACGGCCCTGGACCCGCCGGCGCCGGGATATGGTGCGGCCATGAGCCGAGCGATGCGTCCCGATCTGTCCGGTGTCGACCCCCTCGTGGTGAACCTCACCCACCGCGTGTGCCTCGGGGACCTCCCCACCCGCGCGGCCCACCAGTTCGGCGACCGCGCGGCCGTCGTGGACGGCGCGACGGTCCTGGGCTTCGCGGAACTGGAGGCCCGCGCGAACGGCGTGGCGCGGGGCCTGGCGGAACGCGGCTTCACCCGCGGCGACGCCGTCGCCCTGCAGTTGCAGAACCGCTGGGAGTTCGTGGTCTCCTTCTTCGCGCTGGCCAAGATCGGGGTCGTGGCGATGCCGATCAACCTCGCGCTCTCGCCCCAGGACGTGGCGTACCAGCTGGCCGACAGCGGTGTGCGGGCGGTGATCACCGAGGACGCGCTGCTGCCCGTACTCGGCGCCGCGCTCGCCGGGGCCGACGGTGCCCGGGTCGAGTCCGTGTTCGTCGTCGGGACCGCGCCCGAGGAGGCCGGGGGAGTGCCGGCCGCGCCGTTCGCGGAGCTGCAGCACGCCGACACCTCGACCGTGGAGGCCTTCGTCGACGACCGCGACATCCTGCACTGCCTGTACACGTCGGGGACCACCTCCCGGCCGAAGGGCGTGGTCACCAGCCATGTCGCGGTCCAGATCGGCGCTCTCACCACGGCGATGACGATCGGCCTGCGCCCGGACACGACGCCGTCCGTGCAGCCGATCGTGCTGCCCCTGTTCCACGTGACCGCACTCGACGTGCTGCTGCTGCCGACGCTGCTCACCGGCGGCACCGCGGTGCTGCTGCGCGGGTTCGACCCGGCCGCCGTGGTCGAGACCTTCTCCCGGCACCGGGTCACGCACATCGCGCTGCTGCCGATGATGTGGGCGGCGATCCTGGGCGAGGAGCGGCTGGCGGAGGTCGACACCTCGGCTCTCGTGACGGGCTTCTACGCGATGGCGCCGATGCCGGCGGAACTGCTCACCCGGCTGCGGGCCACGTTCCCGGGCGCGGCGATCATCCTGGGCTCGGGGCAGACCGAGACCACCCCGATCTCAGAGATGCAGTGGCCGGGGCACCAGGGGGCCAAGGACGACTCGTGGGGCCCGGCCGTGACCACCACCGACATCGCGATCATGGGACCCGACGGCGCGCTGCTGGGCCCGGGTGAGGTCGGCGAGATCGTGTACCGCACACCGCAGCTCATGGAGGGCTACTGGAACAACCCCGCGGCGAACGAGGAGACCTTCGCGCACGGCTGGTTCCACGGCGGCGACATCGGCTACCTCGACGACGAGGGCGTGGTCTGGTTCACCGACCGGGCCAAGGACATCATCAAGTCCGGCGGCGAGAACGTCTCCTCCGTCGAGGTGGAGCGGGTCCTGCTCGGGCACGACGACGTGGCGGAGGTCGCCGTCGTCGGCACCCCGCACGAGCGCTGGGGCGAGGCGGTCACGGCGTTCGTGGTCCGGCCACCGTCGTCGACCGCGGACGCGGACCGGCTGATCGCGTACGCGAAGGAGAACCTCGCAGGTTTCAAGGCGCCCAAGGAGATCGTGTTCGTCGACGCCCTGCCCAAGACCGCGACCGGCAAGATCCAGAAGAACCTCGTGCGCACCCTGCGCGAGACGCGGACCTAAGCGGCGGAGGCGAGCGCGGGGAGCAGGCCGAGCGCGTCGGTGAGGATCTGCTCGTAGTCCCGCACGTCGAACTCGTAGGGCAGTTCCAGGCGCAGCTCGGTGACCGGTCCGGACTCCGGCGCGAACGCGGGATCGGCGGCCAGGCGCTCCGCGATCTCGGCGACCGTACCCACCAGGTCCCGGGCGAACAGGGTCCGCCTCGGCCCGTGCGCCGTCAGCGTGCGCTCGTGCCGCGACCGCGCGTACTCCCGGTACCGCGCGGCGGTGGCGCGGTCGGCGCCGTCCGTCGGCACGATCACCCGGCCGACCGCCACGCGACCGCCGGCGCCGCCCGCCGCGCGGTAGGCGTCGACGAGTGCCGCCTGGACGGTGCCGAAGTCATCTGAGCCGATCCCCGCGGCGGACACGATGTTGCCGGTCAGCAGGTGCAGCCCGGCCGCACCCGTCCACCGTGCGGACTCGAGAGACGTTCCGCCGTACCAGGACCGGCCCGCCAGGCCGGGGGTGTGCGGCTGCAGGCGCGGGCGCTGCACGTTCCCCGGCGACTCGATCCGCGTGTCCTCGTCGCCGAGGTACGCGCCGCGCAGGTGGTCGACGGTGCGCGCCACCCGCTCGTGCCCCGAGACCCGCGGCGGCTCCTCGAAGACCACGTCCGCGAGGAGATCCGCGTGCGGCATCCCGGTGGAGAACCCGGCCTGGATCCGGCCGCGGGAGAGGGCGTCGGCCAGGGAGAGGTCCTCCGCCAGCCGGAAGGGGTTCTCGTAGCCGATGGGGATGACGGCCGTGCCGAGCTCGATCGTCGTCGTGCGCTGCGACGCCGCACCGAGGAAGACAGCGGCGGAGGAGATTCCGTGCTCCAGGTGGCGCTGGCGGACCCACGCGCCGCGGTACCCGAAGCGCTCGCCGAACTCGATGAGCCGCAGCGTGTCCTCGAGTCCGGCGGAGGGATCGTCGTCCGGGTAGTTGCCGGGGGTGAGGAAGGCCAGGGATGCGATCGCCACCGCTCAGAACCCCGCGGTCGGGTTGATCTCGGACTTCGGCAGCGCCGCCTCCGGCACCTTCCACTTCTCGAACAGCTTCTGGTACTCGCCGCGCGCGATGAGCGTGTTGATGGCCTGTTCGATGGCCCGGGCGATCGGCGAGCCCTTGGCGGTCACGAAACCGACTGCGGTCGTCGAGTACTCGCCGAGGAACTTGGTGCCGGGCACCTTGTCCACCAGGTACCGCAGCGAGAGGGTGGGGCCGAAGTACGCGTCCACCTTGTTGTTCTGGAGGCTGAGCACGATCGCACCGTTGTCGTCGAGGTACTGTACCGTGTAGGCGGGCTTGCCCTTCGCGGTGCACTGCGAGGCGCCCTTCTCCAGGATCTGCTGGAAGGTGGTGCCCGACCCGGTCACGATCCTCTTGCCGCACAGGTCCTCCAGGGTCTTCACGCTGCTGAGCCCGGACTTGGAGGCGCCGACGAAGGCCTGGCCGTCGTTCAGGTAGGTCGCGAAGTCGACCACCTCGAGGCGCGGCTTCGTCACCCCGAAGTTGCCCTGCCCCACCTGGTACCGGCCGTTCTGGACGCCCGGGATGATCGTGGAGAAGGTGCCGATCTCCTGCTTCCACGTGATGCCCAGCGCCTTCGCCACCGCGTTGCGCAGGTCCACGTCGAGGCCGACCGGGTTGCCGTCGGGCACCTCACCGGCGTGCGGGAGATTGTTGATCCCCGGCAGCCGGGTGAGGCCGAGCGTGAGCTCCGTGGTGCCGGCCGGCAGCAGTGCCCGCGCGGCGGGGTCGACGGCGACCGACGAGACGACGTCCTGGGTCGGGATCGGGTAGGCCGAGCTCTCGGCGGCGGGGTCGGTGCCGCCGCCGCACGCCGCGAGGACGGAGGCGGCGGCGATGAGCGAGAGTGCTGATAGGGCGCGGCTGCGCATGGAGGTTCTCCTGGTGAGTGGGTGCGGGGGAAGGGGTGCCGGGGTCAGCGGACGGCCGCGAGGAAGTCGCGGGTCCGGGGGTGCTCGGGGTCGGCGAAGATGCGGCCGGGAGCCCCGGTCTCGACGATCCGGCCGTCGTCCATGAAGATCACGGTGTCGGCGACGTCGCGGGCGAAGCCGATCTCGTGGGTGACCACGACCAGAGTCATGCCGGATTCGGCGAGATCACGGATCACGGCGAGCACCTCGCCGACGAGTTCGGGATCGAGGGCCGAGGTGGGCTCGTCGAAGAGCACCACGTCGGGCCGCATCGCCAGGGTGCGGGCGATGGCCACGCGCTGCTGCTGGCCGCCCGACAACTGTGACGGGTAGGCCCGTTCCCTGCCCTCGAGTCCCACGCGGGCGAGCAGCTCGCGGCCGCGGTCCGCCGCCTCGGCGGCCGGGACGCCGGTGGCGACCTGCCCCTCGGTCAGGTTCTCCAGGACGGTGAAGTGCGGGAACAGGTTGAACTGCTGGAACACCATCCCGATGCGGCGGCGCTGCCGCGCCACGTCGCGCGGGTGCAGTTCGCGGAGCACGTCCGGGCGGCCGGTGCTCCGGTAGCCGATCAGCTCGCCGTGCACCCGCACGGAGCCGGAGTCGGGCGGCTCCAGGTGATTGATGCAGCGCAGCAGGGTCGACTTGCCGGAGCCGGAAGGGCCCAGGATGATCGCGACCTCACCCGGGGCGACGTCCAGGTCGATGCCGCGCAGCACCTCGTTGCCGCCGAACGACTTCCGCAGGCCGCGGATCTCGATCGCGCTCATGCCCGCTCTCCCCGGCGGACGGAGCTGGGGAGCCGGGGGCGCAGCCGCGCCGCGTCGGCGAGGACCGCCCGGAACGGGCGCGCGTCCCGCCGGCCCCGGTGGAAGTGCCGCTCCACGAAGTACTGGCCCACGGCCAGAACGGAGGTGATCACCACGTACCAGAGGGTGGCCACCAGCAGCAGCGGCATCACCTTGAAGTTCTGGTTGTAGACGAGCTGCACCGAGTACAGCAGGTCCGTGACCGCGATGACGCTCACCAGGGAGGTCGACTTGAGCAGCCCGATCAGCAGGTTCCCGGATGCGGGGATGATGGCGGGCATCGCCTGCGGCAGCACGATGCGGCGGAAGATCCGGCGCGGGCTCAGCCCCAGGGAGCGGGCCGCCTCCGTCTGGCCCGGGTCCACCGAGACCAGCCCGCCGCGCACGATCTCCGCGGCGAAGGCCGCCACGTCGATGGTGAGGGCGATGATCGCCGCGGCCAGCGCGCCGATCAGGTGCGTGGTGTCGAACGTGACGAACGCCGGCCCGAACGGAATGCCCAGCGAGAGTTCGGGGTACAGCGTCGCGAGCTGGAACCAGAACAGCAGGAGCACGAGCGGCGGCACGGACCGCACCAGCCAGACGAAGCCGAAGGACACGGCCCGCAGGAGGGGGCCGCCCCACAGGCGCATCGCGGCCAGGCCGATGCCCAGGACGAACCCGGCGGCGAAGGTGACGGCGGTGAGCCACAGCGTGAGCCACAGGCCCTTGAGGATCGCGGCCTGCGTGAAGTACCGCGCCACCGTGGGCCATTCGAAGCGCTGGTTGGTGAGCAGCGTGTTCACCAGCATGGCGCCGAGCACCAGCACCACCGCCGCCGCCGCCCAGCGCGTGGGGCGGCGGCGGGGGAGCAGCCGAACCGCGTCACCGGACGCGGCGGACGGCGGGTCGGCGGCGATGCGGGCCGGGGTGATGATCGTGGTCGCCATGATGGTCGACCGTAAGTCGTTGCCGCGCAGACGAGAAGGGTTTCAATCGCGGTGACCGGATGCGGCGATCCCGGTCTCGAAGGCGTATCGGACGGCGTGCGCACGGTCCCTGAGCTGCGCCTTCGCGAACAGGTTGTTGATGTGCGTCTTCACCGTCGACTCGCTGACGAACAGGTGCGCGGCGATGTCGCGGTTGGTGAGCCCGTCCGCGATGAGCCGAAGCACCTCCGTCTCGCGGGGCGTGAGGTCGGGTGCCGGCGCCGAGCCCGGTGCCGCGCCGCCTGGGGCCGGGGCCGGCGATGCCGGGCGGTGCCCGCCGCCCGTCGCCGACGCGAGGAGCCGCTGCTGCACCTGCGGATCGAGCACCGATTGGCCCGCCGCGGCGGCGACGATCGCGGCGGCGATCTCGGCGCGCCCCGCGTTCTTGGTGAGGTACCCGCGGGCCCCCGCCTGCAGGCCGCGCAGGATCGACTCCTCGTCGTCGAACGTGGTCAGCAGCACCACCGCGGTGTCGGGGGCGTCGGCGAGCACCCGCTCGGTGGCCCCGGCACCGTCGAGGTTGGGCATCCTCAGGTCGGTCAGCAGCACGTCGGGCCGGTGTTCCCGGACCAGTGCCACGGCCTCCACGCCGTCGGCGGCGGCGCCCACCACGGCGATGCCCGGGGTCAGGTCCAGCATCGCGGCCAGAGCCTCCCGCACCGCCGCCTGGTCGTCGGCCACCACCACACGCACGTCGTTCACGCGCCGCTCCTCTCCTCGTGCTCCAGGTCGGCCACGACGGCCTCGTGCGGCAGGGACAGGCGCACCGTCCAGCCGCCGTCCCCGGTGGGGCCGGCGCTGAGCGTTCCACCGGCCTCGGCGGCGCGTTCCCGCATGCCGATCAGGCCCATGCCGGAGCCGCGCACGCCCTGCGCCGTCCCGGGCCCGTTCGTCACGGTGAGCTCGGCACCGTCGTCCACGGAGGCCAGGCGGATCGTGACGGGCGCGCCCACCGCGTACCGTCGGGCGTTCGTGACCGCCTCCTGCGCGACGCCCAGGACCGCCCGGGCCCGGGTGTCGCTCAGCGCGACCGGGCCGCTCTCGACGCTCTCGTGCGGCCCGTCCGCGAGGGCGGCGAGCGCGGTGGGCAGGTCGACGGTGTCCTCCCGCAGGGCGTGGACGGCGCCGCGGGCCTCGGTGACGCCGTCCGCGATGGCGCCGCGGGCCCGCTGGACGGCGGCGCGGGCGTCGCCGGGGCGGCCGGCCTCGAGGAGCGCGTCGGCGAGTTCGAGCTGCATGCCCGCGCCGGAGAGGGTGTGGGCCAGGACGTCGTGCAGGTCGCGGGCGATGCGGGCCCGCTCGGCGAGCGCACTGGTGCGGGCCTCGGACTCGGCGGTGCGCCGGGTCTGCTCCACGAGCTGTTCCAGCGCGCGGGTCCGCTCCCGTCGGGTGCGGCCGGCCACGCCGGCCAGCACCGTGATCGCCACGGAGAAGCCGATCCAGATCGGGTTGAGTTCGGGGGTGTCCGCGATCTCGCCGGCGATGATCACGGCGGCGCCCCCCAGCACCGCGAGCGTGACGGCGATGCGGGCCGGGTACACGGTGCCCAGGTGGACGGGCGAGGCGTAGAGCACCACGCCCAGTGCGGCGTTGGGTTCGATCACGAACAGCACGCCGGCCGCCACCACCGTGATCGCGTCGGCCGCGATCCGGGCGGGCAGCGGCAGCCGGTCCTCGGGAAGCCCGCGCGCGGCGATGCCCGCGGCGAGCACGGCGAACAGGATCGCCGTCCACGGGGCGGCGCGGTGGAAGTCGAGGGTCGCTCCCGCGACCACGATGGCCACCACCGCGATCAGGAACGTGAGCCTCGCTCGGACGCCGTCCAGCACCCCGCCATGATGGCACGCGATCGTGCGCGATGCTTCCGACCCGCTGATCGTGGGCGGGGTGACGCCGAACGCGGGACGAGTGGGAAAATGTCCCGCATGGCTACCTCATCGACGTCCAGTGCCGCCGCCGACCTGACGGTGCACTCGATCATCGATGCCCGCGCGCGACTCGCCGGGGTGGTGTCGGTGAGCCCGCTGCAGCTCTCCGACCGCCTCTCCGCGCTGACCGGCGCCAAGGTGTACCTCAAGCGGGAGGACCTGCAGGTGGTGCGCTCGTACAAGATTCGCGGCGCCTACAACCTGATGGCTCAGCTCACCGAGGCGGAGAAGGCAGCGGGGGTGGTCGCCGCGTCGGCGGGTAATCACGCGCAGGGCGTCGCCTTCGCGTGCCGCACCATGGAGGTGCACGGCCGCATCTACGTGCCGACCACCACGCCGAAGCAGAAGCGGGACCGGATCCGCGCGCACGGCGGCCGCTACGTGGAGCTGATCGCGACGGGCGAGACCTACGACGCCGCAGCGGCGGCCGCGCAGGCGGATGTCGCCGCGTCCGGCGCCACCTGGGTGCACGCCTTCGACGATCCCCGCACCACCGCCGGGCAGGGCACCATCGGTGTCGAGCTCGTCGAACAACTCGGCGGCACCGTCCCCGACGTCACCGTGATGCCCGTCGGCGGGGCCGGCTGCTTCGCCGGCGTCACGCGTTACCTGCGGTCGCAGTCCGCGGACGCGACCGTCGTGGGCGCCGAGCCCGCCGGCGCACCGTCGCTCGCCCGGGCCATCGAGGCCGGGGGACCGATCGACCTCCCCACCATCGACCCGTTCGTCGACGGTGCCGCCGTCAAGCGGATCGGTTCCATCGGCTACGAGGTGGCCGTGTCCGAGGGGGCGCAGGTGTGGCCGGCGCGGGAGATCCGGGACGTCGCCGCGGGCGAGCTGGGCATCGTCGAGGTGGACGAGGGCGCGATCTGCACCGCCATGCTGGACCTCTACCAGAACGAGGGCGTGATCGCCGAGCCGGCCGGCGCGCTCTCGGTGGCCGCGCTCGGGCAGCTCCGCTTCGAACCCGGCGCCACCGTGGTGTGCCTGCTCTCCGGCGGCAACAACGACGTCTCCCGCTACAACGAGGTCATCGAGCGTTCGCTCGTGCACCAGGGCCTCAAGCACTACTTCCTCGTCGCCTTCCCGCAGGAGCCGGGCGCCCTGCGGCGCTTCCTCGACGAGGTGCTGGGGCCGGACGACGACATCACCCTGTTCGAGTACGTCAAGCGCAACAACCGCGACACCGGCGAGGCGCTGGTGGGCGTGGAGCTGGGCCGGGCCGACGACCTGGCCGCGCTGCTGGAACGGATGAACTCCTCGGGCCTGCACTGCGAGCGGCTCGAGCCCGGCTCGCCGGCGTACCGCTACTTGACCTGAGCGCCGCGCGGTTCGACGATCCGATACTGAGCGGTCGCCGGGCCGCGTGAGGAGAGGTCCCCATGGTCCTGGACGAGTTGGGTGTCAGTGCGGCCGAGGCGGGGGCGGTGGTGCTCTCGACCATCGGCATGTACGCGGCGCTGCTCATCGTGGTGCGGCTGCTCGGGCAGCGCGTGCTCTCCGGGCTCTCGGGCTTCGACCTGGTGGCGGTGATGGCGTTCGGGTCGATCATCGGCCGAGCCTCCCTCGGGGACTCGCCGCGGCTCGCGAGTGGCCTCATCGCCCTCATCACGCTGGTCGCCATCCAGGCCGTCGTCGGTGCGGTGCGGGCGACGCGGCGGGGGAGCCGGGCGGTCACCAACCGGCCGGTGCTGCTGATGGTGGGCGAGCAGGTCCGGGAGGACGCCCTGCGCCGCTGCCACGTGTCGCACGCCGAACTCCTGATGCACCTGCGGCAGACGGGGATCAGGCGCATGGAGGACGTGGGCGCGGTGGTGTTCGAATCGCGCGGCACACTGAGCGTCATCCGGTCCGGGGAGCCCATCGACCCCGTGGTGATGCAGGGCGTGGTGGCCGCCGAGCTCCTCCGGCGCCCGACCGGGACCGCTGAGTAGCGCCGGATCTACGCGGCCGGTACAGCTACACCGGCTCGAGTCCGCGTTCCTCGACAAGCTCCGCCGGGTGGTGGAGCGGTTCTGAACGAACGGTCTGCGCGGGCCGCGAGGTCACGGGCGCTCGGGTTGTTCGCGATGTGGGGAACTCCTGGTTCGGTCACGCGCCTTCCCGGCTGTGGCGAATGCACTGGCGCACCGCGTCACTGAGCGCACGCACCTCCGCGATGGTGGGCGACATCTCGTAAGCGTGGTGGTGGCAGAAGGTAGTGAGTTGATGCCAGGCGTCCACCAGCACGCGGCCCGATGGTGCTGCATCGAGGGACTTGAGCACCGCCAGCTTCGCCCGCCAGCTTCCAGTGACCTCGGCGACCCCGCAGAGTTCGGCGCAGCGCGCGTCGATGAGGTCCTCGACGGCCTGCCGCGTGAGTACGGCGGCGAGCCGCGCGGAGTTCCCCTTCGTGGTGCCGACAGGCGCGTCGAGCAGGGCGTCCACGGAGTTCAGTAGGGCGGCGGCGTCGTTCACCGGTCCTCCAGGATGTCGCGGACGGTGTCCCGGAGGTCGCGGATCTCATCGACCGTGAGCGCGGCACCCGTGTGTGTCCCGGCAGAGGCGATCGCGATGCTGGGAAAGCGGTGACGCCGCCGGCTCTTCCAGCCGGAGATGTCACGGTCCGCATCGCCGGTCACGGCCAGCGCGACTCGGCGCTGTGCAGTCTTCGCAGCCTCCCAGGCGCCTTCGGTCTCCTGGTAGGCCGCGCCCTCCCGGGCCCGATCGGTGAAGTAGCGCTGGTGCGCGGCGGCCTCGATCGCCATGCGGAACAAGCCCGGGGCGGCCTTGCGGGTGACCACATCGTCGACGCGGTCGTCGCGCACGATCGCCTCGGCATCACTGACGTAGCGCAGTGCCGGATTGCCGTTCTCAGTGATCACCACAGCGGAACGCTGCTCCCGCTTGACCTCGAGCAACTGCGCCGGGATGGACCGCGCGCGGATCGCGGCGGGCAGCCTGTCGTCGTGGGAGAACACGATCACCTGGCGGGTCCGCGCGAGGTCCACCAGTACATCGAGGAAACCCCCGATCTTCGCGGGATCCATCGCCTGGATCGGGTCATCCAGGACGAGGAACCGGAACGGGCTCGACGGCGTCGTCGCGCGGGGGATGAACATCGCGAGTGCGAGGGCGTGGAGCTCGCCCTGGCTCATCACGGAGAGCGCACCCGCGGGCACGCCGTCCACGGTGCCGTCCACCACGACCCGCCGTCGGGTCGCCGCGCCGGCGAGGGTGATGGTGCCGATGTCCACATTGCTCTCGTGGCGCATCCGTCGCCAGATCTCTCCGGCCTGCGTGACCATCGGCGCGAGCCTCCGTTCCCGCAGTGTGCCGGCACACTCCCGCAGCCACGCCAGCGCGTCCTTCACGCGTCGGAGGTTGTCGTCGTCAGCGCGCGCCGTGGTCTCCAAGTCGACCCAGGCCGCGATCGCGTGCGCGGCCGGTGACCACGCGTCCTCGAGGTCGTCCGCACGCTCGGCCGCCTCGGCCCGCAGCGCGGCGGCGGCATCCGCCAGGCGGGCAGCGGCGGTTTCGATGTGTGCCGGCAGGTCGGACAGTGCATCGGGCGCGTTCCGCGCCTGTGCGGCCGCCGCGTTGTAGGTCGGCAGTGCGGGCAGGTCGACGCCGTCGATGGCCTCGACCTCAGTTACGGCGTCGAAGTAGCTTGTCGCTGACGACCGTGCCCGGGCCAGCCGTGCGGTCACCCGCTGGTGCTCAGCGGTCGCGGAGTCCGATTCGGCCAGTCGTTCCAATGCGGCTGCGTGCCAGCCCGTGTCGAGTACCCCGGTCTCGCACACCGGACACGCCTGCTCGCCGGTCCCGGCGTACAGGTCGAGCGCTTCACGGAGCAGTGCCGAGCGTGCGGTCATGGCATCGGTAACCGCGTCGGCACCCGCCGCGTGCTGCTCGATGGCGCTGCGCAACTCCGCCGCGACGGTCTCGGCCGCGGCGGGGCCGGCGCCCGTGACGGCGGGGACGGTGAGGTCGGCCAGGGCTCGCAGGCGTGTGATAGCGGCGCTCTGATCGGTCCTGGTCCCGTGCGTGGTGGCGATCACGGCGTCGAGGTCGTAAGGCCGGCGAGCGATGAGCTTCGTCACGGTGGCCGCGCGGGGATCGTCCACCCCGTCGAGCAGCCGGACCAACGGGGTGCGGGCGTCATTGGCCGTTTTGCGGGCCGATCCCAGCCGCTTCTCGGCGTCCTTCAGTCTGGACTCCGCGGCGCTGATCTCGTCCAGGCCGAGCAGCAGGTTCAGCGCGTCGTACAGCGCGGACTGGCCCTCCTCGAACAGGCCACCGAGTTCGTCGTAGGACATGATGGGGCGGTGCGTGCCGAGCGCGGCGTCCCAGCCGAGCTCTGCCACGCTGACGCGCTTGTCGCCCTTGACCTGCGACCACCGCTGCGCGGAGTCGAGGGGTGCGCCCGCGGCCCAGTCCACCCCGACGGTGGCGGTGGTCCCGGTCCGGTGATCGTCGGACTCCATCGCGAATCCGACGGTGATGGAGGCCGGTTCGCCAGCGTGGAGGTTGCGCCACGTGGACTGCCACAGCTGGCTCTTCTTGTGCCACCGATAGCTGGTGCCGGTGAGCGCGTACTCGAGCGCCTCGGCGAAGCTGGACTTGCCGGACCCGTTGCGCCCGCTGATCACCGTGATGCCGCGGTACGGATTCACCTGCAGGGTGGCCGATTCGCCGATTCCGCGGAAGCCTTGGACGGTGATCTCGCGGACGAAGGCGCGCAGCGGCGGCTGCTCCGTCTCCCCGGGCGACTCGGCCGGGCGCTTCGGCGCGGGCGCCCCCGCGCCGAGCTGCTCTGCCAGGTCCTCGTCACCGGCGAGTGCCGCTACCACCAGATACTTGGTCGCGTCCCCGGTCTCGGAGTCCGCGTCGAGCAGCGCCCACACCTCCGTCTCCACGGATCCGCCGTTCCCAGTGCCCATCCCGGTCTTCCTTCCTCCCGATGGACACAGCCTGGCACAGGGGTCCGACAGGAGTGTCAGGCGCGGGCCAGCAGGTACGCGGTCACCGCGGCCCAGTCCTCGAAACCGCGCGTTCCGAAGTGAACGCGCTCGCCTCGGAACCGGTCGGCGCCGTTGTGCGTGCGGTCGTCCACGAGGAAATCACCCGTGTTGAGGTCCTTGTGGTGCCAGAGCAACTTGTCCGACCACGCGCTCGGATCGTCCCAGGGCGCAGTGGAGAGGATGTGGGACCGCGGAGTCGTGGGCGGCGGTATCGTTCTTGCGATCTCATCCAAGGGAGGTTGGTCAGATGATGATCGAGCTGTTGAGCACCGAGGACGGCGCCGATATCGACTTCGACCCCGGCAGGCTCGGTGTCACGGCCAGGACTGCCGCACTGTGAGCCCCTGGGAGGCCCGGCCGTGACGACGGGCCCGACGGTGCGGGGCGCACCGTCGGGCCCGATCCGCCCGCGGGGGTCAGCCGACCGGAACCACCGGCTGCTGCGCGCGGTGCGCGGCGACGCGCTGCTGCAGGAACCAGTTCTGGGCGTACAGGGTGACGCCGATGAACAGCATCGTGGTGGCGCCGTCGAAACCGCGCCCGGTGTGATCGCCCAGCACCAGGGGAACGGCGATGTCCACGGCCACGTGCAGGGCGATCGCCACGATCCACAGGCCGATGGTGGCGGCCGTGCCCTGCCGCAGGTAGCGCCCGTCCGGGCCGGGGAACACCTTCGTGGTCAGCGACCGCGGGTAGGCGAGGCCGACGGCGATGAGCATGCCCAGCACGGCGGCCACCACGTGGCCGGCACCGACCTGGCCGCCGTGGGTGACGAACTGCGCCGCCTGGAACAGGCCGACCACCATCAGGACGGCGGCGATGCGGGCGGTGCGGTCGCGGAGCGGGCGGGCCTGCAACTGGCGGTAGAAGATCCAGCCGAGGGCCACGACGGAGATGAGGGCGGTGATTGCTGTGTTCATGGAGATCACTCTCCCGGGAACGGCCCGCCGCCGGATCGACCCGCGGGTGGAGATCGGGGTGGAGACGTAGCCTCGACCCATGCTGACCACGCAGACCCTGACCCCGGAGGTCGTCGACTTCCTCTCCGCCGGCACCCGCACCGGGCACCTGAGCTACCTGGCGGGCGACGGACGCCCGCTGACCGCCCCCGTCTGGTTCGTGATCGACGACGGGGCACTCGTCTTCGCCACCGGCCGCGACACCCCGAAAGGCCGACTGCTGGTGAAGGATCCGCGCGTCGCGGTATCGGTGGACCTGCAGGAGCCCCCGTACGCGTTCGCGCAGGTGCAGGGCGTCGCCGAGTTCGTCGACGACCCCGACTACCTGCTTCGGGTGTGCACCGCGTGCGGCGTCCGCTACATGGGCGCCGAGCGGGGCGAGGAGTTCGGCCGGCGCAACGCCGTGCCGGAGGAGGTGGTGGTGCGGGTGCGGCCCACCCGCGTCCTGTTCAACGGGGACGTGACCGCCTGAGCGGCGCTCAGCCCAGCTGGTCCACCGCACCCTTGATCAGGGCGAGGCTGTGCGTCCGCTCGGCGAGGCCGGGGATCATGCCGGAGATCATCAGCTCCTGCGGCCGGGTGCGGGCGAGCAGGTCGCGCAGCTGATCGCGGACCGTCGCCTGCGAGCCGACGATCCACGCCGACGTGGTCGAGGCGATCGCCTGCTCCTGCTCGGCGGTGAGCGGCTGGGCGGCCGCCTGCTCGTAGGTCATCATCCGGCCGGGGTTGCCGGTGCGCACCCGGTACATCGAGGCCTTCGCGGGCGCGGCGATGCGCTGGGCCTCCTCGTCGCTGTCCGCGGCGACGACGGTGACCGTCAGCATCGCCTCCGGCGCTTCGAGGTCGCCCGGGCGGAACGTCTCGCGGTACTCGGCGAGCGCCGGCATCGTCGCCTGCGGCGCGAAGTGCCGGGCGAAGGCGAACGGCAGCCCCAGCAGGCCGGCGAGCTTGGCGCTGAACGTCGACGAGCCGAGCAGCCACATCTGCGGGGTCGCTCCCGTGCCGGGCGTCGCGGTGATCGCCGCGTACGGGTGATCGGCGGGGAAGTCGTCGCGCAGGAACGCCCGCAGGTGCGCGAGCGCCTGGGGGAAATCGTCGACGGACTCGCTGACCCGGCCGCCGCGCAGCGCGTGCGCGGTCAGCTGATCGGTGCCGGGCGCCCGCCCGATGCCCAGGTCGATGCGGTTCGGGAACAGCGCGTCGAGGGTGCCGAACTGCTCCGCGACCACCAGCGGCTGGTGGTTCGGGAGCATCACGCCGCCCGACCCCACGCGGATCGATTCCGTGGCCGCCGCGATCTGCCCGATCAGCACCGCGGGGGAGGAGCTGGCGATGCCCGGCATCGAGTGGTGCTCGGCCACCCAGACCCGCTCGTAGCCAAGCCGTTCCGCCTCCTGCGCCGCCGCGATCGTGGTGCGCAGCGCGTCCCCGAACGAGGAACCGTCGACCACGGGGGCGAGCTCGAGTACGGACAGGCGGGGGCGCGGGAAGGCTGCTTCGGTCACAGCAGGGACAACCGGCGGCCGCCCGGCTTTTGTTCCTGGCCGCCGCCCGGACGGGCCGTGTCGTCCGCTACACCAGCTCGCGGAGCAGCTCCACCTGCTTCACCCGGCCGGCGGCATCCTCCGCGATCGGCGCGACGTTGAGCACCGTGGCGCCCGCCTCCTCGAACGCCGCGATCCGCTCCTTCACGAATCCCTTCGGGCCGATCAGCGACACGTTGCGGGCCAGCTCGTCCGGCACGGCCTCCGCGGCCGCGGCCTTGTCGCCGGCCAGGTACAGCTCCTGGATCCGGTCGGCCTCGGCGCCGTAGCCGTAGTTGGTGGCCAGGGTGTGGTAGAAGTTCTTGCCCTTGGCGCCCATCCCGCCGATGTACAGTGCCAGGTGCGGCTTGACGAAGCCCAGCAGGTGGTCCACGTTCTCGCCGATGGCGAGGGCCGGGCCCGCGTACACGTCCAGCGCGCCCAGCGCGGGGTCACGCTTGGCGGTGCCCTCGGCGATCGCGTCGCCCCACACGTCCTTCGCCTTCTCCGGCAGGAAGAAGATCGGCTGCCAGCCCTCCGCGACCTCGGCGGCCAGCGCCACGTTCTTCTGGCCCAGCGCGGCGAGCAGCACCGGGATGCGCTCGCGCACCGGGTGATTGATCAGCTTCAGCGACTTGCCGAGGCCGGTGCCGCCGTCCTCTTCGGTGAGCGGCATCGTGTAGTACTTGCCGCGGTGCTCGAGGCGCTCGCGCCGCCACACCTTCCGGCAGACCTCGATGATCTCGCGGGTGCGGCCGATCGGGGCGTCGTACTTCACGCCGTGGAAGCCCTCGATCACCTGCGGCCCCGAGGCGCCGAGACCGAGGATGAACCGGCCGTCGGACACGTTGTCGAGGCCCGCGGCGGTCATCGCGGTCAGGGTGGGCGTGCGGGTGTAGATCTGCAGGATGCCGGACGCGAGCTGCATGCGCTCCGTCTTCGCCGCCAGGTACCCCAGGGCGCTCACCGCGTCGAACGAGTACGCCTCGGGAACGAAGACGATGTCCAGCCCCGCCCGCTCCAGGTCGAGGACCTCGTCGGCCGTGGCCTTGAACCCGTCCGTGTAGTTGATGCCCAATCCGATTCGCATACCGGAAGGCTCTCACAAAGCGGCCGCTTAGCAACAGGCCGCCCGGCGGATTGGTCAGCGATTGTGGCCGGTTCCCGCGCGGCGCAGCACCACGAAGGAGTGGGCGGGCACCTCGGTCCGGTCCGCGTGCAGCACCGGGTCCGCCCAGGCGAGCACGGCGGAGCCGGCGAACGGCGCGGTCACGGGCTCGGCCGTCAGGTTCACGACCAGCGTCATCTCGCCCCGGTGCACCGCGAACCAGGTGGGCTCCCCGGGGTGATCGCAGCGGACGGCGCGCAGGTCGTCCGCCGCCAGGGAGGGGTCGCGGCGCAGGGCGATGAGCGCCCGGTAGGTGCGCAGGAGCCGGTCGTGCTCGGGCCGTGACGGTTCGGTCCAGTCCAGGTGGGAGACGGCGAAGGTGGCGGGATCCTGCGGGTCGGGCACCTCGCCCGCAGGCCAGCCGTGCTCGGCGAACTCCGCCCGGCGGCCCTCCGCGGTCGCGCGGGCCAGCTCGGGCTCGGGGTGGCTGGTAAAGAACCGGAACGGCGTCCGCGCGCCCCACTCCTCGCCCATGAACAGCATCGGCGTGAACGCGGAGAACAGCACCAGCGCGGCCTTCACCGCGAGCTGCCCCGCCGTCAGGTACTCCGCGGGCCGGTCGCCCCGCGCGCGGTTGCCCACCTGATCGTGGGTGCAGGTGTACGCGAGCAGCCGCGACGGCGCGACCAGCGCGGGATCGATGCGCGCCCCGTGGTCGCGGCCGCGGAACGAGCTGTAGGTGCCCGCGTGGAAGAAGCCCTCGGTGAGCACCGTCTCCAGGCACTCCGGGCTGCCGAAGTCGGCGTAGTAGCCCTGCCGCTCGCCGGAGACGATCACGTGGATCGCATGGTGCACATCGTCGTTCCACTGCGCCGTGAGGCCGTAGCCGCCGAGGGCCGCCGGCGTCACCAGGCGCGGATCGTTGAGGTCGGACTCGGCGATCAGGGCCAGCGGGCGGCCCAGTTCCGCCGAGAGCTCCGCCACCAGATCCGCGGCCTCCCGCAGGAGGTGGCGCTCCGAGTGGTCCACCAGCGCGTGCACCGCGTCCAGCCGCAGCCCGTCGACCCCGTAGCGGCGCAGCCACCACGCCGTGTTCTCGAGGATGAACCGCCGCACCTCCGCGCTGCCCGCACCGGACAGGTTGATGGCGCGGCCCCACGTGTTCGCGCCGTCCGACTCGTACGGCCCGAACCGATCGAGGTAGTTGCCGGAGGGCCCCAGGTGGTTGTGGACCACGTCGAGCAGGACGCCGAGCCCGAGCCGGTGTGCGGCGGCCACGAACCGTTCCAGGCCGGACGGCCCGCCGTACGGCTCGTGCACCGCGAACCAGCCGACACCGTCGTACCCCCAGCCGTGCACGCCGTTGAACGCGTTGACCGGCATCACCTGGACGAACCCCACGCCCAGCGCCACCAGGTGCGGCAGCCGCGCGATCGCCGCGTCGAACGTGCCCTCGGGTGTGAACGTGCCGATGTGCAGCTCGTACACGACCGAGCCGCGCAGCTCCCGCCCGTCCCAGCGCGGGGCGTCCACCTCCGGGATCAGCGCCGACGGTGCGTGCACCCCGTCCGGCTGCCGGGGCGAGCGCGGGTCCGGGAGGACCGCCTCGTCGTCATCGAGGAGGAAGCCGTACCGGTCGCCGGGCGCGGCCGGCGCGGTGACCCGCCACCAGCCGTCCCCGTCCGCGCGCATCGGGAGCACGGCGCCGCCGAGCCAGAGCCGCACCCGGCGCGGCCGCGGAGCCCACACCGCGAAGGTGTGCGGGGCGGCGGCGGGTGGCGTGGGCATCGGTTCGCAACGATAGCGGTCAATGCAGGCCCTCCCACTCCGCCGTGCGGGCGCGGTGCAGTTCGAGAGCCGCGAGCGCCGACTCCGCCGTCTCGTGCCGGCCGCCGGCGATGCACCCGACGGCGCGGTAGTCGTGATGATCGAGTGAGCGGAACCGCCACACGTCGTCCAGCGAGTGGGTGCACACGTGCGTGGTGAGGACCACCGAGGTGGGCGCGCCCATGCAGGCGTCCGCATCCTCCGCGAAGAACTCCGCGAACGTGCGCTCACCGAGCCGGACGTACAGCGTGTCACTCATCGGGACCTCGCTGAGCACCGTGCGTTCTCCCGCGAGGATCAGCCGATCGTGGACGTCCGCGGTGAGCTCCCACGCCGACGCCATGCCCGCGCACCGGATGAGCAGGTGCGCCACCTCCTCCGGATCCTGCAGCAACCCGAGGATGGAGTTGCGGCCCTCCCGGTGGGCGCGCACCTCGACGGCGCCGCCGGGGAGGCTCTGGGCGGTGAGCCGCGACGTGCCGGCGATCATCACCAGCCGCCCCGTGGGCAGCAGATCGGCGCGGAGATCGTGCTCGCGGAGCGACTCCGCGACCCGCGCGAGCGACGAGGCGCGGATCCGGCTGCCGCTGACGCCGGCGCGCGCGGTGGCGGACTGGGCGAGTGCGGTGGTGAGCGGCCGCGGGGTTTCGCTGTTCATGGCCGTCAGTGTGCGCGGGCCCACTGACAAGTTTTCTAGTCGCGCACCAGAAGGGCGACCGGATGTTCGAGGAAGATCTCGGCGAGCGGGGCCCGGCCGGTGACCACGTGCCCGGTGAGCCGGTCCGTCCACGCGTCGCCGCCGAGGTCCACCCGCGTGCCGCGCCAGCCCCCGGCCCGGTCCAGCCGCAGGGAGAGCCGGGTCGCCAGGGCGATCACGTCGGGTGTGCCGCCGTCCGGGCCGCGACGGAAGCCGAGCAGGTGCTCGGCGGCGGGACCCTGCGCGAGCACCGGCGCGTAGGTGCCGCCGACGAAGCTCGCGGGGCGTTCGCGGCGCAGCCGCAGCGCGGCCCGCACCAGCCGCTGCTTGGGGTGGGCGGCGTCCGCGGCGTCCCAGTCCACCGGCCGGCGGTTGTCGGGGTCGACCAGCGAGTCCTCCCACCGCTCGGTGCCCTGGTACACGTCCGGCACGCCGGGACCGGCGAGCTGCAGCAGCTTCTGCGCGAGCGAGTCCGACCGCCCGTGCGGCGCGAGTCCGGCCACCAGGTCCGTCATCGCGGTCCCGCCGTCGAGCAGCGCGTCCAGGAAGGCGTGCCCGGCCGCCTCGAAGGCCCCGTCGGGCGCGGTCCAGGAGGTGCCGGCCCGGCCCTCCCGCATCGCCTTCTCCGCGTACCCGTGCAGCCGGGCGCGCAGCTCGCCGGTGATCGCACCGTCCTCCGGCCAGACCCCGAACGCGGTCTGCAGCAACAGGAGTCCCGTCACCCCGTCCGGCGGCGGGAGCACCGCCATCCACCCCTCGACCGCGGCGGCCCAGTCGCCGGGGCACTGGCTCAGCACGCCGATCCGGGCCCGCACGTCCTCCCCGCGCTTGGTGTCGTGGGTCGAGAGCGTCGTCATCGCCGCGGGCCACTGCGCGGCACGCCGGGCGAGGGCCGGGTGCGGATCGCCCGGCCCGAAGTCCGACGGTGCGCCGCCCACCTCCTGCAGGGAGATCAGGCGCGCGGTGCGGTAGAACATCGTGTCCTCCACCGTCTTCGCGGTGAGGGCGCCCGTGAACTGGGCGAAACGCGGCGCCGTCTCCCCGCCGCGCCCGCGGGCGTCCGCGAGCACCTCGAAGGCCGCGCCGCTGCCGGGCTCCTGCTCGTCGCACCGTCGGGAGCTGGTGGCGACGTCCTCGCGGAGCCGGGCGGCGGCGTCGGTGAGCACGGGGTAGTCGTCGCGGTAGACGGCGGTACCGCTCGCCCAGCGCACGATCGCCTGCTCCACCAGCCGCGCCGGCGGGGGGCCCGCGAGGGACCGCGGCGGCGACTCGCGGAGCGCGGTCCGGGCGAGCCGCCGGAGCTCGGGTCCGAGGTCGGTGTGGGCGAGCTCGTCCGTGATCCGGGTCCGCGCGGTGTGCAGCGCACCGACTCCGCCGTCGTCCCCGGTCCAGCGCTCGTGGATCGCGCCCAGGCCCGCCTCCCCGGCCGGGTCCAGCAGGGCGTGGCCCAGCTCGCGCAACGCGTCGTAGCCGGTGGTCCCGGCCACCGGGAGGGAGGGCTCCAGCGGCTCGCGCGGTTCGAGGATCTTCTCGATCACGATCCACGCGTCGGGCCCGGCGAGCTCCCGCAGTCGCCGCAGGTAACCGACGGGGTCGGCCAGTCCGTCGGGGTGGTCCACGCGCAGCCCGTCGGCGATGCCGTCCCTGAACCACGACCCGATCTCCGCGTGGGTCGCCGCGAACACCTCGGGGTCCTCGACCCGCACGGCGGCCAGATCGTCGACCGTGAAGAACCGGCGGTACGACCGGACGGGCGCGTCCCACGGCACCAGCCGGTACGGCTGGGCGTAGTGGACCCGCTCGGCGTCACCGCCGCCCACCTCGCGGCCGATGGGGAAGACCCGGTCGTGGTAGCGCAGCACCGGCTCCTCCCCGGTGCGGTCCACCGTGAGGGCGGCGGCGTCCTCCTCGGAGGCCAGCACGGGCAGCGCGAGCTTGCCGCCCGCCCCGTTGCGCGGATCCCAGTCGATGTCGAAGTAGTGCGCGTAGACCGATTTCCGTCCGTGGGTGAGCACGTCCCACCACCACGGGTTCTGCTCCGGCCTCCCCACCCCGAGGTGATTGGGGACGATGTCGATCACCAGGCCCAGGCCGTCGACGTGGGCGGAATCGGCGAGCCGTTCGAGGCCCCTGCGCCCGCCGAGCTCGGCCCGCACCCGCGTCGGATCGGTCACGTCGTACCCGTGGGTGGAGCCGTGCACCGCCTCCAGGACGGGGGAGAGGTACAGGTGCGTCACGCCGAGATCGGCCAGGTAGGGCACGCGGCGGGCGGCGTCGTCGAAGGTGAACGACGGGCCCAGCTGCAGCCGGTAGGTCGCTCCGACGGGACGCGCGACGCCGGAAGCCATGCGCCGATCATGCCATCGACCGACCGTCTATCGTGGCCCGACATGACGCCCGACGAGATCCTCGCCGCCGACGCCCGGACGCTCTGGCACCCGTACAGCGCCGTCGGCGGCGCGGGGGCGCGGGTGGTGACCTCCGCCGACGGCGTCCACCTGACCCTCGGTGACGGGACACGCGTGGTCGACGGGATGAGCTCCTGGTGGGCCGCGATCCACGGCTACCGGAACCCGGTGCTCGACGCCGCCGCGAAGGCGCAGATCGACACCATGAGCCACGTCATGTTCGGCGGCCTCACCCACGAGAGCGCGGCCCGCCTCGGCGAGCTCCTGGTGCGGATCGCGCCGGAGGGGCTGGACCGGGTGTTCCTCGCCGACAGCGGCTCCGTCTCGATCGAGGTGGCCGTGAAGACGGCGCTGCAGTACTGGCGGGCGCGGGGCGTGGGCGGACGCAACCGGCTGCTCACCTGGCGGGGCGGCTACCACGGCGACACCTTCACCCCCATGAGCGTCTGCGACCCCGACGGCGGCATGCACGCACTGTGGAGCGACGTGCTCGCCGACCAGGTGTTCGCGCCCGCGCCGCCCGCGGAGTACGACGAGGCCTACGTGGCCGAGCTCGACGCCCTCGTCGGCGCGCACGCCCACGAACTGGCCGCCGTCATCATCGAGCCGGTCGTCCAGGGCGCGGGCGGCATGCGGTTCCACCCGCCGGCCTACGTGGCGGCGCTGCGCGAGATCACACGCAGGCACTCGGTGCTGTTGATCGCCGACGAGATCGCCACCGGGTTCGGCCGAACCGGCACGCTGTTCGCCTGCGACGCCGCCGGGATCACCCCGGACATCCTGTGCGTGGGCAAGGCCCTGACCGGCGGCTACGTGACCCTGGCCGCCATGCTGTGCACCGACGAGGTCGCGCTGACCATCTCGGAGTCCGACCAGGGGGCGCTCATGCACGGCCCCACGTTCATGGGCAACCCGCTCGCCTGCGCGATCGCCGTCGCCAGCACCGAGCTGCTGCTCGCGGGGGACTGGCGGGGCCGCGTCGCCGCGATCGAGGACGGCCTGCGATCCGGGCTCGAGCCGCTGCGCGGCCTCCCCGGCGTGGCCGACGTCCGCGTGCTGGGCGCGATCGGCGTCGTGCAGCTGGACCGGCCCGTCGACATGACGGCCGCCACCGACGCGACCGTGGCGGCGGGCGTGTGGCTGCGCCCGTTCCGCGACCTCGTCTACACCATGCCCCCGTTCATCAGCACGCCCGCGGACGTCGCCACGATCTGCGGAGGCGTCACGGCCGCCGTCCGGGCAGCGCTACAGTGAGGACATGAACGGTGTTCAAGTCCCGGCCCGCCGGGGTGTTCAAGTCCCGGCCCGCCGGGGTGTTCAAGTCCCGGCTCGCCGGGGTGTTCAAGTCCCAGCCCGCCCCAGCGCTCCCGCCGGCGCGCTCGGCTGGCTCGACGGCTACGCCGCGGACCGCGCGGCGGCGGGGCTGCGCCGCACCCTGACCGCCCGCGAGCCGCACGAACCGGGGCTGGACCTCGCCTCCAACGACTACCTGGGCCTGAGTCGGCACCCCCGCGTGACCGCGGCCGCCGCGGCCGCCCTCGCGGTCGAGGGCGCCGGCGCCACCGGATCACGCCTGGTCACCGGCACCACCGCGGTGCACGAACGGTTTGAACGGGACCTCGCCGACTTCCTGGGCGCCGAGGCGGCGCTGTGCTTCTCCTCCGGCTACCTCGCCAACCTGGGCGTGGTCACCGCGCTCGCGGGGCGGGGGTCGCTCGTAGTCTCCGACGGTGGCTCGCACGCCTCCCTCGTGGACGCCTGCCGCCTCTCGCGGGCCCGGATCGTGGTCACGCCGCGGGGCGACGTGAACGCCGTTCGAGCCGCGCTCGAAGGGCGCTCGGAGGAACGCGCTCTCGTCCTCACTGATTCCGTCTACAGCGCGGACGGCGCCCTGGCGCCCGTGGCGCCGCTGTACGACGCCGCCCGCGAGCACGGCGCCGTCCTGGTGGTCGACGAGGCGCACGGACTCGGGGTGCGCGGCGCCGGCGGCCGCGGCCTGGCGCGCGAGCTGGGGCTGGCCGGCGCCGCGGACCTGGTGGTGACCGCCACGCTGTCGAAGGCGCGCGGCTCGCAGGGTGGCGCGGTCCTGGGCCCGGAACGGGTGCGGGCGCACCTCATCGACGCGGCCCGGCCCTTCATCTTCGACACCGGGCTCGCGCCCGCCGCCGTCGCCGCCGCCGGCGCCGCCCTCGCCGAGCTGCGCGAGCGCCCCGAGCTGGCCGGGCGCGTGCTGGACCGTGCCCGCGCCGTCGCCGCGGGGGTCGGGGCGCCCACCCCCACCTCGGCGGTCGTGTCGCTGATTCTCGGGGACCCCGAGCGGGCGGTCGCCGCCCGCGACGCGTGCGCCGCGGAGGGCGTCCGGGTCGGCTGCTTCCGGCCGCCCTCCGTGCCGGAGGGCACGTCCCGCCTGCGGATCACCGTCCGGGCCGACCTCGCCGACGCCGAGGTGGCCACCGCCGTCGCGGTGATCCGCCGGGCGGTCGCGTGATCCTCTGCGTCACAGGGACGTCCACCGGCGTCGGGAAGACCGTCGCGACGGCCGCGCTCGCCGCGGCGCTGCTCCCGCGGGGGCCGGTCACCGTCGTCAAACCCGCGCAGACGGGGCTCGCCGACGGTGCGCCCCGCGACGCGGACGGGAACCTCGCGGACGCGGCCGAGGTGGCGCGGCTCGCGCCGGGGACGGTCACCGTCGAACACCGCAGGTATCCCGAGCCCCTTGCGCCGCTCACGGCGGCGCGCCGGGCGGGCCTGCCGCCGCTCGGCCGCGACGAGGCCGCGGGCGCCGTCCGCGGCGCGGTGAGCCCCGGCGCGGCCGTTCTCGTCGAGGGCGCGGGCGGCGTCCTGGTGCGCCTCGGCGCCGACGCGGACGGAAGGCCGTTCACGCTGGTCGATCTCGCCGCAGACCTCGGCGCGCCGGTCGTGGTCGTGGCCGATCCCGCGCTCGGGACGCTCAATCACACGGAGCTGACGGTGCGGGCGCTCGCCGCCGCCGGTGTCGCGTGCGCCGGCGTGGTGCTCTCCCGCTGGCCCGCCGCGCCGGGACTCGCCGAGCGCTGCAACCTGATCGACCTCCCGGAACAGACCGGTGTGCCGATCGTGGGACGCATCCCCGACGGTGCGGTGGCGTTGCCGCCGGAGCGGTTCGCGCGCGACGCGCCCTCCTGGTTCGACGGTGCGTGGCTCAGCGCCCGATCCACGCGCTGAGCAGGTCGATCCGCTGCCATCCGCCGGGGGTGTCGAGCGGGTAGCCGGCCGGGCCCGCGGTGCGGGCGAGCAACGCCCTCAGCGCGTCGTCGTTCACCCCGGGGTGAGCGGCCCGCAGCAGGGTGATCGCGCCCGCGGGTACCTGCGCCGGGGAGTCGCCGCCGATGCGGGGGAGGCCCCAGCTGAGATCGCGGCGGTAGGCCGCGGCGGCGGCAGCGGTACCCACGGTGTTCCGCTGGCACGCCACGATCGCGGCGATACCGCTGCCGGTGCGGGCGGACAGGACCCCGCGCAGTTCGGTGCGGGCCCCGGCCACCGCGGCCGCGAACCGGGGATCGGCGAGCGCGTCCGCGACCGCCGCCTGTGCCAGGATCCGTCCGCCGATCACGTCGAGCGGGTAGTGGACCCCCAGCACCACCCGGTGGCGCCCGTACTCGGCGGCGCGGGCGAGCAGCTGCGGTCCCAGCTCGGGCAGCAGGGTGGCGAGAACGAGCGCCTGCGCGTAGCCCCACGCGGTGTGGCCCGAGGGGTACGCGCCCGAGCCCCGAACCGATTCGTAGAGGTCCGCGCGCCCGTCGCCGTACCGGCGGATCCGGTCGGGGGCGACCTCGAACGGGCGCCGGTACTGGAAGTGCTTCTTGGCGGCGGCGGTATCGACGTACGAATCGATCAGGGCGTTCTTACCGAACAGGAGGGCGCTCGTCCGCGGGAGCTGTCCGGCCTTCTCCGCCGCGCGGAACGCCGGCGTCAGGCGACTGCCCAGGGCGTCGGTGATCGCGTCGCCCAGAATCGCGTAGTTGTCGTCGACCGCGCGCTGCTGCTCGGCGGGCGACGCGGCGTTGTTGGTCGCGACCGCGGTGTCCAGGTTCGCGGCCAGGACGGACTTCGGCAGGGTGGAGAACGCCGCGAGTTGATCGATGTACGAGTTCGGCGCGGACCGCGGCGCGGCCAGGACCCCGTCGCCGAACGGAGGCGTTGCGGGTGCGGCCGTCGCCGCCGCCGTGCACGCGCCGCCGGGCGCGGCGGCCACCGGCGCGGCGGACCAGCCGAGCGGGGCCGCCAGCGACGTGGTCGCCACGACCGTGACCAGGACCTTCTTCGAGAACGTCGGCGCACTGAGCAGCATGCCTTCCACTGTTGTGCCGGCGGCGTGGCAACGGAAGGAAACAGCGCGGGTCGAGTCGGTGAACGTTTCCCGTTCGACGCGACGCTCCCCTTGAACACTGTTCACGAATTGAACGCTGTACAGTGCTCGATAGCCGCGGCGCTCCCACGCCGCACCCGAGCCCACCCGACACAGCCGACGAGGGAGATCACATGACCGGGGTCCTGGCCGACATCATCGACGTCGCGCGCGAGCAGGTGCTCGAGCGCGGGGAGGGGCTGAGCCAGGAGCAGGTGCTCGCCGTCCTGCAACTGCCCGACGAGCGGCTCGACGACGTGCTGCAGCTCGCCCACGAGGTCCGCATGAAGTGGTGCGGCCCGGAGGTGGAGGTCGAGGGCATCATCAGCCTCAAGACCGGCGGGTGCCCCGAGGACTGCCACTTCTGCAGCCAGTCGGGCCTGTTCGAATCCCCCGTGCGCTCGGCGTGGATCGACATCCCCTCGCTGGTGGAGGCGGCGAAGCAGACTGCCAAGACGGGAGCCACCGAGTTCTGCATCGTCGCCGCGGTCCGCGGGCCGGACAAGCGCCTCCTGAGCCAGGTGGCGGCCGGGATCGAGGCCATCCGCAACGAGGTGGACATCCAGATCGCCTGCAGCCTCGGCATGCTCACCCAGGAGCAGGTCGATCAGCTCAAGGACATGGGCGTGCACCGCTACAACCACAACCTGGAGACCGCGAAGTCGCACTTCCCGAACGTGGTGACCACGCACTCCTGGGAGGAGCGGTGGGACACCCTGCGCATGGTCCGCGAGGCAGGCATGGAGGTGTGCTGCGGCGGCATCCTGGGCATGGGGGAGACCCTGGAGCAGCGCGCCGAGTTCGCGGCGAACCTGGCGGAGCTCGAGCCCGACGAGGTGCCCCTGAACTTCCTCAACCCGCGGCCGGGCACCCCCTTCGGGGACCTGGACGTGCTCGAGCCGAACGAGGCACTGCGGGCCGTCGCCGCGTTCCGGCTCGCGCTGCCCCGCACCATCCTCCGCTTCGCCGGCGGCCGCGAGATCACCCTCGGCGACCTCGGCGCGGAGAAGGGCATCCTCGGCGGCATCAACGCCGTCATCGTGGGCAACTACCTCACCACCCTCGGGCGCCCTGCGGAGACGGACCTCGACCTGCTCGGGGAGCTCAAGATGCCGATCAAGGCCCTGAACGAGACGCTGTGATCGCCGTGGCGTCGCAGGAGCCCGTGCCCGTCTACAACGTGTTCACGGGCAAGCCCCTGGCGGAGGGGGCTCCGGTGTTCGCCGCCGCACTCCTGGGGCTGGAACCGCCGCGCTACTGCGCCTACTGCGCGCGCCGGATGATCGTGCAGGTGGATCCGCACGGCTGGACCGCGCGCTGCTCGCGGCACGGGGAGTTCGACTCGACGAGCGCGCAGCGCTGATCCGCGTTCACAGCTGCGGTCGCTAGGCTGCGAGCCGATGACTACGCCAGCTGCGACCCGCGCCCCGTCGAATGTCGTGACGCAGGCCGTGATCGCCGCGGTGCTCGGCGCCACCGCCGCGCTCGCCTGGGGGCTCACGGTGCCCGGCATCCGCGGCGTGCGGACACCCGACGGCGTGATCTGGCGCGAGGGCCAGCTCGACAACATCTTCTTCGCCTCGGTGCTGTTCGCCGGGATCTGCGCGGCCGGCGGGCTGCTCACCGGCGCACTCGTGTTCACCGGCGCGCGGCGCACCCCGCGCGGCGTGGCGATCGCGCTCGGCGCGGCGGTGCTGGCGGTGCTGATCGCCACCCTGCTCGGGCAGGCCGTGGTCGACGCGCGGTTCGACGGGCCGGGCGATCTGGGGGCGGACTTCACCGCGGCGCCCTCGATCCGGCTCGACGGCGCCAACGTGCTGGCGGTCGCCGACCATTCGGGCGGCCGGATCGGCGACATCGCCTCCTGGGTGCTGGTGCTGGTGTGGCCGGGATGCACCGCGCTGTGGTGCACCGTCTCCGCGCTCGTCGGGCGCCTCCCCGCGGACGGCCGGGAGACGGCGGACGCCGCGGATCAGCCCGCCGACATGATCCGGTCCTGATACACCGCCTCGAATCCCGGGGCGACGCCCGCGTCCGGCCAGAACGTGGGCGAATCGGAGCGGGAGCCGAGGAGCATGCCCGCGATCGCGGCGATCGAGTCGGAGTCGCCGTTCGAGGTGGCCGCCCACTGCAGTGCCTCGAACGGCGGTAGGCCCGCGTCCGCGACCATCGGGGCGAGCGCCGCCGCGGTGCCGGCGTCCCACCCCTCGCCGACCCCCTCGCAGGGGTCGCCCGTGTGCCCCGACGCGAGCCGCTCGCGCGCCGCGGTGAGGTGCTTGCGCATCGTCGGTACCTCCGTCGCCAGCCACGCCCGCACGTCGGGGACGTGCGGGGCGAGCACCTTCCCGAGGTACGGGTCCGCCAGCACGGGCCACGTTCCCCGGTCGACCCCGTCGATCACCGCCAGCGCCGCGTCGAGCCCGCCGCCGTCCCGCATCGCCTCCGCGAGGGCCAGCGCGGGCAGCACACCCAGCGGGTGGCGGTGCGTCACCACCGCCTGCAGAGCCACGAGCCCGGCCCAGTGGGCTTCGCCGGCGGCCGCCGCGGGGAGCAGGCGCATCACGGAGCCGCAGCCGCCGGACTCGATCGCCCCGCCGGGCTCCCACCAGGAGCGCCCGGCCGCGAGGTTCCGCAGCGAGCCCATGCACGTGGTGCCCGGTGCTCGATCGTTCAGGGGCGAGCGCGCCCAGGCCTGGAACTCGCGGACGATCGCGGACGTGGTCGCCTCCACATCGTCCGGATCGGCGTCCGTGAGCGCGTCCTCGAGCGCGAGTGTCATCTGGGTGTCGTCGCTGATGACCCACTCGCCCGCCGGGGGCGGCGCGGGCTTCGGCATCGCCCGGTAGGAGGTGAACTCCACCCGGTAGCCCCCGTCCTGGTCGTCCCCATGACAGGAATGTACAAGTGGCGGCCGACAGGTTCTCGGGCATCATCGATACATGATTTCTCCTGCCGGAGTCGCCGTGGTCCCGGGCGACATCACCGCCGTCGCGGCGGACGTGATCGTCAATGCCGCCAATCGCCGGATGCGCGGCGGCGGTGGCGTTGACGGCGCCATCCACCGCGCCGGGGGTCCCGCGATCCTCGAGGACTGCATCCGGCGATTCCCCGACGGGCTGCCCACCGGCGGCGTGGGATGGACGACCGCGGGGGATCTGCCCGCGCGGTACGTGATCCACGCCGTCGGGCCGAACCACGGTGCGGGAGAGCGTGATCCGGAGCTCCTCGCGTCCTGCTACCGCGGCGCCCTGGCGATGGCCACCGAACTCGGGGCCCGCAGCATCACGTTCCCGCTGATCAGCGCCGGCGTGTACCGCTGGCCCCTGGACGACGCGATCCGCATCGCCGTCGAGACCTGCCGTGCGACGCCGAGCGGGCTCGACACGATCACCTTCGTCGCCTTCGACGACGCCGTGCTCGGCCGGATCCGGGCCCGGATCGAGGGCGCGGCGACCGGCAAAGGCTAGCCCGTGTGGCCGCGGAGCAGGTCCGCGAAGTCGGGCACCGGGCCGAGCTCGTCGGAGCGTCCCGACCGCCTCGGCGCCCCCAGGTCCGACGGTCCGCCGAAGCCGGCCACGGCACCGTCGTCCCGGACGAGCGCGCCCGCGAGCTCGGCGCCGGCCCGGGAGATCCGCGCGGCGAGCTCGGTGGAACCGAAGTCCTCGGTCGCGGCGAACACGCCCGTCGGAAGGATCCGGGCGCGCAGGTAGCTGAACAGGGGCCGCAGGGCGTGATCGAGGACCAGCGAGTGCCGCGGCGTGCCGGCGGTCGCCGCGATCACCACGGGGACGCCGGTGAGCGCATCGGGAGCGAGCACGTCGAAGAACATCTTGAACAGGCCGCTGTAGCTCGCGGTGAACACCGGCGAGACGGCGATCAGTCCGTCCGCGGCGGCGATCGCGTCCTTCGCGGCTGTGAGCGCGGGGGTGGCGACGCCGGTGGTCATCGTGGTGGCGAGGTCGCGGGCGAGCTCGCGGATCTCGATCACGGTCACGTCCAGGTCCTCGCCGCGCGCGGAGACCGCGGCGCGGGTGGCGTCGGCCAGCTGGTCGGCGAGCAGCCGCGTGGACGACGGCTCGGAGACGCCGGCGCTGACGACGACGAGCGAGCGGGACATGTCAGGCCTCCTTCGCGGTGGCGAGGTCCTGTGCGGGCAGGACGAGGTGGTGCGGGGAGTCCTGCCCGGCCGCGACGAGCGAGGCGTGGGTGGGCGGATCCGACGGCACGTGCGCGGGCCGGCGCAGCTCGAACTCCTTGCGCAGCACGGGAACCACCTGCGTGCCGAGGATCTCGACCTGCTCGAGCACCTGCTCCCGCGGCATCCCCGCGTGGTCGATCAGGAACAGCTGCCGCTGGTAGTCGCCCGCGTAGTCGGCGAAGCTCAGCGTCTTCTCGATCACCTGCTCGGGCGTGCCGACGGTGAGCGGCGTCATCTGCTCGAAGTCCTCCAGCGAGGGCCCGTGCCCGTAGACGGGGGCGTTGTCGAAGTAGGGACGGAACCGGCGCTTGGCCTCCGCCTCGGTCTCCGCCATGAACACCTGGCCGCCGAGGCCGACGATCGCCTGGTCCGCGGAGCCGTGCCCGTAGTGCTCGAACCGCTGCCGGTACAGGCGCACCATCTGCTCGGTGTGTTCCTTGTTCCAGAAGATGTTGTTGTGGAAGAAGCCGTCGCCGTAGAACGCGGCCTGCTCGGCGATCTCGGGGGAACGGATCGAGCCGTGCCACACGAACGGCGGTGTGCCGTCCAGCGGCGCGGGGGTGGAGGTGTAGCTCTGCAGCGGGGTGCGGAACTGGCCCTCCCAGTCGACCACCGGCTCGCGCCACAGGCGGCGCAGCAGGTGGTAGTTCTCGATCGCGAGCGGAATGCCCTGGCGGATGTCCTTGCCGAACCACGGGTACACGGGCCCGGTGTTGCCGCGGCCCAGGGTGAGGTCCACGCGGCCCTCGGCCAGGTGCTGGAGCATCGCGTAGTCCTCCGCGATCTTCACCGGATCGTTGGTGGTGATGAGGGTGGTGGCGGTGCTGAGGGTGAGATGGCGGGTCTTCGCGGCGATCCAGCCCAGCAGGGTGGTCGGGGAGCTGGGGACGAACGGCGGGTTGTGGTGCTCGCCGGTCGCGAACACGTCGAGGCCCACCTCCTCGGCCTTGAGCGCGATGTCGGTCATCAGGCCGATCCGGTCGTGCTCGCTGATGGTGGTGCCGGTCGTCGGATCCTGGGTGACGTCACCGACGCTGAAGATTCCGAACTGCATGTCCATCCTTCCCGTCCGGGGCCGCTTCCGGGCCCTTCGAGGACTGTAACGGACTGCGGTCCGATTGTGTTCCCGGGTGCTGTCCCGGGTCCGGTCACGAGGAGTCCGACGGTGCGCTGGCCGGCACGGCGCCGCGGTGGCCCTCTCAGCCGGGCGGGCGGAGCGTGGCGAACTCGTCGGTGATGCGCAGGTACGAATCGGAGAAGCGGTACAGGGCGGGCGGGCGCCCGCGCGTCGCCTGCCCGGTCTCGCCGGTCGCGGTGATCACCGATCTGCGCGAGAGGATGCGCAGCAGGTTCGTCGCGTCCACGGGGTATCCGAGCACGGCGACGTAGATGTCGCGCAGCTGGGAGACGGGGAACGCCCGGGGCGCGAGCGCGAATCCGATGTTGGAGTACGAGAGTCGCGCCGCCAGTCGGGCGCGGGCGCGGTGCACCATGGCCGCATGGTCGAAGGCCATCGTCGGCAGGGCGTCGACGGGGTGCCACGTGGTGTCGTCGGGCAGGCGCGGGTCCGTGCCGGACCGGACCAGGCCGAGGAAGACCGACGCCAGCGTGCGATCGGCGCGGTCGGTCGCGGGGACGCGGTGCGGGTCGGAGAACTCCGCGAACTGCTCGAGGTGCGCCACCTCGGTGAGGTCGACCTTCTCGGCGAGCAGGCGGCGCGCGCTGGTGGGGAGGTCCTCGCGGGGATCGAGGAGCCCGCCCGGGAGCGCCCAGGCGCCCTGGTCGGGGGCGAGTGCGCGCTGCCAGAGCAGGACCTCGACGACGCCGTTGCTCACCCGGAACACGGCGGAGAGCACTTCGTGTGCGACGTGTTGCGGGGGAGCGGTGCTAGCATCGGTCATATATCGATCATAGGTCGATAAATCCTCGGACAGAAAGGGAGGCGCCGCGATGACCACAGCCACGTCCGCCGCCGCCACGGAATTCAGCTCGCCCCTCTACGAGCGGATCGTCGAGGGCGGTGGCATGTACACCGGCGTCGACGGCGATCGCGAGTGGGCCGCGGAGGTCAAACGGCTCGCGAAGCTCCGCGACGCCACGATCCTCGCGCACAACTACGAGCTGCCGGCCATCCAGGACGTCGCCGATTTCGTCGGGGACTCCCTCGCCCTCTCGCGGATCGCGGCCGACGTCACCACCTCGACGATCGTGTTCTGCGGCGTCCACTTCATGGCCGAGACCGCGAAGATCCTCAGCCCCGAGAAGACGGTGCTGATCCCGGACCAGCGGGCCGGATGCTCCTTGGCCGATTCGATCAAGGCCGTCGAGCTGCAGGAGTGGCGCGACGAGCACCCCGGCGCCGTCGTGGTCTCCTACGTCAACACCACCGCCGAGGTGAAGGCCCTCACGGACATCTGCTGCACCTCGTCCAACGCCGTCGAGGTGGTGCAGTCGATCCCGGAGGACACTGAGATCCTCTTCCTGCCGGACCAGTTCCTGGGCGCCCACGTCAAGCGCGTCACCGGCCGGCAGAACATGCACGTCTGGGCGGGCGAGTGCCACGTGCACGCCGGCATCAACGGCGACGAGCTCGCCTCGCAGGCGAAGGCGCACCCGGACGCCGATCTCTACGTGCACCCCGAGTGCGGATGCGCCACCTCCGCGCTGTACCTCGCCGGCGAGGGCGCGGTGCCCGACGACCGGGTCAAGATCCTCTCCACCGGCGGCATGCTCGACGCCGCCCGGGAGACCGGCGCCAAGGAGGTGCTCGTCGCCACCGAGGTGGGCATGCTGCATCAGCTCCGCATGGCCGCCCCCGGCGTGGACTTCCGCGCCGTCAACGATCGCGCGTCCTGCAAGTACATGAAGATGATCACCCCGGCCGCGCTCCTGCGCTGCCTGGTCGAGGGCGAGGACGAGGTGTTCGTCGACACCGAGATGGCCGACGCCGGGCGCAGGGCCGTGACCCGGATGATCGGCATCGGCCGGCCCGGCGGCGGGGAATGAGCACGACCGCCGACCTGCTAGTGGTCGGCGCCGGGGTCGCGGGACTGACCGCCGCGGTCGCGGCCGCCGACGCGGGCCTGACGGTGACGGTGCTGTTCAAGCCCTCCACCGGCGGCGCGCCGTCGACCTCGACGGCGTACGCCCAGGGCGGGATCGCGGTCGTGGACCTCGCCGACCCGCAGGACTCGATCGACCGGCACGTCGCCGACACCCTCGCCGCGGGAGGCCCGCTCGTCGACGCCGTCGCGACCCGCTCGATCCTCGGCGACGGCCCCGCCGCGGTGGAACGCCTGATCTCCTGGGGCGCACTGTTCGACCGGCGGCCCGACGGCACCCTCAAACGCACCCGCGAGGGCGGGCACACCGTCTCGCGGATCATCCACGCGGGCGGCGACGCCACGGGCGCCGAGGTGCAGCGCGCCCTCACGGTCGCGGCGAAGTCCCGCCCCGCGATCACCGCCCGCCCGGGCCACGCCTACGCCCTGCTGGCCGACGGCGACCGCATCGTCGGGGTCCGCACCGACGGCGGCGACGAGTTCGGCCGCACGGTGCTGCTGGCCACCGGCGGCGCCGGGCGCCTGTTCTGCAGCACCACCAATCCGCTCGGCGCCACCGGCGACGGCATCGCGCTGGCGGAGGCGGCGGGCGCGCAGGTGCGCGAACTCGAGTTCGTGCAGTTCCATCCCACGATGCTGTACACGCCCGGTGCGCGCGGCCGCCGCCCGCTGATCTCCGAGGCGGTCCGCGGGGAGGGGGCGCATCTGATCGACGCGAACGGCGACGCGGTGATGGACGGCGTGCACCCCATGGGCGACCTCGCCCCGCGCGACGTCGTGGCCCGCGCCGTCACCGCCGCGATGGAGCGCACGGGGGCACCGTGCGCCTACCTGGACGCGACCATGATCCCCGAAGTCGCGCAACGCTTTCCGACGGTGGCCGCATCCGTCCGCGCCGCGGGCCTCGACCCGCAGACCGACCTCATCCCGGTGGTGCCGGGCGCGCACTACCTGTGCGGCGGCGTGGTCACCGACCTCGCCGGCGCCACCGGCGTCCCCGGCCTGTACGCCGCGGGCGAGGTGGCCCGCACCGGCCTGCACGGCGCGAACCGGCTCGCCTCCAACAGCCTGCTCGAGGCGCTGGTCATGGGGCTGCGCGTCGCGACCGCCGCGCAGGCGGCGCCCGCGCTCCCCGGCGGCGGCATCCGCGAGATCGCGCCGCCGTCGGCGCGCGCCGAGCGGGATGCGTTGCAGGACGCCATGACCCGGCGCTGCGGTGTGCGCCGCGATGTCACCGGGCTGACCGAACTGGTGGCGACGCTCGCCGATCCCGGGTTCGTGGCGGACGTGCCCGCTGCGACGTCCCGGGACCACGAGGACGCGGTGCTGACCGCCGTCGCCCGGCGCATGGCGGGCCAGGCGCTGGCCCGCGAGGAATCCGTGACCGAGGTAGTGGAGGTGCATCCGTGACCGAGTTGACGCTCGAACCCGACCGCGCCGAGGTGGTGCGGCTCATCCGCACCGCGCTCGACGAGGACCTGCGCTACGGCCCGGACGTGACCAGCGCCGCCACGGTGCCGGAGGGCGCCACCACGCTCGCGAAGGTGATCAGCCGCGAGCACGGCGTGCTGGCCGGAATCCCCGTGGCGGAGTGGGTGCTCGACGAAGTGGTGGGCCCCGGCAACTACCGGGTCCCCGCGAAGATCGCCGACGGCACCGTCATCGCCCCCGGCGACGTGGCCATGGCGATCGAGGCGCCGACCCGCGACCTCCTCACCGCCGAGCGGACGATGCTCAACGTTCTCACCCACCTCTCCGGCATCGCGACGGCGACGGCGGACTGGGTGGCCGCGGTCGAGGGCACCGGCGCGAGGATCCGCGACAGCCGCAAGACGCTGCCCGGGATGCGGGCCCTGCAGAAGTACGCCGTGCGCGCCGGCGGCGGGATGAACCACCGCATGGGCCTCGGCGACGCGGCCCTGATCAAGGACAACCACGTGGTGGCCGCCGGCTCGGTGACCGCGGCGGTCGAGGCGGTCCGCCGCTACGCACCCGGCGTGCCCCTCGAGGTGGAGGTCGATTCGCTCGAGCAGCTGGACGAGGCCTTCGCCCTCGGCGTCGACCTGGTGCTGCTCGACAACATGCCGCTGTGGATGACGCAGTCCGCCGTCCAGCGCCGCAGGAAGCTGGCGCCGCGCACCCGACTGGAGTCCTCCGGGGGCCTGACCCTGGACGTCGCCGGCGACTACGCCCGCACGGGCGTCGACTTCCTCGCCGTCGGGGCCCTGACCCACTCGGTTCGGGCGCTCGACCTGGGGCTCGACATGTGACGGCCGGGGCGGCCGTCCGGCCGCCCGTGCGCGGGCGCACAATGGAACCCATGATCGTGAACGCATATGGAGCCGTGTCCGCCACCGATCCGCTCGTGCCGATGACGATCGAGCGCCGCGATCCGGGGCCGCACGACGTGCAGATCGCCGTCCGCTACGCGGGCATCTGCCACAGCGACATCCACACCGTGCGCAGCGAGTGGGGGCCCGCCCGCTACCCGGTGGTGCCCGGCCACGAGATCGCCGGCGAGGTCACCGCGGTCGGGTCGGACGTGACGAAGTTCGCCGTCGGCGACCGCGTCGGCGTCGGCTGCTTCGTCGACTCCTGCCGCGAGTGCGCGGCGTGCCTGCGCGGCGAGGAGCAGTACTGCGAGCGCGGCATGATCGGCACCTACAACGCCAAGGGCCGCGACGGGCAGCCCACGCAGGGCGGCTACTCGACGGGGATCGTCGTGGACGAGAACTACGTGCTCCGGGTCCCGGAGAGCATCGACTACGCCGCCGCCGCGCCGCTGCTGTGCGCGGGCATCACCCTGTTCTCCCCGCTGCGGCACTGGAACGTGGGCCCCGGCTCGAAGGTCGCGATCATCGGCCTGGGCGGGCTCGGGCACATGGGCGTCAAGCTCGCCGCGGCGATGGGGGCCGAGGTCACCGTGCTCAGCCAGTCGCTGAAGAAGATGGAGGACGGGCTGCGGCTCGGCGCGCAGCACTACTACGCGACGTCCGACCCGGACACCTTCAAGGTTCTCCGCAACCGGTTCGACGTCATCATCAACACCGTCTCCGCGAACCTCGACATGCACCCCTACTTCGGGATGCTGGCCGTCGACGGGACCCTCGTCGAGGTCGGCCTGCCCGAGCATCCCGTGCCCGTCAACGTCTTCGATCTCACCCGCAACCGCCGCAGCTTCGCGGGCTCGATGATCGGTGGCATCGCGCAGACCCAGGAGATGCTCGACTTCTGCGCCGAGCACGGCATCGGATCCGAGATCGAGCTGATCTCCGCCGATCAGATCAACGAGGCCTACGAGCGGGTGATCGCCTCGGACGTGCGGTACCGCTTCGTGATCGACACCGCCACGCTCGAGGCGCCTGCCGCCGGCTGAATCAGAGCTGGTTGATCCGGATGAGGTTGCCCGCGGGATCGCGGAAGGCGCAGTCCCGCACTCCGTAGTCCTGATCCATCGGCTCCTGCACCACGTCCGCGCCGGCGCCCGCGACCCGCTCGAACAGGCCGTCCAGATCGTCCGTCGAGAGGGTGACCGCCGTGTACGCGCCCTTGGCGATGATGTCCAGCACGGTGCCCTTCTCCTCCTCCGTCAGGCCCGGGTCCATGGCCGGCGGATGCAGCAGGATCGAGGTCTGCGGCTGTCCGGCGGGGCCGACCGTCAGCCACCGCATGTCCTGGTAGCCGACGTCCTTGCGCACTTCGAAGCCGAGCAGGTCCCGGTAGAAGCCGAGCGCCGCCTCGGCGTCGGTGTGCGGGAGGTAGGCGAGGGTGATCGTGAGGTTCATGCCGCCCACGTTAGGGCGGCGGGGCGTGCGGTGCTTCTCGATTCCTGATCGGTCGCATCACCTGCCGCGCCAGGCACGCCGGGATGCCCTCGGCCGCGGCACTGTGGTCGCGCTGGTAAACGCTGGGCGGCACCCCCACCCGCTCGGTGAACCGGGTGCTGAACGTGCCCAGCGACGAGCAGCCCACCGCGAAGCAGGCGTCCGTCACGGACATGTCCCCGCGGCGCAGCAGCATCATCGCCCGCTCGATCCGGCGGGTCATCAAGTAGGAGTAGGGCGATTCGCCGTACACGCGCTTGAACTCCCGGCTGAGGTGCCCGGCCGAGAGGTGCGCCCCGCGCGCCAGCTCCTCCACGTTCAGCGGCTGCGCGAACTCGCGGTCGATCCGGTCACGCACCCGCCGCAGGATCGCCAGATCCCGGGCGCGCTGCGTGCGGTCAGGAGCCGGGGCGCCACTTCTTCGCGTAGTCATCGACGTACTCCTGACCCGTCAGCGCCTGGATCTCCAGCATCAACCTGTCCGTGACCGAGCGTTCCAGCCGGTGGCGCTCATCGGGATCCGAGGGGATGTCGTACTCGATCGGCTCGATCGGCTTGGCGATCTTCACCTGCACCCGCTCGGGGTGCCAGCGGAACGGTCCGGGCGGCGAGACCCTGTCGGTTCCGATCACGCCGACGGGAATGATCGGAACGTTCGCCTCGAAGGCGATCCGGACCAGTCCCGTGCGCCCGCGGTACAGGCGCCCGTCGGGCGAGCGGGTGCCCTCCGGGTACATGCCCACCAGCCGGCCCTCGGCGAGCAGCTTCTTGGCGGTGTTCAGCGCGGCGCTCGCCGCGTCGCCGCCCGTGCGGTCGATCGGCACCTGGCCGGTCTGCGTGTAGAAGAACTTCTGCAGCTTCCCGGAGACGCCGGGTGCCGTGAAGTAGTCGCTCTTCGCCAGGTAGGAGATGCGGCGGGGCACCACGAGGGGCACGAACAGCCAGTCCGCGATCGACAGGTGGTTGCCCGCGATCAGCGCCGGACCGTCGGCGGGGATGTTCTCCAGTCCCTCCACGGTGGGCCGGTTCACGAGCCGGATCGTCGGTCCCACCGACACGTGCTTGATCAGCCAGTACAGCAGCCCCTGGTCGCCGTGATTGGTCTCAGCCATGGCGGATAACTTACCGGACCGTCAGGTACGGGCGCGGAGCGAACGCCGCAGTGGCACGACGGGCCCGTGACGGCATCCGATCACACCTCGCCGCACTGGGATCGGGCGGCACTGGTCCGCATCGACGCGCAGAACGACTTCGTCGACGGCGCCGCGCCGATCCCGGGGACCGCGGAGGTGCTCCCGGAGCTGGCCCACCTCCTGGGGGCGTCCCGCTCGACGCCGACCTGCTGTTGACCGGGGCGCCGCAGCCGGTCGGCCCGGGGGAGACGGTGCTGTTCACGCCCCGCTGGTCCGCGTTCCACCGCACCCGGCTCGACGAGCACCTGCGCGGTCTCGGCGTCGACACCGTCGTCGTTGCGGGATGCAACCTGCCCAACTGCCCGCGGGCGACCCTGTTCGACGCGTCCGAGCGGGACTACCGGGCCGCCGTGGTCTCCGACGCGACGTCGGGGGCGACGGAGCAGCGGCTGGAGGACCTCGAGCTGATCGGGGTTCGGGTGCTCACGGCGGCCGCGGTGGTCGATGCCCTGGCCGGTAACCCGGTGGCGCCGCACCCATAGAATGGTGGCATGTCTGATCTGCAGCTGAGCCGTCTCGACCTGCGCGGTCGGCGTCCGTCGCTCTCCGAGCTGCGTGCGGCGCTCCCGCGCGGCGGCGTCGACGTGGACGCCGTGGTCCCGCGGGTGCGGCCGATCGTGGACGCGGTCGCCGAGCGCGGCGCGGAGGCGGCCCTCGAGTACGGCGCGCAGTTCGACGGTGTGCGCCCGCCCACCGTGCGGGTGCCCGCCGCGGCGCTGGAACGTGCGCTCGCCGAGCTCGATCCGGCGATCCGGGAGGCGCTGGAGACCGCGATCGCCCGGGTGGGGAAGGTGCATTCCGATCAGCGCCGCACCGACACCGTGACCGAGGTGGTCCCGGGGGGCACCGTCACCGAGCGGTGGATCCCGGTGGACCGCGTCGGCCTGTACGTGCCCGGCGGGAACGCCGTGTACCCCTCGTCCGTCGTGATGAACGTGGTGCCCGCGCAGATCGCGGGCGTGGGCTCGCTCGTGGTGCTCTCGCCCGCGCAGAAGGATTTCGACGGTCTGCCGCACCCCACGATCCTCGCCGCGTGCGCGCTGCTGGGCGTGGACGAGGTGTGGGCCACGGGCGGGGCGCAGGGCATCGCCCTCGCCGCGCACGGGGGCACGGATCTCGACGGCACGGAGCTGGCCCCCGTCGACCTGATCACCGGCCCCGGGAACATCTACGTCACCGCCGCCAAGCGGCTGTGCCGCGGCCTCGTGGGCATCGACGCGGAGGCGGGGCCCACCGAGATCGCGATCCTGGCGGACAGCACTGCCGACCCGGTGCACGTGGCGGCGGACCTGATCAGCCAGGCCGAGCACGACGTGATGGCCGCATCAGTGCTGGTGACCACGTCGCCCGAGCTGGCGGACGGGGTGGACGAGGCGCTGTCGGCGCAGCTGGAGATCACCCGCCACCGGGACCGGGTGCGCACGGCCCTGCAGGGCCCGCAGTCGGGCACCGTGCTGGTGGACGGAATCGACGAGGGGCTCGCGGTGGTCAACGCGTACGCGGCGGAGCACCTGGAGATCCAGACTGCTGACGCGCGCGGCGTGGCGGCGCGGGTCCGGGCCGCGGGGGCGATCTTCGTGGGCCCGCACTCCCCGGTGAGCCTCGGCGACTACGCCGCCGGAAGCAACCACGTGCTGCCCACGGCGGGCTGCGCGCGGCACAGCTCGGGCCTCTCCGTGCAGACCTTCCTGCGCGGCGTGCACGTCGTGGAGTACGACGAGGCCGCGCTCAAGGACATCGCCGGCACGGTGATCACGCTCGCGAACTCGGAGGACCTTCCGGCGCACGGCGAGGCGGTGCGGCTGCGGTTCGAATCCCTCCGGGGTGGTCGCGCATGAACCCGCTGCCCGGGGAGGCCGTGAGCCTCGACGCGCTCCCGATCCGGGACACGTTGCGCGGCAAGGAGCCCTACGGTGCGCCGCAGCTGCCGGTGGCCGCCGCGATGAACACGAACGAGAACCCGCACCCGCCCAGCCCCGCGCTGGTCGCCGATATCGCCAAGGCGGTCGGCGAGGCGGCCGCTGCGATGAACCGGTACCCGGACCGGGACCTGGCCGCGCTGCGGAACCGGCTAGCGGAGTACGTGACCGAGCGGACCGGCACCGTCGTCGGACCGCAGAACGTGTGGGCCGCGAACGGCTCCAACGAGATCCTGCAGCAGGTGCTGCAGGTGTTCGGCGGGCCCGGGCGCACGGCGATGGGGTTCGTGCCCAGCTACTCGATGCACCCGATCATCGCGGACGGCACCGATACCCACTGGATCGCCGGGAAGCGCACCGCCGATTTCGCGCTGGACGTGGACTACGCGGTGAGCGCGATCGACGAGCTGCGGCCCGACGTGCTGTTCCTGACGAACCCGAACAACCCGACCGGCCACCTCATCGCCGAGACCGATCTGATCCGGATGATCGAGGCGGCCCCGGGCATCGTCATCGTTGACGAGGCGTACGGCGAGTTCAGTGCCGGGCCGTCGGCGGTGCGGCTGCTGGATCGGTTCGGCGAGAAGCTGATCGTGAGCCGCACCATGAGCAAGGCGTTCGCGTTCGCCGGCGGGCGGGTCGGGTATCTCGTGGCGTCACCCGCGATCGTGGGCGCGATCCAGCTGGTCCGCCTGCCGTACCACCTCTCGGTGTTCACCCAGGCCGCGGCGATCGCCGCGATCGACCACCGCGCCGAGACCCTCGCCTCGGTGGCGCACCTGTCCGCCGAACGGGACCGGATCTCCGCACGGCTGCGGGACCTCGGCTACGACGTGATCGAATCGCACGCCAACTTCATCCTGTTCGGCGGCTTCGCCGATGAGGCGGCCGCCTGGCGGACCTACCTCGACGGCGGGGTCCTGGTGCGCGACATGCACATTCCCGGACACCTGCGGGTGTCGGTGGGGCTGGACCACGAGAACGACGCCTTCCTCGCGATCAGCGCGAAGCTGGCACCGAAACAGAAGTGAGTGACCGCGATGACTGACCGTACGACCGACCGCATCGCCCGGATCGAGCGCACCACGAGGGAGTCCTCGATCGTGGTGGAGCTGAATCTGGACGGGACCGGCAACACCGAGATCGAGACGGGCGTGCCGTTCTTCGACCACATGCTCACCGCGTTCGGCCAGCACGGCAGTTTCGACCTGACCGTGCGGGCCAAGGGCGACGTCGAGATCGACGCGCACCACACCGTGGAGGACACGGCGATCGTGCTGGGGCAGGCGATCGCGGAGGCGCTGGGCGAGAAGAAGGGCATCCGCCGGTTCGGCGACTGCTTCATCCCCATGGACGAGACGCTGGCGCACGCCTCGGTGGACGTCTCGGGCCGGCCCTACGCCGTGCACACCGGCGAGCCGGAGTACCTGGTGCACTCCGTGATCGGCGGCTACCCGGGCGTGCCCTATTCGACGGTGATCAACCGCCACGTGTTCGAGTCGCTCGCGATGAACGCGCGGATCGCGCTCCACGTGCGGGTGCTGTACGGCCGGGACCCGCACCACATCACGGAGGCGGAGTTCAAGGCCGTCGCCCGCGCCCTGCGCGCCGCGGTCGAGCCGGACCCGCGGGTCACCGGCGTACCGTCGACCAAGGGAACGCTCTAGGCCTCACACCTCGCCGCGCCGCAGCAGGCGGCCGTGCGGGGTCCGGAAGTCGACCTTCTCGCCGCGGACCCAGCTCCCGCGCACGACGCCCGCGAGGTCGCGGCCGTCGTAGGGGGAGATCGCGTTCTTGTGGTACAGGTGGTGCACGTCCACGACCTGGTCCGACTCGGGCTCGAAGATCGCGAAGTCGGCGTCGGATCCGGTGGCGATGCCGCCCTTGCGCGTCATGCCCGCGAGCTTCGCGGGATTGGCGGACATCCACTCGATCACCCGCTCCAGGGCGATCCCGCGGCGCTTGGCCTCGGTCCAGATCAGCGACAGGCCGAGCTGCAGGGACGCCACCCCGCCCCACGCGACGCCGAAGTCGCCGTTCTCGACGTCCTTGAGATCGATGGTCGAGGGGGAGTGGTCGGAGACGATGCAGTCGATCGTGCCGTCGATCAGGCCCTCCCAGAGCAGTTCCCGGTTCGAGGCCTCGCGGATCGGCGGGCAGCACTTGAACGCGGTGGCGCCGTCGGGGATCTCCTCCGCGAGCAGCGTGAGGTAGTGGGGGCAGGTCTCGACGGTGAGCTTCACGCCGTCGCGGCGGGCCCGCGCGATCATGGGCAGCGCGTCGGAGGAGGAGAGGTGCAGGATGTGGGCGCGGGCGCCGGTCGTCCGGGCCCGCTCGATCACATCGGCGATGGCCTTGTTCTCCGCGCCGCGCGGGCGCGATGCGAGGAAGCCGGAGTAGTCGCTGCCCGAGGCCTCGGGCGCGTCGTCGATCGCGGCCGCGTCCTCGGCGTGCACGATCATCAGCGAGTCGAACGTGGCCAGCTCCGCCATGTCCTCCTCCATCTCGTCGACGGTGAGCGCGGGGAACTCGTCGACGCCCGAGTGCAGGAGGAAGCACTTGAAGCCGAACACCCCGTCGTCGTGCAGGCCCCGCAGCTGGTCCTTGTTGCCGGGGACCGCGCCGCCCCAGAAGCCGACGTCGATGTGCGCCTGGGGGCCGGCCACCTCGCGCTTGACGCGCAGGGCCTCCCGGTCGACGGTGGGCGGGATCGAGTTGAGCGGCATGTCGACGAGCGTCGTGACGCCGCCCGCCGCGGCGGCCTTGGTGGCGGAGTCGAACCCCTCCCACTCGGTGCGCCCCGGCTCGTTGACGTGCACGTGGGTATCCACGAGGCCGGGGATCAGCACCTGCTCGTCCGTGAGCTCGATCAGCTCGCGACCGGGGAGTCCGGCGCCGAGCGGCTCGATCGCGGCGACGCGGCCGTCGCGGACGCCGATCTCGTGCTCCCCGGTGCCGGCGGAGGTGACGACGCGGCGGCCGCGGACCACCAGGTCGAACTCGGCGTGGTCGGTGCTCATGGCGGGGGCTCCTTCGATCGAGATCATCAGTGGAATACCGGATCCGTGATGCGAGAAGCGTAGGTGTGATCCGCGCCACGCGTCAAGCAATGTTTCCGTCTTGTGGCGATTCTATTCCGAGATACGACAAAGTCCTTGACAGAGGCCGAAGTATAGGCCTTACTTATCGGACTGACTGGAAGAAGTATTCCGTACATCGGAATAACTCTGATCTTGGATCAGCCCCGAGGAACGAAGGCCCAGCATGACAGACAATCCCTCGACCGGCGCGGCACCCACGGCCCGGGCGCACCCGATCCGGCTCGGCGACGGGCACGAGGACGGCGTTCCGGACGTCGCCGCGCTCAACCGGCTCAGCGACGGGCTCTACAACCGCGACCTCGCGCCGACCAAGCGCGCCGGCCGGACCTGGGGCGCGTACAACATCTTCACCCTGTGGGCGAACGACGTGCACAGCCTGGGCAACTACGCGTTCGCGATCGGCCTGTTCGCGCTCGGCCTCGGTGGCTGGCAGATCCTGGTGGCGCTGGGGCTCGGTGCGATCTTCCTGTTCCTGCTGCTCACCCTCTCCGGCTTCATGGGCGAGCGCACGGGCGTCCCGTTCCCGGTGATGAGCCGCATCGCGTTCGGCATCCGCGGAGCGCAGATCCCCGCCCTGATCCGCGGCGTCGTCGCCATCGCCTGGTTCGGCATCCAGACCTATCTCGCGTCGGTGGTCCTGCGAATCATGGTCGTCGCAGTGCTGCCCGGCGCCGCGACGCTCGACGAGAACCGCCTCCTCGGCCTCTCCACGCTGGGCTGGATCGCCTTCCTCGTGCTGTGGGCGGTGCAGCTGGTCATCGTCAGCTACGGCATGGAGATGATCCGCAAGTACGAGGCGTTCGCGGGCCCCGTCATCCTCATCACCATGGCGGCCCTCGCCATCTGGATGTTCACGAAAGCGGGCTTCTCCATCGCCTGGACCACGCCGGATTCGCGGACCGGCCTCGACATGTGGCTGCACATCGTGGGCGGCGCCAGCCTGTGGGTCGCCATCTACGGCACCTTCGTTCTCAACTTCTGCGACTTCACCCGCAACGCCACGTCCAGGCGGTCCATCGTGCGCGGCAACTTCTTCGGGATCCCGCTCAACATGCTGCTGTTCGGCACCATCGTGATCACCCTCGCCGGCGCGCAGTTCGAGATCAACGGCGAGGTCATCGAATCGCCCGCCGACATCGTCAAGACGGTGCCGAACACGCCGCTGCTGGTGCTCGCGTGCCTGGCGCTGCTCGTGCTGACCGTCGCCGTGAACCTGATGGCGAACTTCGTGGCGCCGATCTACGCGCTCAACAACCTGTTCCCGCGGCGCCTGAACTTCCGGAGCGCCGGCCTCATCTCCGGCGTGATCGGCCTGGTGATCCTGCCGTGGAACCTCTACGACTCGCCGGCCGTGATCACCTACTTCCTCGGCGGCCTCGGAGCGCTCCTCGGGCCCCTGTTCGGCATCGTCATGGCCGACTACTGGCTGATCCGCAAGAGCCGGATCAACGTCCCCGATCTGTACTGCGACCTGCCCGACGCGCCGTACTACTACCGCGCCGGCGTCAACCCGCGCGCCGTGATCGCGCTCGTCCCCACCGCCGGTGCGGCCCTGGTCATGGCGTTCGTCCCGGCCTTCCACGTGGTCTCGAACTACTCGTGGTTCATCGGAGCGGGCCTCGGCGCCGTCGTCTACCTGCTGGTGGCCGATCGCACGGGGCCGTTCGTCGCGGTCTCCGGCGAGCCCATCGCCGTCCCCAGCAAGCACTGAAGGAGAAGACGCAATGCGCATCCTCGTCGCCAACGTCAACACCACCGAGTCGATGACCGCGGCCATCGCCCGGTCCGCGCGGTCCGCGGCGTCGCCGGGCACCGAGATCGTCGGCATCACACCGCGGTTCGGTGCCGACTCCTGCGAGGGCAACTTCGAGTCCTACCTCGCCGCCGTCGCCGTGATGGACGCCGTCACCCGCTACGAGGGGCCGTACGACGCGGTGATCCAGGCGGGGTACGGCGAGCACGGCCGCGAGGGGCTCCAGGAACTGCTGGAGGTCCCCGTCGTGGACATCACCGAGGCGGCCGCGTCGACGGCCATGTACCTGGGGCACAAGTACTCGGTGGTCACCACGCTCGACCGCACGGTCCCACTCATCGAGGATCGCCTCAAGCTCGCCGGGCTCGACGCCCGGTGCGCCTCGGTCCGCGCGTCCGGGCTCGGGGTGCTCGAACTCGAGTCCGAGCCCGGGCGGGCCGTGGAGGCCATCGTCGCCCGGGCCCGCGAGGCCGTCGAACGCGACCACGCCGAGGTCATCTGCCTCGGCTGCGGCGGTATGGCGGAGCTCGAGGAGAAGGTCTCGGCCGCAACGGGAGTCCCGATCGTCGACGGTGTCCGCGCCGCGGTGACGATCGCCGAGGGCCTCGTGCGCATGGGACTGACGACCTCCAAGGTGGGCACCTACGCCCCGCCGCGGCCGAAGGTCGTCACGGGCTGGCCGTTCGCGGCCGCAGACGAAGAACCGGGCCGACCGGGCCGGCACTCCACCGATGAAGGAGACGGGCAATGACCACCACCGAACCGCCGACCACGGCCGCGGGACCGAAGAAGAAGACCCCCTGGTATCGATCCCTGTTCGTGCAGGTGCTGATCGGTATCGCCGCGGGCATCGCGACGGGGATCTTCTTCCCCGGGATCTCCGATCACCTCGCCCCGTTGGGGCAGGGCTTCATCAAGCTCATCAAGATGCTGGTGTCGCCGCTGATCTTCCTCGTGGTGGTCACCGGCATCGCCAAGGTCGGCAGCATGGCCGCGCTGGGCAAGATCGGGGCGAAGGCCCTGCTGTGGTTCACGGTGTGCACCACCTTCGCCCTGGCGCTCGGGCTCGTCGTGGGCAACGTGGTCCGTCCGGGCGCGGGCCTGCACATCGACCCGTCGACCCTCGACGCCAGTGCCCTCGACGAGAAGACCCACGGCGAGCACCTGCCCGGCGGCGTCGACTTCGTCATGAACATCATCCCCACATCGGTCGTCGACGCGTTCGCCAAGAACAACCTGCTGCAGGTGCTGCTGTTCGCCGTCCTGTTCGGTGTCGCTCTCGCCGCGATCAGCGAGAAGGTCCAGCCGGTTCTGCTCGAGGTGATCGACCAGGCGATGCACGTGATCTTCCGCATCGTGAGCTACATCATGTACCTGGCTCCCATCGGTGCGTTCGGCGCGATGGCGTTCACGGTGGGGAACTACGGCGCGGATTCGCTCGCCTCGTTCGGCATGCTGGTTCTCGCGTGCTACGGCGCAGCGATCGTCTTCATCCTGATCCTCTCGATCGCGGTCCGCCTGATCACCGGCGTGAGCACCTGGAAGTTCCTCAAGTACTGCCGCGAGGAGTTCATGCTCGCGCTCGGCACGGGGTCCTCGGAGGCGGTCATGCCGTCGGTGATCAAGAAGCTCGACGCGGCGGGATGCGACCGGTCCGTCGTGGGCCTCGTGATCCCCACCGGGTACTCGTTCAACCTCGACGGCGCCGCGATCTACCTGTCGCTGTCGATGATGTTCCTCGCGCAGGCCGTCGGCGTCGATCTGAGTGTGGGACAGCAGATCGCGATCATGGGAATCCTCATCCTCAGCTCCAAGGGCATGGCCGGCGTGCCGGGATCCGCCTTCGTCGCCCTGTCCGCGACGGCCGCGGCGGTCGGCGCGTTCCCGGTGGCGGCCGTCGCGCTGCTGCTGGGGGCGGACCGGCTCATGGACTCCATGCGCGTCGCCACCAACCTGCTCGGCAACTGCCTGGCGACCTTCGTCATCGCCCGGTGGGAGGGCCTGCTCGACACCGAGAAGATGAAGGCCGTGCTGGAGGGGACCCTCGTGGTCGACGATCCCGACGACGTCCGCGCTCATCCCGGTCACGGCGCAGCCGAGTTCCCTCCGCGCGCGGCGGAGATCACCGCCGGTGCGGACCTCACCACCGAATCCGAAGGAGCGAAGAATGTCTGAGCCCACCGCACCGCCCGGTGAGGGCGTCACCACGGCGATCCTCGGGAGCTGGGGCTACTACGGCCTGCTCGAGGACGCCCGGGCCCATCCCGTCGAGACTCCGTACGGCGCACCCTCGGACGACGTGGTGATCGGTACGGCGCACGGGCGCCGGATCGCCTATCTGAACCGGTCGGGCCGCGATCGGACGATCCCGCCGCACAGGACCAATCATCGCGCGAACATCTGGGCCCTGCATCACCTCGGCGTGCGGAAGGTGCTGGCCGCCACCCCGGCGGGGGCCTTCGACGCCGCCGTCGGCGTCGGCACCGTCATGGTCCCCGATCAGCTCGTGGATCGGACGGGTTGCACCGACGACACGTTCCACGACGACGAGGACGTGCGGGTCTCGTTCGCGCAGCCCTTCTCGGAGGCGGTCCGTTCCGCGGCCGTCGACGCGCTGCGCGAGCAGCGCTGGGTGGTCGGCGACGGAGGGGTCGTCGTCGCGATCCGCGGCCCGCGGTTCTCGACGGCGGCCGAATCCCGGTGGTACGCGGCGCAGGGGTGGGATCTCGTGTCCACCACGCCGTACCCGGAGGCCGTGCTCGCCCGCGAGCTGGGCATGGACTACGCCTGCGTGGCGCTGATCACCGATCACGACGTGATCGCCGAGACGCCCTGGCCCGTGAGCCAGGACCGGGTCGCCGCCGAGCTCGACGCCAACACCCTGCGGCTGCGCGAGGGTCTCGTGCGCGCCGCGGCCGCACTGTCCTGACGGACCCTCCACAACGCCGTGTGCCCCTCCCGGCTCGGGAGGGGCACACGGGGTTCGAGGGCTCAGAGCAGGATCTGGCGGTTGTCGTCCTTGTACAGCAGATAGCGGAAGTTCGACGGTCCGCCGGCGTAGCAGGCCTGGGGGCAGAAGGCGCGCAGGGACATGTAATCGCCTTCCTGCACCTCCACCCAATCGCCGTTGAGCCGGTACACGGCCTTGCCCTCGAGCACGTACAGGCCGTGCTCCATCACGTGCGTCTCCGCGAACGGGATCGACGCACCGGGCTCGAACGTGACGATGTTGCAGTGCATGTCGTAGGCGAGGTCCTGCGGATCGAGGATCCGGGTGGTGCGCCACTTGTTGTCGGTGCCGGGCATCGGCGACGGCTCGATGTCGCGCTCGTTGCCGACAGCGACCCGCGGGGTGTACCCGGCGAGCGGCTCGTAGCGCTTGCGGATCCACTGGAACACGGCGGCGCCGTCCGAGGTGTTGGTGACGGACCACGGTGTGCCCGCGGGGATGTAGGCGTACCCGCCCTCGGTGAGGGAGTGCGCCTCCCCGGAGATGGTCACCTGCAGTTCGCCCTGCGTGACCAGGAGGAAGCTCTGCACCTCCGGCTGGGGCTCGGGCGCGTCGGAGCCGCCGCCGGGGGAGACCTCGACGATGGACTGCGCGAACGTGGTGGCCCCGCCGGCCACGGGGCGGTTGAGCACCCATGCCCGGGTGCCGGTCCAGCCGGGGAAGACCGAGGTCACGATGTCGCGCATGACGCCGCGCGGGATCACCGTGTAGGCCTCGGTCACGATGGCGCGATCGGTGAGCAGGTCCGACTGCGGCGGGTGACCGCCCTGCGGCGAGTGGTAGTAGGCGGGGGCGATCGTGCCCGTCGTTTCGGTGCTCATCGGTTCTCCTCGGACTGGGTTGTCTGACGATTGAGGGCGAGGTCACGCACCGTCTGCGTGCTGACCTCCGCTGCGGACGAGACCTCGGCGGCGGTGACCGCCCCGCAGGTCACGCCGCGGTGGATGAAGGAGGCGAGCGCCCGGGCCGTGGCGGGCTCGTCGAGGATCGCGGAATCGATGTGGTGCACGTAGTTCCGCAGGCGCGCCGCGGCGGCGGGGAAGCCGTCGCGGTAGAACGCGTAGGTCGCCAGGAAGCGGGTGACCAGCTGCGCGGGGTGCAGGTCCCAGCCCTGGTAGATCCCTCGTTCCAGGTGCCGGCGCACGAGCCGGGCGTGCAGGCGCCACGCGGCGGCGATGTGGTCGGGCCCGCCGATGGGGAGGATGTTCGTGGAACCGTCGGACAGGTGGACGCCCGTGCCCGCGACCGCGAGCTGCATGATGTTCTTCGCGTGGTCCGCGGCGGGATGCTCCATGGACTGGTACTGGGCGGCGATGCCGAGCGAGGCGGAGTAGTCGTACGTGCCGTAGTGCAGGGAGCTCACGCGCCGGTCGCCGGCGTGGATCAGGGCGGCCACGGGCGCGGTGCCGTCGGATCCGAGGATCACCTGCGGTGTCTCGACCTGCACCTCGAAGCCGAGCCGGCGCTCGTCGAGGCCGAGCGCGGTCTCGAGTCCGCGGCTCGCGAGCACCATCGCCTCGACCTGGCCGACGGTGGTGACCTTCGGCAGGGTGATGGTGAGGCCATCCGGCAGCGGTCCGGCCGCGGCGAGGCCGCTGACGAACTGGTCGAGGGTGCGCAGCCCGCGCGCCCGGACGGGCGCCTCCAGGCACTTGAACCGGATCCCGATGAACGGGGGAGCGGTGCCGTCGCGGACTGCGGACGCCACCGCGTCGACGGCCCGTGCGACGTCGGCGTCCTCGGCGGCGTCGCCGCGGTCCCCGTAGCCGTCCTCGAAGTCGAGGCGCAGGTCCTCGACGGGCTCCTCGGTCAGCTTGCGCCGCACCAGATCCGGGAGCTCCGGGTCCTCGAGTCCGACGGTGCGCGCGACCGCCTCCAGGCCGCCCGCCGCGTCCGCGGCGGCGAGGGCCAACTCGCCCCATTCGCGGGTGGTGCCGGGGGTGAACCGGTCCGCGGGCAGGTACACGGTGTGTACGGGTTGCCGGCGTCCGTCGTCGCCCGGGTAGTTCAGCGCCAGGGCCTCGTCGGTCGGGGCCAGCCGCCGCTCGATCGCTGCGAGGGCGTCGTCGGTGAGCGAGCGGCTGGGCATGGGACCTCCGTCAAGATCTGAATGGAAAAATAATTCCGTATGGTGGACGATACGCCCGCGCGGCTGTTCGCACAAGGAGTTTCGCCGCCCGATCGGGACGGGATCACCGGTCCGGACCGCAGCTACCGGGCCGTCTCGTCGCCGCCGATCCAGACGCGCGCCACGTCGGCCGGCGTCGCGAGGGAGAAGATCTTGGCCAGCGCGTTGTCCGGGGAGTCCGCGTGCCGCAGGCCCACGTCCAGCGGGT
>JBEBXD010000010.1:0-57228 GCA_040391845.1 Tsukamurella paurometabola | reverse complement strand
CTCGAGCGGGCGAGTGCGCCGTAGTAGCTCACGGCGATCAGTTCCGCGACGGTGAGCACCAGCAGTTCGCAGCGCAGTCCGAGGGCGCGGCGGGCGCGGACGAACACGACGTCGGTCCAGTGCCGGTCCAGCAGCTCGCCGCCGGCGGCGCGGATCACCTCCGCGAGCAGCCGCGCGTGCTCGTTCTCCTCGGCGACGAACAGGCGCACCGCACGTGAGTACCGCGGGTCGCCCGCGGCGTCGGCGTGCGCGCACAGGGCCGCGCCGTCGCCGCTCTCGCCCACCTGGAAGCGCTGCAGGCTCGCGATCACGGGCGCCGGGAGTGCGGCGCCGCGGGACCACTCGGGGTCGGGGGCGCGCTGCGCGGCCCGCTGTTGGAAGTGCTCGGCCCAGTCCATCTCTCCTTCTTATCTCAGCGAAGCTGAGGTAAAGGTGAGTGAATCCGGTCAGTTCTCGTCGGATTCCCCGCCGGACTCGCGGCGCATCTGCCGCTCGATCGCCGCGATCGGATCGTCGAGATCGGACGGGTCGGCGCCCGAGTCCTCGCCCAACATCCGGTCGATGAACGCGGCGGGCGCGTCCAGATCGGAGGCGTCGGGGATCAGGTCGGGGTGCGCCCACACCCCGTCGCGCCGCTCGAGCGAGGTCGCGGTGAGGATCCGCTCCCACAGGTCGGCGGCCTCGCGCACCTTGCGCGGCCGCAGCTCCAGGCCCACGAGGGTGGCGAACGTCTGCTCCGCCGGGCCGCCCGAGGCGCGGCGCCGGCGCATCGTCTCGCGCAGCGCGGCGGCGCTCGGTAGCCGCTCGGCGATCGCCGCGTGCACCACGGTCTCCACCCAGCCCTCGATGAGCGCCAGCAGCGCCTCGAGCCGCTCCAGCGCGGCCGTCTGCTCCGGCGTCGCCCTGGGCGTCAGCGCCGCGCCCTGCGCGGCCATCAGCTCCTCGAGCTTCGACGGGTCCTGCAGCGCCGTGGGGTCCAGGTTGCGGGAGAGCTCCTCGATGCCGGACATGTCGATCGTGATGCCCCGCGCGTACTGCTCGACGGTGTCGAGCAGGCGGGACCGCAGCCACGGCACGTGGGAGAACAGCCGCTGGTGCGCGGCCTCCCGGGCGGCGAGGAAAACGAGGATCTCCTGATCCTTCTGCTCCAGGTCCTTGCTGAACGCCTCGATCGCGGCGGGCAGCAGCGCCGCCGTGTCCTCGGGGCCCAGCGGCAGGCCGATGTCGGTGCTGGTGAGCACCTCCTTCGACAGCGATCCCAGCGCCTGCCCCAGCTGCGTGCCGAAGGACATCGAGCCGAGCTGGGTGAACATGCCCATCATCGGCGCCGCCATCTCGCGGGCCTCCTCGGGCATGCTCTGCATCCACGAGCCGGAGATCTTCTCCGCGACCGGGTTCACCAGCCGCTTCCACGTGGGCAGCGTCTGCTCCTGCCAGTCGACCGGGCTCCACGCCACCGTCTTCTGCGGGCCGGCCGGGAGCACGGTGGCACCGTCGAGCCAGAGCTCCGCGAGGTGCACGGCCTCCTCGACCGCCTTCCGCTGGCCCTCGGTGACGGGCTCGTGCTTGCCGAGGGTCTGCCGGGCGAGCTGCGCCGCGACCGTGTAGTTGACCGGCTCACCCGTCGCGGCGCCGGGCGCGGTCATCCCCGCGCCCATCCCCGAGATCATCTGGCCGAGCTGGCTGAGCATGTCGCCCAGCTGCGACATGTCGAAGGGCTGACCGGCGCCGAAGGGCTGGTCCCGTCGGCCGTTGCCGTCGTCACCGCCGTCGTCGCCGGTGGAGAATCCGAAGGGCAGGTCATTCATGGTGTCCACGGTACTGCGCCCGCAGCGCCCGGGGGCGGCGCGTGCGTCACGCTCTGCGCGAACACGCGGCGGCTACGCTCTAGCCCGTGACGGAACGCAGGATCACGACAGCCCTCGCCGCCCTCGTGCCGCTCCTGGTGCTCGTGTTGCTGGGGATGTTCGTGACGGTGCCCTACGTGGCGGTCGGCCCGGGCGACACCGCCGACACGCTCACGACCTACGCCGAGCGCGACGCCGACGGGAAGGTCCACGACCGCACGGTCATCACCATCGACGGACTGCCGGTGCACCAGCCCGCCGGGCAGCTGCGGTTCACCACGATCTCCGTGACCGACGGCCTGAACCTGTTCGGCGCCCTCGGCAAGTGGATCGGCGGCGCACAGATCGCGCCCCGCGACGCCTACTACCCGCCCGGCGCCTCGCGCAAGCAGGTCGAGGAGAGCAACCGGGAGATGTTCACCGGCTCCGAGTCGTCCGCGACCGTCGCCGCGCTGCACTACCTCAAGATCCCCACCGCCACCGGCGTGGTCGGCCTCAGCCAGGGCGGACCGTCGGACGGGAAACTGCGCGAGGGCGACGTACTCGAGTCGGTCGACGGTGCGCCCGTCACCTCCGCCGACCAGGTCGCCAAGGCGCTCGAGGGCAAGAAGAAGGGCGACGTGGTGACCGTCGCGGTCCGGCGGGCCGACGGTGCCGCGCAGGTGCCGGTCACGCTCGCCGAGATCGACGGGAAGCCCCGGCTGGGCATCGTGGCGGGGCAGGTGCCCGCCGACCCGAGGATCCGGATCGGCTTCGGCGTGCAGCAGGTGGGCGGCCCGTCCGCCGGCCTCATGCTGACCCTCGGCATCATCGACCTGGTGGAGCCCGGCGACATCACCGGCGGCCGGAACGTGGCGGGCACGGGGGAGATCGCCTCGGACGGCAAGGTGGGGCCCATCGGCGGCATCGAGCACAAGCTGCAGGGCGCCAAGCGAGATGGTGCCTCCGTCTTCCTGGTGCCCGCCGAGAACTGCGATGCGGCGAAGGTCTCGCCGCCCGCCGGCCTGCAGTTGGTGAAGGTCTCGACCCTCGACGGGGCGGTGAAGGCGCTCGCGGACGTGCGCGAGGGGCGCCCCGCGCCGTCCTGCTGACCGGCCCGTCCAGCTGATCGGACTACTGTCGCGGTCCCGCCTGCCGGGTCAATCCTCGTCGAACGTCGCGAGCAGGCCCTGGATCAGGCCCGGGGCCAACTGGTCGGCGCGCAGCAGGTCCGAGTCCGCGAACGGATCGTCGTCCTCGGGCTGCAGGGTGAGCAGCGTGATCCGGTGGCCGTCACGGAGCACCGCCGCGACCATCCGCGCGGTCCGGCGCTCGGGGTGGTTCTCGGCGGCGGCCCGGCCGGCCCGGTCTGCGGCGTCCGCGTCCGCGAGGTGCGGCTCGAGGGCGCCGTCGAGATCGGCCTCCGCGTTCGGCGGCAGCACGATGATCTCCTGCACCAGGGCGCAGCCGACCACCTCCTCGGGCCAGGTGGTGGTGGCGAGCACGTGGTCGAGTTCGGCGCTGCCGCCCTGCGGGTCGCCGGGCAGCGGCTCCTGCTCGATCACCGTGAGCGAGGCGCCGTCGTCGAGGATGTCGGCCCATTCGGGCTGGCTGGTGGCGAGCAGCGCCGTGGGCACCAGCCCGAACAGCTGCGGCGGCTGCCCCCACCCCTGGGGATCCACGAACTCGATGGCCTCCCGGGCCGCGCGGCCGAGGGCCGCATCGTCGAAAACCTGCACCGGATCGTCGTGGGTCACGCGCCCATGATCTCACTACCCGCGACAGGCGGCGCCGGGGCGGTGAGCACACGCGAGTCACATCTCGGGCAATCCGTACAGTGGTTGGCGTGACGACACCTCGTGCCGCGGGCCTCCCTTCGCTGTCCCGCCGGGCAAAGATCCTCATCGCACTGGCCGTGGTGCTCCTGGCGCTACTGCTGATCGGGCCGCGGGTGGTGGACGTGTACACCGCCTTCCTCTGGTACGGCTCGCTCGGCCACGCCGGGGTGCTGCGCACGGTACTGTTCTCGCGCTTGCTGCTGTTCGTGGTGACGGGCCTGGTCCTGGCGCTGTTCACGTTCGCCGGCATGTGGCTGGCGTACCGCGTGCGGCCCGCGTTCCTGCCCTCGCCCACGGACGATCCGGTGGTGCGCTACCGGGCGGCGGTCACCAGCAAGCTGAAGACCTTCGCGATCGTGCCGGCGCTGCTCATCGGCCTCATCGGCGGCATCTTCGGCCAGTCGGGCTGGCAGCAGGTGCTGCTGTTCTTCCACCGCCAGCCGTTCGGTACGAAGGACGCCGAGTTCGGCATGGACATCGGCTTCTACGCGTTCACGCTGCCGTTCATCGAGTTCATCCTCGGGTTCGTGTTCGCCGGCCTGATCCTGATGTTCCTGGTGAACCTGGGCGCGCACTACGTGTTCGGCGGGATCCGCCTCGCCGGCCGCGAGGGATCGATGTCGCGGGGCGCGCGGATCCAGCTCGCGGCGATCGCCGGCGTGTTCCTGCTGACGAAGGCCGTGGCCTACTGGTTCGACCGGTACGCGCTGGTGTACTCGAACCGCTCGCCGATGTTCACCGGCGCGAGCTACACCGACATCCACGCCATGCTGCCCGCGAAGGCGATCCTCACCGGCATCGCGATCATCTGCGCGGCCGCGTTCTTCTTCGGGATCGTGCTCAAGGACCTGCGGGTGCCCGCCGTCGCGACGGTGCTCATGCTGTTCTCCTCGCTCGTCGTCGGCGTCGGTTGGCCCACCGCCGTGCAGACCTTCTCGGTCGGCCCGAACGCGGAGAAGGAGCTGCCGTACATCGCGCGCAACATCGAGGCGACCCGGGAGGCCTACGGGCTGACGAGCGCGAAGTACGAGACCTCCGACTCGAAGGTGTCCCCGGAGGCGCTGCAGACCCTCAGCGCCAAGGACGCGCCGTCGCTGCAGAACGTACGACTGCTCGACCCCAACGTGGTGTCGCCGGCGTTCGCCAACTTCGGCCAGCTCAAGCCCTACTACAAGCTGTCCGATCAGCTGTCGGTGGACCGCTACGACGTGGGCGGCAACCTGACCAACGTGCTGCTCGCGCCGATCGAGCTGAATCCGGACGAGACGCCGACCGACTGGACGTCGCGCCACATGGTCTACACGCACGGCAACGGGCTGCTCACCGCGCCCGCGGGCCAGGTCGACCAGGTGGTCAGCGAGAGCGGGAAGGACGCGGTCGACAACGACAACGCGGGTGGCCAGCCCGTGATCACCCGCAACGGCGTCGCGGGCAAGGCCACCGTGTCGCAGCCGCGGATCTACTACGGCGAGATCATCGGCTCCGACCCGAACTTCTACTCGGTCGTGGGCAGCACGGGCGACCCGCGCGAGCTGGACAGCGACACCGAGCGCTCCCGCTACGAGGGCGAGGGCGGCGTCGGGATCGGCAACTGGTTCACCCGCCTCGCCTACGCGATCAAGTTCACCGAGCGGAACATCCTGCTCAACGGCAACATCGGCCCGGACTCGAAGATCATCTACCAGCGCGACCCGCGCGACCGGATCAAGCAGCTCGCCCCGTTCCTCACCGTGGACACCAAGACCTACCCGATGGTCGATTCGAAGACCGGCCGCATCCTGTGGGTGGTCGACGGATACACCACGCTGCCGAAGTACCCGTACGCGCAGCAGACCTCGCTGTCGGACGCCACCGGATCCCGCCAGCAGGCGGCGCCGGGGCAGCAGGCGCAGCGCCGCCAGGTGGACGAGAAGGTGGGCTACATCCGCAACTCGGTGAAGGCCACCGTGGACGCGTACGACGGCTCGGTGCACCTGTACCAGGTCGACGAGGCGGACCCCGTGCTGAACGCCTGGAAGAAGGTCTTCCCCGACGTGATCGAGCCGAAGAGCGCGGTGCCCGCCGAGGTGGCGAAGCAGTTCCGGTACCCGCAGGACCTGTTCGAGGTGCAGCGGTTCCTGCTGCAGAAGTACCACACGACCGACGCGAACACCTTCCGCCAGCAGAACGACCTGTGGCAGGTCGCCGCCGCGCCGGCCGAGACGCCCGACAAGGATGGGCTGCAGTCGCCGTACTACTCGGTGGCCGCGGCCCCGGGCGGCGGTGCCGCGCGGTTCCAGCTCTCGTCGATCTTGCAGCAGAAGGAGCAGGCGTACATGGCGGCGTACGTGTCCGTCGCGTCCGATGGCGAGGACGCCGGCCGGCTCGTGGTGCGCGACGTGCGAGGGCTGCCCGGCCGGCAGACCCCCGGCCCGGTGTGGGCGGTCGACCTGATCACGGGCTCCCAGTCGGTGGCGAGCGACAAAGCGAACATCCAGGCGCTGAGCCCTAAGTACGGCAACCTGCAGGCGATCAGCCTCGCGAACGGCGGGCTGACCTACCTCTGGCCGATGTACGCCCAGGGCCAGGGCGGCAAGACGGCGCCGAAGCTGATCAAGGTGCTCAGCCTCAACCCTGTGACGGGCGGCGCGGGCTACCGCACGACCGTCGCGGCCTCGCTCAGCGATGCCGGCTACCGCGGCGTCGACGCGGCGCTGGCCACCGCCGCGACGGGCGTCTCCGGACCCACGCAGGGGCAGACGGCGCCCAGCGGCGACGGCGAGCAGTCCGGCACGCAGCCGCCCGCGGCGGCGACGGCGCCCGCCGAGACGCCGGAGGTGAAGGCCGCGGTGAAGGCGGTCTCCGACGCCTGGAGTTCGGTGCTGTCCGCGCAGCGGTCGGGCGATCAGGTGGCCGTGGGCCAGGCCATGAAGGCGCTCGGTGACGCGATCACCGCGCTGCAGCAGGCCGAGTCGAAGACGCAGGGCGGCAACTGATCCCCACTCCCGGGCCGGGCTCGACGATGCCGCCCCGGCCCGGGAGACGGGCGTCACGTTCAACTGATTTGCACATAGCGAGCAGGTTCCAGTAACGTGGTGTTCACCCGACGCGGGGTGGAGCAGCTCGGTAGCTCGCTGGGCTCATAACCCAGAGGTCGCAGGTTCAAATCCTGTCCCCGCTACTAGGTCGAAGGCCCCCGGAGAAATCCGGGGGCCTTTCGCATTCTCGGGATCGTCGGATCGTGGGCGCGTGTCAGCCGGCGGTGCGGACCTCGGCGACCCGCTCCCGCACGGCCGGTGCGACCTCGGTGACGAACCGGCGGCACTGCTCCGGGTCGTCGTCCTCGGCGCCGAACACGAAGGTGTCCATGCCGGTCCCGGTCGCAAGGGCGGTCAGCTGCGCGGTCCACTGGTCGACGGTCGTAGGTAGTCCATGGGTCGAGACCAGTTTCGGATCACGATGAGCGGGACGGTTCCGAGCGCCGCGGCGGATCGGCAGAGTTGCGGGACAGCCGGACGAGAGCCCTCGTCCGCCCGGCCGCAGGAGAGCCCATGCCCACCCTCGTCATCGTCGCCTTCGTCGGACTGCTCGGGCAGCTCGTCGACGGCAGCCTCGGCATGGCCTTCGGCGTGACCGCGACGACCTTCCTCGTCGCCCTCACCACGCTCTCGCCCGCCGCGATCAGCGCCACGATCCACCTCGCCGAGATCGGCACCAGCGCGGTTTCCGGCGCCTCCCACTGGCGGTTCGGCAACGTCGACTGGAAGGTGGTGCGCCGCATCGGCATTCCGGGCGCGATCGGCGCCTTCGCCGGTGCGACGGTGCTCTCCAACCTCTCCACCGAGGTCGCGAAGCCGCTGATGTCCACCATCCTGCTGCTGTTGGGCCTGTACGTACTGCTGCGCTTCACCTTCCGCGGCATCGACACCAAGAACCTGGGCAAGCCGCTGAAGTCGCGGTTCCTGGCGCCGCTCGGCCTGTTCGGCGGTTTCGTCGACGCCACGGGTGGCGGCGGCTGGGGACCCGTGGGCACCCCGGCGCTGCTCGCCTCCGGGCGGATGGAGCCGCGCAAGGTGGTCGGCACCATCGACACCAGCGAGTTCCTCATCGCGCTCGCCGCGTCGCTCGGCTTCCTCGCGAACCTCGGCGGCGAGGGCGTGAACTTCGCCTACGCGGGCGCCATCCTGCTCGGCGGGGTGATCGCCGCCCCGTTCGCCGCGTGGCTCGTGCGTCACTTCCCGCCCCGGCTGCTGGGTGCCTCGGTGGGCGGCCTGATCATCCTGACCAACGCCCGGACGCTGGTCGGCAAGAGCGGCCTCGCCCTCGACCCGGCCGCCCAGCGCGCGGTGTACATCCTGGTCGTGGCCGGCTGGATCGCCGCGTTCGCCTACTCCTTCGTCCAGTACCGCCGCGACGCCGCGCTCGAGTCCGCCGACTCCATCGCCGAACTCGCGGCCCGCAACGCCGCCGGCGCCGAGCGCGACCCGAAGGAGCCCGTCCCGGCCTGATCGTCGAACCCAGGTGTGGTGGATTCCTCCCGCTGGGCGGGCGGAATCCACCACACGCGTGCGCGGGCCGCGGGCCGCGGGCCGTACTGTGAGCCCGTGGACGTCTGGATCGCGAAGCCCGACCGTGACGCGGCGATGGTCGCCGCCCTCCGCACCGGGTGGGCCGCGACGAGCGGCGACGGCACGGTGCCCGATGACGACGGCCTCGTCGACCGCATCCGGGACTGGTGGATCCGCGACCGCCGGACCGTCTTCCTCTCCGGCGAGTACTCCCTCACCGGTGGCGGCGTCGACGGCATGGTGACGCTGCACGAGTACGAGCGCATGCCGAAGCCGGGGGAGCCGGCGTCCGCCTGGGGGTACGTGGGCCACCTGTTCGTCCTCCCCGCGGTGCGTCGCGAGGGCCACGGTCGCGCGCTGATCGAGGCGGTGCAGGAGGAGGCGCGCCGCCGCGGCTACCGGCGCCTGGTGCTCTCGCCCAGCGAGCGATCGGTGCCGCTGTACCGCCGCGCCGGGTTCCGTGCCGCGGACGAACTCATGGTCTGGACGCCCGAGTCCACGTCGTGAGCGATCGCGGCCCCACGCCCACGTCGAGGGCGCGCACGAACACCGCGCAGCCCAGCCCCGAGAGCACCATGCCGATCGTGAACGTCACCGGGTAGCCGAGCGCGTCACCGCTCACCCCGCCGGCGAATCCCGCGGCCCCCTGCGCCGCGACCACCGCGCACGCGAGGAGCGTGTAATCGGCGCCCGCGTATTCGCGCTCGCTCGCGTCCATCATCAGGGTGAACAGCGCCACGGTCGCCGCGCCGCCGAACACGTGCTCGGTGAGGCTCGCGGCCACCACCATGGGGAAGCCGCCCACCCCCAGCGCCGCCACCACGTACAGGGCGATCGTCACCGTCTGTGTGACGCCGCCGAACAGCAGTGCGGGCCGCCGCCCGTACCGGAACGCCAACCACCCGCCGAGCGCCGAACCCGCGAGCGCGCCCGCGGAGCTCAAGGCGCCGCTGACGACCGCGATCTCGGTCAGGCTCAGGCTCGCGTCGTGCAGGAACGGGCCGGCGATCGCGGAGATCATCGCGTTGCCGAACTTGTAGACCGCGAGGAGGGCGATCAGGGCGATCACGCCGGGCCTGCGCAGGCGTGCCCACCACGCCGTCCCCAGGCCGGGCTCCGGAGGCCCGACGGTGCGCGGCGCACCGTCGGGGCCCTCGTCGCGCGCCAGGAGCACGACGGGGACCGTGCACAGCAGGATCAGCCCGCCCAGGGCGAGCAGCAGGATCCGCCACCCGCCGAGGGAGAACAGCCACAGCAGCCCGCCGCCGCCGGCGATCATGCCGATCCGGTACGCGCCGGTCTGGATGCCGTTGCCGAGTCCGCGGTCGCGGGGGCCCAGGAGGCGCACGGCGAGGCCGTCGGTGGCGATGTCCTGGGTGGCGGAGAACAGGTTGATGGCGGCGATGGCGACGAACAGCCAGCGCAGCGACCCGCTGAGGTCGGTGGCGGCGAGGGCGAACGCGACGCCGGCCGAGGCGAACTGTGTGCCGAGGATCCAGCCGCGGCGGGTGCCGAGGCGGTCCACGGCGGGAGCCCATAGGAACTTGATGCCCCAGGGGAGGTACAGGAAGGAGGTGAGGCTGATCGCGGTGAGGGAGAGGCCCGCGTCGCGCAGGAGGACGGGGATCGCCTGGGTGAAGAACCCGAAGGGGAGCCCCTGGGCGAAGTACAGGCCCGTCAGCAGCAGGAGCACGCGCAGTCGCACCCGGTGATTCTGGCAGGCGCGCGCCGGGAACGGAGTGCACGAAACGCCTGTGGCGGCCGGCTCACGAGGAGCCGACCGCCACAGGCGTCGTATCGGGTGCGGTCAGCCGCGGCCGCCGCAGCTCGGCCACGCGCCGATGCCCTGCGAGGCCAGAACGTTCTCCGCGACGCGGATCTGCTCGGCACGCGAGGCCTGGTGCGGCAGGCCGGAACCGCCGTTGGCGGCCCAGGTGGACGGGCTGAACTGCAGGCCGCCGTAGTAGCCGTTGCCGGTGTTGGTGTTCCAGTTGCCACCCGACTCGCAGGCCGCGATGGCGTCCCAGTTCACGCTGTCGGCGTTCGCAGCGCCGGCGCCGAAGGCGACGGGAGCGGCGACGATCGCGCCGGAGACGGCCATCATGCCCAGGGTCTTGCGGATGTTCTTCAAGGTGTTCCTTTCGCCGTGCGCATGCCAGGGCACAGCCCGATTGGGGCGGAGGTGCCGGGGAAGGACATGGACCGTGCCTTCTCTGTCGGGCACGGCAGTGGGCTGAGAACGATCGCTCAACCGTCTTCGGGTGACGTGGTGCGTCACTTCTTCGAAGCGGTCCGGCGCCCGAGGAATGATGCTCTCGTTTCGGCGGCGGGCCCACACATACGCGGTGGTTCGTGGATTCAGTTTTGTTCCCGGTGACCGGGTCGAGATGAACACTAGGGGCCCATCGGCGCGGTGTCATCCCCGCTGCGAGACGGTCGCGGTTTGATAACGCTTCGGTCACGATAGGCTGTGAGGACTGTAAGACCAGGTCACGCGAGGGATCGCTAGCAATAGCTTGCATAGGCAATGACCAGCGGAAAGTGAGGGCAATCACAGCGGAATTGTGGCGGCGGTCACCGGCCGGAGGGTTACGGAACGGTGTACGTGATCGGGGCGGATGCACGCCCCGCGCACCGAACGGGGCGCCGCCGCGGACCGATTCCGCGACGACGCCCCGTTCCTGCCCCTTGGGGGCGCTCCTGGCTACTTGAGCTGCGAGCTGGTGAGCTCCAGGTGCCGGCGAGCGATGATCAGCTGCTGGATCTGCTGGGTGCCCTCGAAGATGTCCAGGATCTTCGAGTCGCGGGCCCACTTCTCCAGCAGGGTGCGCTCCGAGTAGCCCAGCGCGCCCGCCAGTTCCACGGCCTTGAGGGTGACGTCGGAGCCCACCCGGCCGGCCTTGGCCTTCGCCATCGAGGCGTTCATCGAGTTCGGCAGCTTGTTATCGGCCATCCACCCCGACTTCAGGGTCAGCTGGTACGCGGCCTCCCAATCGGATTCGAGGCGGATGAACTCGGCCGCGGCATGCGGCAGCGTGTTCACGGGGGCGTCGTAGTCGATCTCCACGCCCGCGCTCTCGAGCACCGTGCGCAGCTCCTCGAGCGAGGCGCGGGCGCAGCCGATGGCCATGGCGGCCACCAGGGGTCGGGTGTTGTCGAAGGTCTGCATGACCCCCGCGAAACCCTTCTCCACGTTGACTTCCGGGCTGCCGAGGATGTTCTCGAACGGGATGCGGCAGTCCTCGAACCGGATCTCCGCGGTGTCCGAGGCCTTGATGCCCAGCTTGTGCTCGAGCCGGGCGACGGTGACGCCCGGGTGCTCGCGGGGCACCACGAAGGACTTGATCGCGGCGCGGCCGGCGCTCTTGTCCACGGTGGCCCACACCACGATGTGATCGGCGCGCGAGCCCGAGGTCACGAAGATCTTGGTGCCGTTGAGGACCCACTCGTCGCCGTCGCGCTTCGCGGTGGCGGTGACGGCGGCCGAGTCGGAGCCGAACGAGGGCTCCGTGATCGCCATCGAGGCCCACACCTTGCCGAAACGCTCCAGCTGCTCATCGGTGGCGACCGCGGCGATGGCGGCGTTGCCCAGCCCCTGGTAGGGGAACGCGAGCATGAGACCCGTATCGCCCCAGCACATCTCGATCGCGTTGATGATCGACTCCATGGTGCCGCCGTTGCGGCTGCCCGCGGTCACGTCGACGGCGGGCTTGGGCTTCGCCTCGTCGGCGCCCTTCTTGCGGTCGCCCGAGGCGGCCGACGGTGCCTGGCCCGCATCGGCCAGCCCGTCGTAGAGGGCCGCGATGGTGTCGAGCTCCTTGGGGTACTCGTGCTCTGCGAGGTCGTACTTGCGGGAGATGGGGCGGAAGATCTCCGCCGCACCCTGGTGCGACATCTCGGCCGAGGCCTTCAGCTTCTTGGGAAGTTCCAGATTGATTGCCATGATCGTTCTTTCGTCTGTCGGGAGGTCGAGGTGGGCCTAGAGGACGACGATGCCCTCGGCGATGCCGACGGCCCGCAGGTCGCGGTACCAGCGCTCCACCGGGTGCTCCTTGGTGTAGCCGTGGCCGCCGAGCATCTGGACGCCGTCCAGGCCGATCCGCATTCCCTTGTCGGTGGCGAACTTCCGCGCCAGCGCGGCCTCGCGCCCGAAGGACAGGCCCTGCTCGGCGCGCGAGGCTCCGCGCCACACGAGCAGCTCCAGCCCCTCGATCTCCGTCGCCATGTCGGCGACGGAGAACGCCACCGCCTGGCGGTACGCGATGGGCTCGCCGAACGCCTCGCGCTCCTTCACGTACGGCGTCACGTAGTCGAGCACGGCGCGCGAGGTGCCGAGGGCCAGCGCCGACCAGCCGAGGCGCGCCAGACGCACCACGTCCGTGTAGTTCTGGGCGGCGGTGTCGAGATCGACCTCGCCGAGCAGCGCGGTGGTGGGGACCTTGACGTTGGTCAGGTTCAACCGGCCCAGCGATGCGGCGCGCAGGCCCATGCTGGGGTCGCCCTCGACGATCACGCCGTCGGTGGAGGACTCGACGAGGAACAGGGCGGGCTTGCCGTCCAGCTCGGCGCCGACCACGAACAGCTCGGCCGAACCGGCCTGCGGCACCATCGATTTCACGCCGCTGAGCACGTAGCCACCCGCGGTGCGGGTGGCCTTGGTGGCGAGGGCGAACGGGTTGAACAGCGCGCCGGGCTCGGCGATCACCACGGAGGACTGCGGCACGGACTCGCCCGCGTACTCCGTGAGGTAGGTCTTCTGCTGGCCGTCGGAGCCGTACTGGGCGAGCGTCACGGCGACGCCGCTCGGGGCCAGGATCGGCAGGGCGAGGCCCATGTCGCCGTGGGCGAGCGCCGCGGCCACGAGGGCGTTGGTCACCGCGCCGCGGTCGCTGCCGGCGCCGTCGAGCTCCTCCGGCACGTTGATCATCGTGATGCCGAGCTCCGTGGCGCGCTCGAGCAGCGACTCGGGGGCCTTGGTGGCGGCGTCGGCCTCCGCGGCGGCGGGCCGGATGATCTCCGCGGCGAAGTCCTTCACCGTGTCGAGGATCATCTGCTGCTCGTCATCGGGCGTGAGGTCGTAGTTCGACTTGGTGCTCGCGCTCAGGCGCTTCGGCTTGCCGGTGCCGGAGACCACCTTGAAGGTGCGGTTCGCGGCGCCGAGCGCCTTGAAACCGGTCTTGGTGCCCTCGTAGGCGACACGGTTGACCAGGTCCTGCAGGCCACGGTTCTGAACGAAGGGCGTCTGCACCACGGCCATCAGCGCGCGGATCAGCTGCCCGGTGGGGTTCCGTCGGATCGGGTTCTTCCCGATGGCGCTGGTGTCCCGGGGATCGGTTGACGTGCTCATCTCCACCATCTCGTCGTCGTGGCGACGCGGGTCGATAGGGCTGTTCCCGACGCCCCCGCCGCCAACTTACTCATCAGTCAGATGAGACCTTACTCCTCGGTAAGTTCGGTGCCAAGCGGTGGGACGAAAGCCGTGCGACTGTGTCAGGGGTTGAGACGGGCCAGCACCTGCGGATGCAACACGGGATTCGCGGCGACGGCCGAGCCGGCGTGCGGGCCCGGCGTACCGTCGGTGCCCGTGAACAGGCCCCCCGCCTCCCGGACGACGATCTCGACCGCGGCCAGGTCCCATAGCGACACCTCGGGCTCCACGGCGATGTCCACCGCGCCCTCCGCCACCAGGCAGTAGCTCCAGAAGTCGCCGTAGCCGCGCAGCCGCCAGGCGTCGTCGGCCAGCGCGAGGAAGCGGTCGCGGCCCGCGCGATCGGCGAAGTAGGACAGGTCGGAGAAGGAGATGCTGGCGTCCCCGATCTCGTGCACCCCGGACACCGCGATCCGGCGGGGCTCGCCACCGTCGAACACGGCGAACGCGCCGGCGCCCCGCGCCGCGAACCAGCGGCGCCGCAACGCGGGCGCGGAGACCACGCCCACCACGGGCACGCCGTCCTCGAGCAGCGCGATCAGCGTGGACCACACCGGAACCGAGCGCACGTAGTTCTTGGTGCCGTCGATGGGATCCACCACCCACTGCCGCCCGGAGAACACGGCCTCCCCGCCGAACTCCTCGCCCAGCACCGCGTCGCCGGGGCGATCCGCGGCGAGGCGGTCGCGGATCAGCGTCTCGGTCGCCAGGTCGGCGTCGGAGACGGGCGTGAGATCCGGCTTCGCGTCGACCTTCAGGTCGAGCGCGCCGAACCGCGCCGTGGTCAGGGCGTCCGCGGCGTCCGCGAGGCTCAGGGCCAGGGTCAGGTCGGGGTCATGGGGATTCGACGGTGCGCTCGACATGGGAGATAACGTAGCGCGCCGGTAATCTGGACATATGGAATGGATCTGGGTGTTCATGCTGGCCGCGATTCTGGCCGCCCTCGTGGTGGCCTGGCAGCGCTCCAAGCGCGGCACCCTGGGCACCGCGCCCGCGGGCCCCGGCATGGAGGACGGCACGCTCACCCTCAGCGGCGTGAGCCCGCGCCCCGTCGAGCCCGATTCGAAGGGCCAGGCCTTCGTCACCGTCTCCGGCACCGTCGAGGGCCCGAGCACGCCCCCGACGCACGTCTACCGCAGGCTCGTGGTGGACTTCGCGGAGCGCTGGCCGGAGGTGGGGGACCGCCTGCCCGTGTACTACAAGGTGGGCAAGGTCGACAGCTCCTGGCAGCTCGGATCGCTGCAGCCGCCCGCGATCTGACGCCGGCGCGGCCTACGCGGTGAGCAGCCGCACCAGTCCGATGGTGCCGACCACCACGATGATCGTGCGCAGCGCGGTGGGCGAGAGACCGCGGCCGAAGCGGGCGCCGAGCGCGCCGCCGATCAGCGATCCCACCGCGATCACGCCGGCGACCGGCCAGTCGATCCGGTCGAACGCGACCGCCAGGTAGAAGGCCGCGGCGACCACGTTCACCAGCAGGGAGAGCAGGTTCTTCGCCGCGTTCAGGCGCTGCAGGTCGTCATGCACCAGGACGCCCATCACCGCGACCAGCAGGATGCCCTGCGCGGCGGTGAAGTAGCCGCCGTACACCCCGACCGCGAACGTGGCGGCGACGAGCGCCGCGAGCCGCCCCGCCGACGGGGCCGCGACGGTGTCTCCGTGCGGCGCGGTCCAGCGCTGGATCCACGGCTGCAGCACCACCAGGATCAGCGCGAGCACCAGCAACACCGGGACGATGGTCTCGAACACCGTCTCCGGTAGGTGCAGCAGGAGGAACGCGCCGAGGATCGCCCCCGCCACCGACGCCGGGATCTGCCGGCGCAGCCGGGCGGACTGACCGGAGAGCTCGCGGCGGTAGCCCCAGGTGCTCGAGACCCCGCCGGCCACGAGGCCGATGGCATTGCTGATGGTCGCGGTCACCGGCGGGACGCCGAACGCGACCAGGGTGGGGAACGTGATCAGGGTGCCGCTGCCGACGAGGGAGTTGATGAATCCTGCGCCGACACCGGCCGCGAGCACGATCACCAGCTCCCATCCCGCCATGAACGCGACCATAGTGCGCCGCCGGCCTCGTCCGTCGCGACGGGCCAGTATCCTGGGTGACTGTGCATCCTGACGTAGCCGCTGACATCGAGAGCCTCGAGACCACCCTGCAGACGGTGGAGAAGGTGATCGACCTCGACGAGCTCCGCCGGCGGGTCGACGAGCTCGAGCAGAAGGCGTCCGACCCCGAGCTCTGGAACGACCAGGCGAACGCCCAGCAGGTCACCAGCGAGCTCTCCCACGCCCAGGCCGAGCTGCGCCGGGTCACGGACCTGCGCCAGCGGCTCGACGACCTGCCCGTGCTCTACGAGCTCGCCGAGGCGGAGGAGGGCGACGACCGGGCGGCCGCCCTCGAGGACGCCGACGGCGACCGCGCCCAGCTGCGCACCGAGGTCGAGGCCATGGAGGTCAAGACCATGCTCTCCGGTGAGTACGACCAGCGCGACGCGCTGGTCAACATCCGCGCCGGCGCCGGTGGCGTGGACGCCGCGGACTGGGCCGAGATGCTCATGCGCATGTACGTCCGCTGGGCCGAGAAGCATGGCTACGGCGTGGAGGTCTACGACACCAGCTACGCCGAGGAAGCGGGGCTGAAGTCCGCCACCTTCGCGGTGAAGACGGACTACGCGTACGGCACCCTCTCCGTGGAGATGGGCACGCACCGCCTGGTGCGCATCAGCCCGTTCGACAACCAGGGCCGCCGCCAGACCTCCTTCGCGGAGGTCGAGGTGCTGCCGGTGGTGGAGACCACCGACCACATCGACGTCGACGAGAACGAGGTGCGGGTGGACGTGTACCGCAGCTCCGGCCCCGGCGGCCAATCGGTGAACACCACCGATTCCGCGGTGCGGCTCACCCACATCCCCACCGGCATCGTGGTCACCTGCCAGAACGAGAAGAGCCAGCTGCAGAACAAGGTCTCGGCGATGAAGGTGCTGCAGGCCAAACTGCTCGAGCGCAAGCGCCAGGAGGAGCGGGCGCAGATGGACGCCCTCAAGACCAACGAGGGCGCGTCCTGGGGCAACCAGATGCGCTCCTACGTGCTGCACCCGTACCAGATGGTCAAGGACCTGCGCACCGAGTACGAGGTGAACAACCCTTCGGCGGTGCTCGACGGCGATCTGGACGGCTTCATCGAGGCCGGCATCCGCTGGCGGATGCGTGGCGATGACGACTAGCACGCTGCTCGCGAACTCGATCCTCCCCGATGTGGTGGGGTGGCGGCTCCTCATGTTCCAGCGCGTGCTGCCCATCGTGCTCTGGGCGCTCGCCGCGGTCCTCGCGAACCGCTTCGTCAACTGGTTCTCGGCCCGCGTCACGATGTACATCGACGCGCAGTTCAAGAACAGCGATTCGCTGGTGCGCTCGGAGTCCGCGAAGCACCAGCACGCGCTGATCCAGGTGATCAGCTGGGTGGCCATCGCGGCGATCTACCTGTTCACGGCCTACCAGGTCGTCAAGGCGCTCGGCGTGCCGATCAACGCGCTCGTCGCGCCCGCCACGGTGATCGGCGCGGCCCTGGGCTTCGGCGCGCAGCGTATCGTGCAGGACCTGCTGGCGGGCTTCTTCCTGATCACCGAGCGCCAGTACGGCTTCGGTGACGTGGTGAGCCTGGCCCTCACGGGCGGCTCCACGGCGGAGGGCACCGTCTCGGACGTCACCCTGCGGGTGACGAAGCTCCGCAACACCGACGGCGAGGTCATCACCGTCCCGAACGGCCAGATCGTCAAGGCCACCAACCTCTCCAAGGACTGGGCCCGCGCGGTGGTCGACATCCCGCTGCCGAAGACGGTGGACATGGGCAAGGTGAACGCGCTGCTGCAGCGCGTGGGGGAGCGCGCCTACCACGATCCGAAGATGTCCACCCTGCTGCTGGACGCGCCCAGCCTCATGGGCATCGAGTCGATAGACCTCGACCGGGTGAACCTCCGCATGGTCGCGCGGACGTTGCCCGGCAAGCAGTTCGAGGTGGGCCGCAACCTCCGCGAGCGGATCGTGCGCAGCCTCGCGACGGCCGGCATCGAGGTGGCGCCCGTCGCCGACTCCGTGGAGGACGAGGAGGAGGTGCGGCAGCAGTGACAGACATGGACAAGCAGCCGCAGCCCGAGCAGCAGCCAGCCGAGCAACAGCCGGCCGGGCCGCAGCAGACCCCGGACGTGCCCACCCGCCGCTTCTCCGCGGTGTGGCATCGAATCCCCCGCACGATCCCGCACACCCGCGCCCGCACCAGCACCGTGATCCTCGCGCTGGTGTTCCTCGGCCTCATGTGGTGGTACCTCGACCTGTACGCGCACTTCGTCCCCGAGGAGCAGCGCCGCACCGGGATCGCGCCGGTCACCACGACCACGACCGAGGAGGCGCCCGCGTACCAGCAGCCCGTCGAGACGCAGCCGTCGGAGGTGCCCTCGACGGCGGCACCCTCGAGCGGTCGGGAGGGCGAGTCCGGCGCGCCGTCGTCGACGGTGGCCGGCCGTTCCGGCGAGCCGCGCCCGTCGGGCTCGGTGGGGTCGGCGGGGGCGACGGCGACCACCACCGCCCCCGGCGGGATCGTGCTGCCCGGGGGTGTCTCGCTGCCGGTCCCGACCACCGGTGCGGCCACGGAGCCTCCCGCTTCCGGCGCACCGACGACGGCGGGTCCGCCGGAGTAGTCCGCGGCGTCAGTACACTTGGCCACCGTGATCACGCTCGAGAACGTCACGATGAAGTACAAGGCGTCGGCCCGGCCGGCGCTCAGCGACCTGTCGCTCGAGATCGGTAAGGGTGAGTTCGCTTTTCTGATCGGGCCGTCCGGTTCCGGCAAGTCGACGTTCTTCCGGCTGCTGCTCAAGGAGGACAAGCCCACGAGCGGCGACGTGTACGTCGGCGATTACCACGTGAACAAGCTGTCGGGGCGGCGCGTGCCGCAGCTGCGGCAGTCGCTGGGCTGCGTCTTCCAGGACTTCCGGCTGCTGCAGCAGAAGAACGTGGCGGAGAACGTGGCGTTCGCGCTCGAGGTGATCGGCAAGTCCCGCACGGTGATCGACCGGACGGTGCCGCAGGTGCTCGACTACGTGGGCCTGGGCGGCAAGGCGGGCCGGATGCCGGACGAGCTCTCCGGCGGTGAGAAGCAGCGGGTCGCGATCGCCCGCGCCATCGCGAACCGTCCGCTGCTGCTGCTCGCCGACGAGCCGACCGGCAACCTCGACCCCGACACCTCCGCGGAGATCGTGGACGTGCTCGACCGCATCAACCGCGCGGGCACCACCGTGGTGATGGCCACGCACGACCGGCACATCGTGGACTCCATGCGCCGCCGGGTGATCGAGTTCCGGATGGGTGAGATGGTGCGTGACGACGCGACCGGCGTGTACGGGCTGGGCCGCTGACGGCGACCGCCGCGCCCGCCGCCGACGACGACGAACCGAAGGACTGATTTCGAAGTGCGTGCCAGTTTCATCACCAGCGAGGTCTTCACGGGCCTGCGCCGGAACGTGAGCATGACGATCGCCATGATCCTCACCACCGCGATCTCGCTCGGCCTGTTCGGCGGCGGCCTGCTCGTGGTGCGGATGGCGGACAAGAGCCAGGACATCTTCCTGCAGCGCGTCGAGATCCAGGTGTTCGTCGACGACAAGGTGGCCGCCGACGATCCGGACTGCCAGAAGTCGGTGTGCCAGGCGCTGGAGGCGAAGATCAAGGCGCAGCCGGGCGTCGAGTCCCTGGACTACATCTCGAAGGATAAGGCGTACGAGATCGGCCGCACCAAGACCTTCGCCAACCAGCCGGACCTCGCGGAGCTGGTGCGGCCCGGCGTGCTGCCGGCGTCGTTCAAGGTGCGTATCAACGACGACAAGCGGTTCGGCGGGGTGATCGACGCCATCAAGGACCAGCCGGGGGTGTCGAGCGTGCTGGACCAGCGCGAGGTGGTCAAGCGCATGTTCTCGGTGCTCGACGGTGCGCGCAACGCCGCCTTCTTCATCGCGCTGATCCAGGCGGTGGCCGCGGTGCTGCTGATCGCGAACATGGTGCAGGTGGCCGCGTACACGCGGCGCACCGAGGTCTCGATCATGCGGCTGGTGGGCGCCACCCGCTGGTACACGCAGCTGCCGTTCCTGCTGGAGGCCGTCCTCTCGGCGGTGATCGGTGCGACGCTCGCGGTGGTCGGGCTGTTCGTCGGCAACAAGCTGGTGTTCGACTGGGCGCTCAGCGAGTTCTACGCGAAGAACCTGCTGGCGAAGGTCACTGTGACGGACGTGCTGTTGGTCTCGCCCTGGCTGTACGTGGTGGGCGCGGGGTTCGCGGCCGTCACCGCGTACCTGACGCTGCGCTTCTACGTGCGGGAGTAGCGCGGGAGTAGCGGCCCCGGGCCGAAAGTCGCTTTCCGCGCACCGTCCGACCCCCGTACGATGGAGTGGTTGTTCCGCCGCGCGTGCGGCGCACGTGGAGGAGGGGAAGCAGTCATGGCGAAGGAGAAGGGGCGCTCGGTCATCGCGACCAACCGCAAGGCGCGCCACAACTACGCCATCCTCGACACCTTCGAGGCCGGGCTGGTGCTGGTCGGTACGGAGGTGAAGGCGCTGCGCGACGGCAAGGCGTCGCTGGTGGACGCGTACGCGACCATCGACGACGGCGAGGTCTGGCTGCGCGGCCTGCACATCCCCGAGTACGGCAACGGCTCGTGGACCAATCACACGCCGCGCCGCACCCGCAAGCTGCTGATGCACCGCCGCGAGATCGACTCGCTCACCGGCAAGATCCGGGAGGGCAACCAGACCCTGGTGCCGCTGTCGATGTACTTCAACGACGGGCGGGTCAAGGTCGAGCTGGCGCTCGCCAAGGGAAAGCAGGACTACGACAAGCGCCAGGACATCGCGCGCCGGACCGCCGAGCGCGAGCTGGTCCGGGAGCTGGGCCGGCGCGTCAAGGGCATGCGCGGGTAGTCCTTTCCGATGGTCCGCGGCGTGGCGCGTTGAGATCGGACCGCGCCGGGCGTTCACTTGAGTTACGAGTTACTGATGTGACTCGTGGGACTCAAGTGAGGAGCGGATCCATGAGTGTCGAGAACCGGGCCAAGGTCGTTTCGCTGCTGCACCGCATCGGTGGGGTGCTGCTCACCGTGGTGATGAACATGAACGCGTCCGCCGCGGGCGTGCGGCCCCGCACCGTCTGACGCAGCGGGAGTAAACCGGTGGACACGGTGCTGCCGGCATGAGGTATCGTGGAATCTCCACCTCGTGAGGGGTGGGCTTCCGCTGAGGCGGACGATGAGGGGCCGATCGGTTTCGACTTCGTTTGTTGACGCGGGGGAAGCGTGCCGGTGCAGGCTGGAGACCACCGTAAGCGTCGCGGCAACCAATTAAGCGCCGATTCCAATCAGCGCGACTTCGCTCTCGCTGCCTAAGCAGCCAGGCGAGTCTGTCAGCCCGGGTTCGCCCTCGGCCCGGTTCCTGGCATCAGCTAGAGGGATTCACCTCACGGTGCGGTCGCGGCATCGTGGGGGACATCACACAGCGACTGGGATCGTCATCCCCGCTCGTCCGTGAGACGGGGAGATCCGAGTAGAGACACAGCGGACTGCGCACGGAGAAGCCCCGTAGAAATGACGGAGGACCCGGGTTCAATTCCCGGCGGCTCCACGGAAGGCCCCCGATCTGCATCGCAGGTCGGGGGCTTTTTCGCGCCGTCTGAGATCACGAGCGATGCCGAGTGTGACGGAGGTGGTGCGCTGATTGTTCGTAGTCCGCTCTAGGCAGCGGTGACCAGTTCGCGCGTGGCCGCCTTGATCCACAGCACGTCTGGATCAGGAGGCTGTGCTCGCCCGTGATGGTGAACTGGTCCGCGTGAGGGCGGGGCAGGTCGCACCTCGGTGAGCATCAGGGGTGGTGGTTCCCCGCCGCAGGCGTCGGCTTCGACAACCGCACTCGGACCAGACCCTCGCGATCCACGTGGGTCAGATCAGGTGTGATGACGAGCCTGTGGAGGCCCTGGCATCACTACCGGCCGCACCCGCCGGATCCACTCCGCTGCTGGCTGTGCCGGGCGCGAGAAGCGCGTCCTTGAGTGCGCGCCCGGCGGCGCTCGACGGGCGGTCGAGGATCTGGGCGGTGGCTCCTTGTTCGACTACTCGCCCCCCGGCCAGGATCAGTGTGTCCTGCGCCAAGTCCCGCACCACCGAGAGATCGTGCGAGATCAGCATGATGGCAAGCCCGGCCTCGATCCGAGCCCGGTCCAGCAGGTCCAGTATCGCGTCCTGGACGAGTATGTCTAGAGCCGAGACCGGCTCGTCGGCGATGAGGAGCTTCGGTGCGGGCGCCAGCGCGCGGGCGATGTTCACTCGTTGCCGCTGACCGCCCGAGAGCGTCCGCGGATCGACCGTCAGCGCCGTTCGCGGGAGGCCGGCCTGATCGAGCGCCGCCCGCACCCTTGCGGTGACGGCGGAGCGGTCGAGGTCCCCCCGCTGGACCAGCGGCACAAGGGACTCCGCCACCACGTCGCCCACCGAGAAGCCGGGCCGGAACGAGCCGATCGAGTCCTGCGCGATCCATTGGACATCGGGTCGCCGTGGCCGCCGCCGGCGTTCCGGCAGGGGCGACCACCGGTGCCCGTCGACCCGGATGACGCCCTCGTCGGGCACGCGCAGGCCCATGACCAGCGCGGCCAACGTCGACTTGCCGGATCCGGACGCGCCGACCACGCCAAGTGCCCGTCCGCTCCGGATCGTGGCCGACACGCCATCGAGTATCCGAGTACCGCGCACGGTACAGCCGACCCCCTCCACCTCGAGGACCGGAGGCGCGGCGCCCGCGCCGTCTCCCACCTCTGGCTCTCGAACGGCGCGGGGGTTGCGGTCCCGGACCCCGACCAGCCGACGAGTGTACGAGTGAGCGGGCGCGGCCATGATCTGCTCGGTCGCGCCCGACTCGACCACGCGCCCCTCGTGCAGCACGAGAACCCGGTCTGCGATCTCGGCGACGAGCTCCAGGTCGTGGCTGATGAGCAGTACTCCGGCTCCCGCGCGGCGGATCCGGTTGAGCTCCTCCAAGATCCGACGCTGTGTGACGGCGTCCAGTGCAGTGGTCGGCTCGTCGGCGATCACCAGGCCGGGGCCGGCGGATAGGGCACCGGCGATGAGCACGCGCTGCCGGAGGCCGCCGGAGAGCACCGGGCTGCGCTGCCGGGCCCGCGTCTCCACGTCGTCGATTCCGACCCGGCCCATGACCTCGTAGACCTTCGGCCGCCGCTCCTTGCGGGTTCCGATCCGGTGGATGGCCAAGGCCTCTCCGACTTCTCGGCCGGCGGGCCGGAGCGGATCGAGGGCGCCGAGCGCGTCCTGCGGCACGATTCCGATGCGGCGGCCCCGGATCGAACGCCACCCGGCCTCGTCGAGGATCGTCAAGTCGTCGGCGCCCAGCATCGCGGTCCCGGAGGCCACGGCGGCGCCGTGGGGAAGCAGGCCGCTCAGCGCCGAGGCGATCATAGTCTTGCCTGATCCGGACTCGCCGACCAACGCGACGCATTCGCCGGCACCGAGTTCGAAGCCCACACCGGCTACGACCGGGTCGTCTTGGCCCGCAAGGTGTATCCGAAGATCGGCCACGACGAGCCGGTCCGCGTCACCGTAATCCGGGCCCCGCCCGGCCTCGGCGGTCATGAGCGCGCCTCCGCCGCCGCGTGCGGGGATCCCCTGCCGGGGCCCGAGAGCCGACGGCCGATCACCGCGCTCAGTACGACGACCGCGACGGTCGTGACGCCCGGAAACACCGAGGGCCACCACGCGATCCGCAGCACTTGTCGTCCCTCGGACATCATCGCGCCCCACTCGGGGGCCGGTGGCTGCACACCGAGACCGATGAAGCTGAGACCCGCCGCGGTGAGGATCGCGCCGCCCACCTCGAGCGCCGCCAGGTGCGGCACCCCGGCGAGCGACCGGGGGAGCACGTGCACCCGGATCACCCGGCGGCGCTCCAGCCCCATCGCCACTGCGTGGACGGTGTGCCCGGCGGCCAATGCTCCTCGCGCGTTCGAACGCACCAACCGCGCGAGCCGCGGCGTGCCGGCGACCGCGAGCGCAACGATCAGGTTCCCCGATCCGGTGCCGGTGAACGCGATCAGAACGAGGCAGAGGAGGACGCCCGGGAACGCGCCGATGGCGTCGAGTACCCTGTTCGACACCTCGTCCAACCATCCTGGGGCGAGGGCGCTTCCGAGGCCCCACAGCACGCCCGCGACGACGCACAGCGCGGTCGCGGCGACCCCGATGCCCACCGAGTACCGGGCGCCGTACACGACGCGGCTGAACACGTCCCGGCCCAGCCGGTCGGTGCCGAACAGGTGCGCCCACGAGGGGGCCTCCAGGGCGGCTCGCGGATCCGTGTGGAGCGGGTCGAGGCCGGTCAGCAGACCGGGCGCAGCGACGACGACGGCGACCGCGGCCAGTGGGACGATCATCCACCCGAGCGTGCGAACCATCGCCGGCACCCGCGGACGCGATGCAGCCACCCGAGCCCCGTGCCCCGTCATCGCGCCCGCCGCGGGTCGATCAGCGCCACGATCAGGTCGCAGGCGAGCGAGACCGCCAGGAAGACGATCACGCCGACGATCGCGATTCCGGTCACCACGGGCACGTCGCCGCCCTGCACGGCGGCCACGGCCAGCTGACCGAACCCCGGCCGCGAGAAGACCTGCTCCACGATGAGTGCACCCGCGCAGACGTTCGCGAACGTCCATCCGGCGAGTGGCACGAGGGGGAGCAGCGCGTGCGGAACGCCGTGCGCGAGCACGATCCGCGCCCGCCCCGCGCCCCGCCCGCGGACGGTCCGGGTGAACGGTTCACCGAGCGCGTGCTCGATCTCGTCTCGGGCCACCGACGCGAGCACACCCGTCACGCCGATCGCGAGCGCGATCGTGGGAAGCACCAGGGCCGTGGGGCTCTCGGCCCCAGTGGCCGGGAACCAGCCGAGGGTGAAACTGAAGCCAAGGAGGAGCAGCATGCCGACCCAGAGATTCGGCAGGGATGCGAGAGCCAGCTCGATCGCTCCGCTGGCCCGCCCCAGCCGTCGTCGGCCGGCCGTCGCCGCAGCCAGGATCAGAGCCAGGCAGATGCCCAGCACCGACGAAGAGACAGCGAGCTCGAGCGTCGGCGCTGCGTATTCGCCGAGCACGGCGGTCACCGGCTCCCCCAGGCGGTAGCTCTCACCCAGGTCGCCACGCAGCAACCGTCCCAGATAGTCGAGGTACTGTACCGGAACCGGCCGTTCCAGGCCCCACTGTTCGGCCACCTGGGCGCGCATCTCCGGCGATGAGGGCTCGTCCCCGAGGAGCACGTCGACCACGTCGCCGGGCATCGCGTGGACGCCGACGAAGCACGCGGTCGCCACGATCCACACGGTGCAGAGCGCGAGGAACAGGCGTCGCGCGAACCGGCGGCCCATCGACGGGAGGCGGCGACGAGACCCGGCCGGCTCAGCCGAGCCAGACATCGAACAACGTGTCCGCTCCGCCGCGGTAAGGACGCAGCTGGAGGCCGTGAACCTTCTGCGCCGACGCAATCCGGTCACCGGACTCGTACAGCGGCAGGACGTAGTGCCGGTCGAGCACGATCTGCTGCAGGTCCGCGTAGAGCGCGGCCCGCTGATCGGCGTCGACGGTGCCCCACGAGCGGGCCAGCAGCTCGGCCAGGCGCGGGTCGTCGGCATTGCTGAAGTTGTAGTAGCCGCCGTCGCGCTTGGGCGCCCACAGATACTCCAGCGGTGTGCCCCCCGTGCCGCCCTGAGAGTTCTCGAACGCTCCGTAGTCGCCCGCGCCGATCCGCGCGGTTCGGGTACCAGTGTCGACGAGACGCACGTCGAAGTCGATGCCGGCGTTCTGTCGCGCCTGCCCGCTCAGCGCCTGCAGCAGCGCCACGTTGTTCTCTGACTTCGAGTTGACGTACACGGACACCGTCAGTCGCTGCCCCTCCTTGGTCCGGAAACCCGAGCCATCGCGGGCCGTCCAACCGGCCTTGTCGAGAATCTCGTTCGCGCGCCGGGAATCGAACTGGGGACGGTTGTCGAACCTGTCGGTGTAGACGCCGACGGAGGACGACGTACTCGGCGCCCACGCCCGCTTCGCTGAGCCTCGGAACACGGACTCCACGGACGCTCCGACATCGACTGCCGCGGTGAAGGCCTCACGCACCGCGGGATCGTCGGTGGGGTGCCGCGCGACGTTGAAGTACAGGGCGTACGGCGTGCCCGGTGTAACTGCATCCAGGTAGTGGTAGCCGTTGTCCTTCGAGAACAGCTCGATGTCGACCGGCGAGACGTCGCCGATCACCTGCGCTTGGTCCGAAGTGAGCAGCCCGGTGCGGACTCCGGCCTCCGGCACGATCGTGAACGACACCCCGTCGAGGTAGGCGGTGCCCTTCCTGGAACCTGCTGCCGCGACGTACCCGTCGTTCCGGACGAAGTCGATCGACTGACCGCGGCGGTACTGCTTGAGCACGAACGGTCCCGTGCCGGCGATGCCGGGTCCACCGGCTTGCGCATCGGAACGGGCGTAGGAGGCCGGCGCGATGATGGGGACATTGCTCAGGTAGTCCAGGAAGGGCGCGTAGGGCGCCTTCAGGACGATCTCGAGCCGGTGATCGTCGAGCTTGCGCGCGTCTTGCACGTGAGAGATCGCGCCGATCGACGCCGACTTGTTGTACGACGGGTCCCGTAGCTTCGACAGGTTGGTCACCGCTGCGTCGGCGTTCCACTCCTCGCCGTTGGAGAATCGCACGCCTTCCGTCAGGGTGACCACGTACTTACGGCCGTCGTCGGCCAGTTCGTACGACTGCGCAAGTGCGGGCCGGACATTCCCCTTCGAGTCCCGGGAGAAGAATGTGTCGTACGCGTTGTACAGCAGGTTCTTGATCGACGACTGGGTGGTGAGCTGAGGGTTGAGCGTGGTCGGTTCGTCTGGCGTCGCCCAGGTGAGCGTTCCTCCGCGCACGGGGCCGCCCGACGCGTTCGAACCGGGCCCGGTAGAGGAGCACCCGGCCAGAGTCGTGGTTACGAGAAGAGCAGCTCCCCAACGCATCACGGCGGACTTCGTCGCCCGATGGGCACGCGGGTGCAGTGGTCTACGGCTTGTCGGCATGGAGGAAAAGTAGCCGCCGGACGCTGGTGCGGCGAGGTCTGCAATCATCGTGGATCGTGCCTCTCACGTCGCGAGGTGATCACGCGGTCACCGCTTGATACACGACCTGGCGGAAACGGCTCAGCAGAGGCAGAGTCTTGGAGGGGAACACCTGCGGCGCCACCAGCGCCCAGAGCCCTGTCTTCGGCTCGACGAACGCATGAAAGCTGTTGGCAGACAACCAAAAGTACTCACCCGATCGAGACGGGAGGCGAGCGTCGGCGGGGCTCTCGACCGTGGCGAACCCGAGGCCGAACCCGAGGCCGCTCAGGGTGTCGAGCGCCGGGACCACATCACGGCCGATGTCGCCGAGCGAGGCGCCGCGGGGAAGGTGGTTGCGCCTCGCGAAGGCGAGGGTCTCGCTGCCGATCACGCGCTCGCCGCCGGGGCTCAACCCACCCGAGGCGAGTGTCTGCAGAAAGACCCCGTAGTCCGCGACGGTGGTGAACACGCCCGATCCGGCGGACCACCACGACGCGGGCGAGCGGCCGATCACGCTCAGTGGCTCGTTGCGGGTCAGGTTGCCGTCGCTCGGGTCGGGGGAGTAGATCGCGCCGAGCCGCCTCTGGTCCTCTTCTCGCACTGCGAATCCCGTGTCCTTGAGTCCCAGCGGTCCGGTGACGTGGGTGTGTAGGAGATCGGGGAGCTCCTCGCCGGTGACCAATTCGAGGATCCGGCCGAGGACATCGGTCGCGACGCTGTAGTTCCATGACGTGCCCGGCTCGTAGATCAGTGGCCTGCTCGCCCAGGTGGTGATCGCCTCGGAGAGGGTGATGCCGGGAGGGCTGCCCCAGCCGAAGCCGTCCGCGATGTAGATCTCGTCCACGGGATGAGCCTGGTGGAATCCGTAGGCGAGTCCCGCGGTGTGGGTGAACAGATGGTGGATTCGAATGGGCTCCGCCGCGGGACGGGTCTCCGGCCACGTCGCGCCGCCTCGGCGATACACCCGTGGCGACGCGAACTCGGGCAGGTACTGCTCGATCGGGTCGTGGAGCCCGAAGTATCCGCGCTCGTAAAGCGCGAGCGCCAGGATCGACGTCAGCGGTTTCGACAGCGACATCGCCGGCACCAGCACGTCCTGCCGGAACTCGAGCTCGTTCTCGATGTCCGCGTACCCGCCGGCGCTCTCGTGCACGACGTCGGGGCCTATGCCGATCCGGAGCGCCCAACCGGGCAGCCGGCCGTCCTGCAGCAGGCGGTCGAAGTACTCGTCCACGCGGCGTAGCCGCCGATCGTCGAGCTGCGCTGGGGCAGGGGGGAAGTCGGTTTCAGTGAGCAGGGTCATGTTTTCCTCGTGGTTCGGTTCGAACTAGGGGACACCGTCGGCGGTCAGCGGTCGATCGGCGGGCTCAGCGCGCGGGCTCGGGTATCGATTCGGTGACGCGGGTCAGCATGAGTTCTTGGCTCAGCAGCAGGGCGGGCCCCCGGGAACCGGACAGGGTCGTCCGAGTCACTCCGCTTCCGGCGCTCCCGACGAAGCTGGCGGCGTCCAGGTTGAACCATTCGTCCTGCGGAACGTCCAGCAGGTGCGCGGTCATCTCCACGTTCATGAACGCCCAGGACTCGCGCGCGGCCGCGTCACCGAAGGCGTTGGAGAAGTCGGCGATGGTGAACACCCGCTCCAGCGGGTGGACAGGCTCGCCCTGGACGAGGGCCACCACGGGTCGCACCCAGACGGAGTCGAATTGCGAATCATGGACCACCTCCACGGATTCCACGTAGCCCCCCGGCCACAGGGTGGTCATGTCTATGCGGCGTGTCGGGTCGGGTTCGGAGACCCTGCCGGTGTGGGGCAGGCGGGTGATCTCGGTGGTGTCCAATAGGGGTAGTCGCCAGGCCCGCGCGACCATGACCGGTCTCCATCCATCGCCTACAGGCGTCTCCATGACGGCCTCGGAGAGCTCGATTCGCCTACCTGGACGGACGATCCCAGCCCGCACCCGCACCCGCTCCATCGGCACGGGCCCCAGAAAGTCGAACGAGATCCGCGCCGCCCGCCGGTGGTCCTCCGAGCCGCTCCAAAGCCGCCGGAAGGACCGCACGAGCAGGCTCATCGGCGGTGCTCCATGCTGCAGGTCCGGGGGCCACGAGCCGCCGCAGTACGCGGTCGGGCGGAACTCGTCGGGCGCTCCCGGTACGGGCGCGTAGTAGGCGTCGCCGTTGGTATCGTTCATGTCCCGGCACCCCCGGCGGGGCTTGCGGACGCTGGCGGCTGCGGTGCCGCCGCGTCAATGGGCCGAAGCCGCAGGGTCACAGCCAGCGCAATCGCCACGACGACGGCAGACGCGACGGGCAGCGGGCCGGCTCCGAACCGGCCCTGGACGAGGCCGCCCAGCACACCGGAGAGGCTGATGCCGAGATACATTGCAGACGAGTTAAGGGACAGCAGCACCGGTCCGTTCACCGGCCCGGCGCGGAGCAGGTTCGCCTGTACTGAGGGCAGGATGGACCAGCCCCAGCCGCCCCAGAGCACCGCCAGCGCCACGTACACGACCGGCCACGGGAACACCGCGATCAACACGAACGTCACCAGGGCGCCCGCGAGCGACACCCGCAGCGACCGGACCGCGGTGGCGGGTCGGACGAAACGTCCGGCGACGAGGTTGCCGAACAGACCGCCGATCCCGAAGGCGAGGAGGACGACGGTCACCAGGCCGGTGGTGGAGGGCGCCCGGAAGACGGTGAACGGGGCGACGTACGAGTACAGCGTGAACGCCCCGATGAAAAACAGTAGGGTCACGCCGAGCGTGCGCGCGGATCCGGGGATCCGCACCGCGCGGATCAGCGACGGCGGCGCGGAGGCGCCGCGGAGCTCGCCGGGAACGGCGCTCGTGACCGCGCCGGCGAGGACTATGCCCGCTGCAGTGAGCGCCCAGAACACAGGCGGGTGACCACTGTGATTGGCGACGAACGAGCCCAGTGGCACGCCGATCACGGTCGCGGCGGTCATTCCCGTCATGACGTACGAGATGTGCCGGGTTGCGAGCGCGCCACTCAGCACGTGGACCGATGCCACGGCGGCAGGGGTGAAGGCCGCCGCGCCGATCGCGGCGATCACCCGGCCGGCGAGCAGCCAGCCGAACGCCTCGCTCGCCGCGAACACCGCGTTGCCGAGCGCGAATACGAGGAGGGCGGCGCCCAGTACGGCTCGGCGGGGAAGGTGACCCGTGTAGCGTGCGGCCACGGGCCCTGCCACTGCGTACGCAAGCGCGAAGGCGCTGCCGAGCTGCCCCGCGGCGGCCGCCGACACCCCGGCTGTCTCGGCGACGACGTTCAACAGGCCCGCGAGGACGAACGCGTCCGTGCCGATCGCGAAGGTCCCGAGTGCAAGTATCAACACAACCGCGCGGCGGCCGACCGGCTGGGCGCTGTTCGGCTCGGTCGACGCGGCAGATCCAGTCGATGCTCTACTCATGGTGTCCTCTTTGCTTGGTGGTATCCGACGGCGGGCCAGTCAGCTCGTCCAGGAGGTATCGGTCACGCACGCCAAGCGGAACGACCGACCTTCGGAGCGAACGGATCCCGTGGTAATAGCCGATCGTGATGGCGTCGAAATCGGTCGTCGCGCGCAACACCGGGTCGCGGTAGAGCCGCCGGGCGTAGGCGAGCAGTGCCGGATAGTCGGTCAGGCGGAGTGAGTGCAGGCGGAACAGCGGACCGTAGACGTGATCGAATCGGACCAGCAGGGAGAACGCCCACAGGTCGGCGAGCCCGGGGGCCTCACCGCCCAGGTACGGCAGCTGGCGCACGGCCGCGTCGGCGTCGGCGAGGAACTGCGCGACCGCCGCCACTTGCTCCTCGTACGCGCTCTGGCTCTCGAGGAATCCAGCGCGGTACACACCTGCGTGAAGGTCACGGAAAATCCGCCGCTCCCAGTCCAACCGCCGAGCGCGGACTCCCGGGTCCTCCGCCGCCAGTGACAAACTAAGGATGCTGCTCGGGTCGCCGAGTTGGGCGCCGATCCGCCACGGGAGCGCGTAGACATCGTTGGTGACGGTCCACCGGTCGGGCTGGGTGTCGACGAGGAGCGGAAGGCGGATCCCACCGGCGGCCGCCACGGCGGCGTCGCGCCGGTCGGCGGCCACCACGTCCGTCACGAACCGGGGCTTCGAACCCGGTGCGCGGCTGAGACGTCCGCGCGTAACATCGATGACCTCGATGTAGCGGTCCGCGTCCGACCACAGTATCGCCGCCGCCAGCTTCTGGCTGGACGGCGCGAGGAGGTTCACGACGGCCACGTAGCGGCCCTCGTCCGCGTTCAGGTTCCCGACGCCATCGTGGATCTCGGGAAGCAGGATCGGTCCTCCACGGATCCCGGTGTCGACGTCCGGGGCAGGTGCGAAGTAGGCCGGCGGCCACTCCTGCGGTTCCGTGCGGACGGCGGCGGGACCGTCATGCGAGGTGTTCATAGATGCCCTCCACTTCCACGAGTAGCTCGGCGCGGCAGATGTCCGCGATCACAGTTGTGACCGCTTCGTGCGGCACGTCCAGTCGATCGATCAGCTCCCTGCGTACGGTGTCGAGTGCGTCGGCGTAGCGCACGTAGGCCTTTATCTCCCGCCAGCGCCCTCGGGGCGCACGCGCGCGTTCCCGGGCGGCGCGCGCCACCTCGCCGAGGTTCCGGACGGTGCCGTCCAACTGCGCCGTCAGTGTGTGGCCCGCGGACCTGTGGCCCACGATCGACGCTGTACCCGAGACGTAGGTGAACTCGTGGTCGCCGTCGAACCGGAGGAGCGCTCGGCTGAAGGACGGCGAGGCCGGCCCGTACAGCCGGGGGTAGCGGAACGCCGGGACCTGGAAGGGGTTCTCGACGGTCTGGACGCAGACCTGCGGCCCTTCCGCAACCAGGATCGATGTGACGCCACCCGCCTGGGTGCCCACACCGGTCGCGGCCGGCAGCTGCGAGCGGAGTAATCCAGTCGCCGAATAGGCCTGGTCGCGACCGACGCAGAAGTCCCGATACCGTTCAAGGCCATTCGCGTTCGGTTCGTTGATCCTGCCCACGTAGTTCCAGGTGCGTACCACCCTGGGGCTCCCGTAGGCGCGGAGCGTCAGGACCGCCTCCCGGTGCGCCGACTCCACGTCCACGGCGAGGACGGGGGCGTCCGGAACCACCACGACGTAGACGTGGCGGCCGCCGTCCCGGATGACCAGATGCTGGAAGCCCGATGCATTCAGGCCGTCCTCCAACACCTCGGCGTCGCCGAAAAGCCGGAGCTCGTGCACGGCGGTGTCAGCGTCCGGCAACGCGCTGCGATGCAGATTCCCGTCGCGGTCCACCGACACCTGAACCGTGGGCCGCTCGACTGTACGCATCACGAGACCGCCTCAACGAACGCGTCGATCACCTGGCCGGCCTGAGCCTCGTTCAGCCGGGGATCGCACAGTGACAGGCCGCGGACGATGCCGGATCCCGCCGGCGTGGCCTCGATGTCGGCCAGCACCGTCCGGTCGACGACGCACTCATCGACTCGGAGATCGGTCGCCTCGAGGTGCAGGCCGCCCGGCACGAAACCCGCGGCCAGTAGGTGCTCAGCCGCGCGGCGCGTCTCCTCCACCACCGCGTCGACCGGTCGGGTCTTCCCTATCGGGGTCGATACCGTGTTCCCGTGTAGCGGGTCTATCAGCCAGCGCGGCGGATCGCCTCTCTCGGCGAGGGCCCGAGCGAGCGGCAGCAGGTGGTCGACCGCTTCGACCCCGAACCGGGCGATGAAACTGACATGCCGGTCGTGGTATTGGCTGCGCAGAATCGCCAACAGGTCGACGGCGTCGTCCGCCGTGAGGCTCGCATCCACCTTCACCGACACTGGGTTGCGGACGTCCGCCAGCAGCGATACATGCCGCCCGTCGAGCGTCCGCGTGCGATTGCCGATCCACGGCCAGTGTGTGTGGGTGAGGTATCGCCCGCGCGGGGTGTCCCTTACCCAGCGGTCCTCGTACTCGGTGAGCAGCACCTCGTGGCTGGTCCACACCCGGCCTCCGGTCGGCCTGTCCCGGGCGAGTTCGTCGAGCGTGCCGGCGACCTGCGCCGAGGCCAGCGCAGCGGTGGACATGCGGTGCGCGTTGACGCGACGATCGTTCCAGGCGTGGACGATCGGTCCCCGGTAGGTCAGTCGAATCCCCTCCGCTGAGGTCTCGTACGGCGCGCTGCGAGGCTTCGCGAATTGGCCGCCCATCCGGCCCACGGTGAGGACCGGTCGCCCGGTGCGGGCGAGCCGATCGCCGAGCCGCGCGAGAAACGCGGCCTTCCTACGGGTGTGCAGGGCCGACGCGTCGTCGAAACCCTCGACGCAGTCGCCGACTTGTAGCACCACCGGCCCCCTGGCGGTAGTGTCGGCCGCCGCCTCCGCCAGGTGCTGGACGTCAGCGGGGTCGACCAAGGGCCGGTGTCCAGCGATGAGGGAGAGGATCGACGCCAGGGAGCCGTCGTCGTGCTCGTGCCACGGGATCTCGTAGCTGCCGGCCGGTCCCCGGTCGGGTTCGGGCGGTCTCTGTGGTGCTCGGTCGTGTTCGAAGGTCAGGGACGTCATCGCGCCACCTCGTGTTCGGAGAATCGGAGGTCGTATCGGGTCGCCCAGAGGTCGAGTTGGACGAGCCGAGGAAGGAGCGGAGGGGCTGAGAACCTGCCGTCGCCCCACTGCTCGGAGTCGAGGACGGCACGGAGCCGGTCAGTGTCGACGATCTCCGTGAGCACGGTGTCCGCGGCGCGCAGCCGGTCGCTCAGGTAGGTCCGCACCGCGGTCGTGTATGCCGGGTCGACGTCGACCGCGAAGCCACTCTTTCGTCGCTCGATCACCGACGTCGGCAGGTCCGCGCGGAAGGCCGAACGGAGAGCGCCCTTTTCGATGTCGCCCAGCCGGCGGACGGCAGGCGTGAGTGACAGACCCACCTCGACCACGCGCGGGTCCAGGAAGGGGAGGGCCGCGTGGATGCCGGCCCGTCGGCTGAGCCGTTCCGCACGGTCGACGAGGAAGGGCAGGAATCGGGTGATACCGATCGCTGAGACCACGGCGGAGTCCGCAGGCACGGGCGCCGAGGGGTCGGCCCCGTGGTCTGCGAGAGCTTGCTGCCACCTCGACCGTAGTGCGACGTCGAAGTTCCAATCACGTTGGAGTGACGGCGAGATCAGGTCGCTGGCGCCGGTTCCGAGGAGCCACGGGAAGCCGTCGATCTCGCCGACGTCGGGCGCGGACCAGGGAAATCCACCGAACACGTCGTCGGCCCCTTCCCCGCCAGCGTACGAGCCCACCCCATCCGCGGCGAGGTGATCGAGCAGTCGGATCAGCCCGTTGTCCAGGTCCCCGGGGCCGGGAACGCCGCGCGCCGCGATCGCGCGCGAGAGTAGCTCGATGTGATCGACGCCCGTGTCGAAGACGAATTCGCGGTGAACGGTCCCGAGGTGACGGGCGACCTCCTCGGCGTACGGAGAGTCCTGCGTGTGATGCAGGGCGTCACGGTGTCCGCCGTTGGCCGGAGTCCCGTATCGGAAGGAATAGGTACGCAGCGGATCCGGACTACGTCGCGCCGCGATGGCATCGATGACGGACGAGTCGAGACCACCGGACAGTAGGAAGCCGGTGGGGGCCGGTAGGTCCGCGGTGGCGGTCTCGACGGCGGCGATCACCGCCTCGCGCACGGCTCGGACGGCATCCTCAGCGGTCCGCGACTCGTCGGCGCGGGTCGGCGGCGACCAGTACGCCCGCTGGGTGACCCCGCCGGACTCGACGGTTGCCACGTGCCCGGGCGCCACTTCGCGGAGCGCGGGGAGAGCCGTCGTTCCCGGCACCCTCGACGTCGAGTTGAACAGGTCGAGGAGGTTGTCACGGCCGAACACCCGGGGGAACCGGGGATGTGTCACGAGCGGCTCGACCGTGCCGGAGGCAAGGACGTCGCCCTCGATCTCCGTGTAGTACAGCGGGACGATACCGAGGTGATCGCGGATCAGGTGACCGGAACCGGTTCGGTCGTCGAGGACCACGATCGCGAAGCGCCCCAGTAGGTCCGCCGCGAACTGTGGCCCCCGATCCAGGTATCTCGCGAGGAGGCCTGCGGCGTCGGCCCGCTGGCCAGTCGAGCGGACCGTCACCCGCCCGACTACGAGCAGTGCGACCCGATCGCCGGCTACGTCACGCTCGGCGGCGTCGACCGGTAGGGCCGTGCCGCCCGCCGCAGCGATTCCGGTGCGAGCGGCAATGGAGGCGCTCAGCTGCGCGCTCGGTTCGACAGCGGTTCGTTCGGCCGCTCGGGCAGCGGGTGAGCCCGGAATCACGGCGGTCAGGGTTAGTGTCAGCGACTGCGTCACAGTGCCACCGCCTGGCCGTCGCGCGCGGCCAGCGCGAAGTCCCTGGTGTGCTGCAAGGAGTCCCTCAGGTGCGGCAGGCACTCCTCGTGAGCGCGGTCAGGACCGACATCGATGACCCTGGAGGCCTTCCAGCCGGTCGCTGAGCCCAGTCCGGTCGATGCGGGCAGCTGCGTAACTCGGCGGGCCTCCGCACTCGGCAGGACTGTTCGGATCGCGGCGGTCACGCGCGCATCCTCCGTCGGGTCAGACACCGCGGAAGACGTGTACAGCAGATCCACTCGCTCTCCATCGTGCACCAGAAGGTAATTGAGGACTTCGAGTCCAGGGTCGCCCCAGAGCACGGTCTCGATCCACTGTTGATCGACCACCCGGCCGCCGACGTCGACGGTGTCGCCGACCCGTCCCAGTGGGCGCACCGAGAGCCCCCCGAGGATCGTCGAGCGCCCGACCTGCACCAGATCGCCGGTGCGATAGCGGACCAGCGGTCGGTATCGGTTGTCGAGGGTCGTTACCACGAGTTCGCCCTCGGCGGCGCCGGCCTCGACGGCGCGCTCGGCGGGGGTGATCTCGCCGTCCTCCGAGACCAGCTCGAAGAGATAGCTCTGAGTCTGGAGTCTCAATTCATCCACTGAGACCGCCACCGCGGTCGTACCCGTCTCCGACGATCCGTACGACGCATCGATGACGGTCGCGCCGGTGAGACGTGCCAGGCGTTGCCTGAGCGCGGCTCCCGACCTCTCGCCGGTCAGCAACACCGTGTCGAAGGCCGGCACGGAAGTCCCGGTCGCATGGGCCCTCTCGTAGAGGTTCAGAAGCTGCGACGGCGGCCCGGCGAACACGTCCGGGGTGGTTCGGGCGACGATTTCGAGCACCCGTGTGTAGTCGTTCCGCAGGGCGTCCACCCAGGTCCGGAAAGTCCCGATCCCGAGATAGTTGAGCGCCGCTTCGAACTGGAACGCGGCGGGCCCCTGGGGGGTGTTGATCAGAACCAGCGCTGAGCGTGCGCCGTGCAGGAGCCCGGCCCAGTGCTCTCCGAAGTTGACCGTGTTTATCACGAGGTCAGCGCGGGACTTGGGCGCCGGCGCGGGGGGTGGACGTGGTCCCAGACGTCTCGAAGTAGTTGCTGAGCAAGCCATTCGGTTGGCTGAGGACCTCGTGTCCGATGCGCCTTGAGAAGGCGTTGTCGAGCAGTGGCAGCGCCCCCAACGCCCCCACGGGTCGGTCTCCGCGATCTCGGCGGTCACCGTAACGTCGACGCCCTTCCAGGCGTCTCGGTAGGATTGGTACGAGTTCGCGTGGGCGATCAGTCGTGCCAGCGCCGGTCCTCGCCCTGCGACGATTCCGTCTGGCGATTCGTGCCACGCCTGAATCTTTCGCTGTTGATTCTCAAGGAGTTCGACCAGCCGCGCCCGCTCGGAGCTGTCACGTATCAGTAGCACTCTTCCTCCATCTGAATTCGATGCGAAGCCACAACGAGAACTTTTCCGTGACCCCCCGGAACCGGCGCCTCAATCCCACTGGCACCACCGTCCTAGACTGTTCTTGAGTCGTTCGACTCGCTCAATGCTTATCTTCACGATGAGCAGAAGAATCGTTGCGCGGCATCGTGAATGACCGCGTGGGAGGCATCGTCGGCGGCCGGGGCGCCCGCGATGGGCGCGATGGTCCTCATGGTGATCGCGAGGCTCGCTGTCACCGACGAGTACCGCACCGGGCTGATCGAGGTGCCGCTGGCCGTGCCCCCCGGCACGGCGCCGGGACGTGTGACCACGAGATGGAACGAGTTCCAATATTTGCAACCGAACAGCGCCGGATGCGGCTATGTTCCTCGGCATGAGCATCGCATCCCGCCTGCGCCGCGGCGCCCTCGTCGCGCTCGTGGCGGTCCTGCCGCTGGCCGCTCCCGTCGCCGCGGCGCCGCTGCCGGAGACCTTCGGCTTCTTCTCCGGCATACCGTCGGAGCTGACGAATCCGAACGGATCGCTGCCCGGGACGAACGACTACTCCTGCAGGCCCACTGTGCGACACCCGAACCCCGTCGTCCTCGTGCACGGCACCGGCGGCGGCGCGCAGACCAACTGGGGCGCGTACGCCCCGGTGCTCAAGAACAACGGCTACTGCGTGTTCTCGTTCACCTACGGGGCGCTGCCGGGCGCCCCGTGGCCGGTCGATCAGATCGGCGGCACGCGGCCGCTGCGGTCCAGCGCGGCGGAGTTCAAGACCGTCGTGGAACGTGTTCTCGCGGCGACCGGCGCGAGGAGGGTCGACCTGATCGGCCACTCCCAGGGGACGCTGATGCCCGACTACTACGTCAAGCACCTCGGCGGCGCCGGAAAGGTGGATAAGTACGTCTCCCTCGCGCCGCTCTGGCGTGGCACCGGCGGCGAACTCGGCCGGGCGGCCTCGGCGTTCGTCCGCGGACTGAACGTGGGCGAACCGTTCGTGCCGGTCTTCGAATCCATGGGCGACATGCTGTCCGGCTCGCGCTTCCTCGACGAGGTGTGGTCGGGCGGCACCCCGTACGCGCGCGGCGTCGCGTACACCAACATCTCCACCCGCTACGACGAGCTGGTCCTGCCCTACACGAGCGGCCAGGTCCCCGGTCCGGCGGGCACGACGGTGCGCAACATCGTCGTGCAGGACACGTGCGCGCAGGACCTGTCCGATCATCTCGCCATCGCGGGTTCGCGCCGCGCGGCGTACTTCGTGCTCAACGCGCTCGACCCGCAGCACCCGCGGCCCGTGCCCTGCGTCCTGGTGCCCCCGTTCACCGGGGCGTGACCGGTCAGCGGTAGGTGCGGCCGTGCGCCTCGCCGCAGTTCTCCTCGGCGCCGGCGTGGTCCACCTGCAGGGTGGCGTGGTCGATCTCGTGCCGCTCGTGCAGCATGGCGCTGATCGACGCGCGGACGCCGTGGCACTCCGCCTCGGGGGCGACCAGGATGTGCGCCGAGAGCGCGGGCTCGCCGGAGGTGATCTCCCAGATGTGCAGGTCGTGCACCTCGACGACGGAGTCGACGGCCGCCAGCTCCACGCCAACCCGCGCCGGGTCGATCCCCTCGGGCGCGGCCTCGAGGAAGATCCGGCCCGAGGCCTTCACCAGGCTCCAGCCGGCCTGGAGCATGAGCGCGGCCACCACCAGCGCGGCGATCGCGTCGGCCCGGCCCCAGCCGGTGGCCCAGATGACGGCGCCGGCGATCGCCGTGGCGATGAACGCGTACAGGTCGTTGAGGATGTGCTGGTACGCGCCCTCCACGTTGAGGCTGCTGCGGTTCGCGCGCCGGATGCACCAGGTGGCGGCCAGGTTCACCGCGCAGCCCGCGAGCGCCGTGAAGAACACCAGCGGGCCGTCCACCTCGGGCGGGTCCAGCAGTCGGTGCACGCCCTCGTAGACGAAGAACGCGGCCAGCAGCAGCAGCGTGATCCCGTTGGCCTGGGCCGAGAGGATCTCGACCCGCTTGAGGCCCCAGGTGTAGCCGCCGCGGGCGGGCCGGGCGGCGATCTTGATCGCGACGAGCGCCAGCACGATCGCGGCGGCGTCGGTGAGCATGTGCGCGGCGTCGGTGATCAGTGCCAGGGAGCCGGCGAGGATGCCGATCGTCACCTCGATCGCCATGAACGCGACGAGGAGCGCCAGCGCGATGCTCAGCCACCGCTTGTCGGCGTCCGCCGAGACCCCGTGGTCATGGGAGTGCGCATGCCCGTGTCCGCTCATACCTGCCGACGATACATTGCAACATGCGCATATATCAATAGCGTCAGGCGAGCGCGGCGAGCGCGTCGATCTCGACCAGCATCACCTCGTGCGGGAGGCCGGCGAACACCGTGGTGCGGCAGGGCAGCGCGGCGCCGTCGGGCACGTTCTCGGCGATGAACGCGCCGTACGCCTCGTTCATCGCGGCGAAGTCGTCGCGGGTGGTCAGGTACACGCGGAACATCAGCACGTCGGCCACGGAGGCGCCCCCGGCCTCGAGGATCGCCTTGACGTTCTCCAGCGTGCGCCGGGTCTGCGCCGCGACGTCGCCCGCGGCGATGTACTGGTTGGTCGCGGGGTCCATCGGGCCCTGGCCCGATACCTGGAGCAGGTTGCCGCGCCGCACGCCCTGGCTGAAGAAGTGGGCGGGGGCGGGCGCGGCGGTGGTCGAGACGGCGGTGGCGGTCATGGTGATCCCTTCGGGGTGTCGGTGTCGATCGGTGTTCACCCGGGGTGTCCGGGAGGTCGGCGCGGGCGGTACCCGCAGTCGGCGGAGATGGCGGCGCAGGTCGCGCGCAGCGGCTCGAGCAGTTCCAGCAGGCCGTCGAACGGGAGCACCACCTCGGGCACGGAGACGGAGACCGCGGCGATCACCGTGCCCGTGGCGTCGCGCACCGGGGCGCCGATGCAATTGATCGTGGGCTCGTTCTCCTCGCGGTCCGCGGCCCAGTCCTGCTCCCGCACCCGCGCGATCTCGGCCAGGTAGTCGGCGGGGGTCACGATGGTGTTCGCCGTGCGCCGGGTGAAGTCCATCCGGTCGACGAATCCGCGGAGCTCCGCGTCGGGCAGCGCGGCGAGCATGAGCTTGCCGACGGCGCTGGAGTTGAGGTTGACCTCCATCCCCACGCGGGAGTACATGCGGATGAGGTCCCGGGACTCGAGCTTGTCGATGTAGACCACGGCGTCGCCCTCGCGGGCCGCGAGGTGGGTGGTCCGGCCGTACTCGCGGTTGAACGCGACGAGGTGCGGGGCGGCGATCTCTTTGATGCTGCGCTGCTCCGAGGCCCGTGCCGCCAGGTCGAAGACGCGCGAGCCGAGGTGGTAACGGTGCGCCTCGTCGTGGTACGCGAAGCGCGCGTCCGCGAGGGGGCGTAGCAGTCGCAGCACGGTGGTCTTGTGCACGCCGAGCTCCTCGGCCAGCTCGTCCAGCGAGGCCGGTCCCTCGCCGAGCAGCCGGAGGATCTCCAGCGCGCGAGTCAGGCTCTGGCTCATGGGATCCGGCTCTCGCTCGGGGGAGAGAAGTGCGCGCCGCCCACGCGGATGCCTCCCGGGCCGACGTGCGCGCGCGACCACTCGTCGTCGGATGCGGCGAGCAGCGCGGCCATCGCGGCGGCGGGGAGCAGCGCGAAGTCGGCGCGCACCGTCAGCGTCGCCGCGGCGCCGGCGTGCCCGCGGCGCAGGCACGTGCGCAGGTCCTCGCCGCGGGCGAGCCCGTGCAGGAAGCCCGCCGCGAACGAATCGCCCGCGCCCACGGGCTCGACCACGTCCACCGCCAGGGCGGGCACGGCGATCTCCGCGCCCTCCGCGGTGACGGCCACGGCGCGCACCGCACCGTCCTTGACCACGACGGTGCGCGGTTCGGGCAGGAGCGCGCGCACGGCGGCGGGGGAGCCGGTCCCGAGGACGCGTTCGGCCTCGTCGGACCCGACGAGCACCACGTCCGTGGACCGGGCCAGCTCGACGACGAGCGACGGGTCGCCGCCGGGCCAGAGCTGCTCGCGCCAGTTCACGTCGAAGGTGACGGTGCCCGGGACGCCGGCCCGGTCGCGGAGCAGGGCGCGTGTGAGCGCGGCGCAGGAGTCGGAGAGGGCGGGCGTGATGCCGCTGGTGTGCACGAGGCGGGCGGCGGCGAGCGTGCGCGCCACGGCGGGGCGGGCCAGGAAATCGGGCCCCATCGCCGCGGCGGCGCTGCCGGCGCGGCGGTAGGTGCTGGTGGTCATGGGCTCGCCGGCCCCGTCGACGCCCTCGGTCTTGGCGTACCGGCCCGTGGGGGCGGCACTGTCGACCTCGATGGCGTCGATGATCACGCCGTGCGCGCGCAGGTGGTCGGTGATGCGCCGGCCCTCCGCGTCCGCGCCGACCCGCCCGAGGAAGGCCGTGGGCGTGCCCAGCGCCGCGATGCCGGTCGCCACGTTCGCCTCCGCGCCGCCGGCGTGCATCGCCGGCGCGGTCGCGTCGAGGTCCTCCTCGGCGACCAGTGCCAGCGGCTCCCCGAGGCAGGCGATCCACGGCTGCTGCGTCACCCGCCGCACCCCCTTCGTCGTCACGTCTTGTGCTGGTCCTCGCGTCGATGCTAGCGTCTGTGACACGAATCACGCAACGTGGATTGCAACAGACGCAACGTAACAGATGGGGATGGACATGGCCAACGGAGACGGCGCGCGGCCGGTGGTGCTGAGTGTGCTGGACAAGGCGGTCCCCGCATGGGCGAACGGCATGGACACGGCCGATTTCCTCGCCCGGGCCCCGCGCCTGGCGGACCTGTCCACGCCCGTGCTCGTGCTCGACCGCGCGGCGATGTCCTCGAACACCGCCGAGTTCGCCCGCTGGATCGCCGCGCACGGCTTCGACCTGGAACCGCACGGCAAGACCACGATGGCGCCCGCGCTCTGGCGGGACCAGCTCGACGCGGGCGCCACGGCGATCACCGTCGCGAACCTGCCGCAGCTGCAGGCCGCCGTCGCCACCGGATTCCGTCACCTGCACGTGGCGAACGCCCTCGCCGATCCCGCGGGCATCCGCTGGCTCGGCGAGGCGCTGGACGCCGACCCCGGCCTCGAGGTGACCCTCTGGGCGGACGGGCTCGGCACCGTCGACGTCCTGGAACGCGGCCTCGCCGGCGCGACCCGGCGGCCCACCGTGCTCGTCGAGGTGGGCGGACCCGGGGGCCGGACGGGCGCCCGCACCGTCGACGAGGCCGTCGCGATCGGCGAGCGCATCGCCGCCTCCCCGCGCCTGCGCCTCGGCGGTGTCACCGGCTACGAGGGCGCGTTCGCGCACGACGGCACGGACGCCGCTCTCGGCACCGTCGACGACTACCTGCGCACCCTCACCCAGGTGCACACCCGCCTGCGCCCGCACTACCCCGACGGCCGCATCGTGGTCTCCGCCGGCGGGAGCGCCTACTTCGACCGGGTCGCCGCGATCCTGGGCGACATCGGCGACGCGCGGGTCGTGGTCCGCTCCGGGGCGTACATCATCCACGACGACGGCTTCTACCGCGGGATCACGCCGTCCGGTCGCGCGGCCGACGGCCCGGCACTGCGGTCCGCGATGCACGTGTGGGCGCGGGTCATCTCCCGCCCCGAGCCCGGCCTCGCCCTGCTCGACGTGGGGCGCCGCGACGTCTCCTTCGACGAGGGCCTGCCCGAACCACAGGTCGCCGCACCGGGACTCGGCGATCCCGCCCGGCCGATCGACGCGCGGATCTCCGCGGTCAACGATCAGCACGCCTTCCTCCGCCTCCCGGCCGGCGATCCGCTCGCCGTGGGCGACGTCGTCCGGCTCGGACTGAGCCACCCGTGCACCGTCTTCGACAAGTGGCGCGTCATCCCCGTGGCCGCCGACGACGGCGAGAACCCCCGGATCGTCGACATGATCTCCACCTACTTCTAGAGGCGCACCGTGCACGACACCCTCATCCGCGCCGCCGCCGTGATCGACGGCACCGAGGCGCCCCGCTACACCGCGGACGTCGCGATCGACGGCGGCGTCATCGCGGCCATCGGAACCGGCCTCGGGCCCGCGCGCCGCGTGATCGACGCCGACGGCCTGGCGCTCAGCCCCGGATTCATCGACATGCACGCCCATTCCGACCTGCAGGTGCTGCTCAACCCGGAGCACCCGTCGCGGATCACGCAGGGCGTCACGTGCGAGGTGATCGGGCAGGACGGGCTGAGCTACGCGCCCGTCTCCGACGAGACGCTCGCCGTGGTGCGCCGCCAGATCGCCGGGTGGAACACCGATCCCGAGGATTTCGACTTCTCCTGGCGCACCGTCGGCGAGTACCTGGACCGGCTCGACGAGGCCGGCACCGCCACGAACCTCGCCTACCTCGTGCCGCACGGGCTGCTGCGCGCCCTCGCCCGGGGCTTCGACGACGGTGTCGCGTCCCCGGCCGAGGTCCGGGTGATGCAGGAGATCCTCGCGCAGGGCCTGCGCGAGGGCGCGGTGGGCCTCTCGACCGGACTCACCTACACCCCGGCCATGTACGCCGACGACGCCGAGCTGGCGGCGCTCCTGCGCACCACCGGGGAGCTGGGCGGCTACTTCTCCCCGCACCACCGCAGCTACGGGGCGGGCGCGATGGAGGCCTACGCCGAGATGATCGACCTGTCCCGGCGCACCGGCTGCCCGCTGCACCTCGCGCACGCCACCCTCAACTTCGGGCCGAACAAGGGCCGCGCGCCGGAACTGCTGGCCCTTCTCGACGAGGCCGTGGCCGCCGGCGCCGACGTCTCCCTCGACACCTACCCGTACCTGCCCGGCGCCACCGCGCTGGCCGCTATCCTGCCCAGCTGGGCGGCCTCCGGCGGCGCCGACGCAACGCTGGCGCGGCTGCGCGACCCGCGCGACCTCGCGCGCATCCGGGAACACCTGGAGCACACCGGATCCGACGGCTGCCACGGCGTGATCGCCGAATGGGAGACGATCGAGATCAGCGGCGTCGGCAACGCCGCCCTCGCGGGCCACGTGGGCCGCACGATCGCGCGGATCGCCGCCGACGAACGGCGCGACCCCTTCGACGTGTGCGTGTCGATCCTGCTCGAGGACAGCCTCGCCACCGGCATCCTGCAGCACGTGGGCCACGAGGAGAACGTGCGCGCCATCATGGGCCACCCCCGGCACACCGGCGCCCTGACGGTGAGCGGCAGCGTGAGCCTGACCGGCGGCAGCGACGGACTGCTCGTGGGCGCCAAGCCGCACCCGCGCGCCTGGGGCACCTTCGCCCGCTACCTCGGCCACTACAGCCGGGAACTGGGGCTGATGAGCCTCGAGGAGTGCGTGGGCCACCTCACCGGCCGCGCCGCCCGCCGCCTGCGCCTGGTGCGGCGCGGCCTGGTCCGTGAGGGCTACGCCGCCGACCTCGCCCTGTTCGATCCGGAGACGGTGCTCGATCGCGCCACCTTCGACGCCCCGCGCACGCCCGCAGCGGGATTCACCCACGTCTTCGTGCGCGGCACCCTCGCGCTCGACGACGGCGAACTCACCGGCGCCCGCGCGGGCGGCGCGCTGCGACTGACCGACGAGGGGGTCCTGTGACCGGGAACGCCACACCGACGAACGATCATTCCGCGCTGCTCGATGCGCTCGCCGCGGACCGGGTGCTCTCGGTGGTGCGCGCCCCCGAACTCCCCGACGCCGCGGCCCTGTGCCGGGCCCTCGCCGAGGGTGGGATCCGCACCGTGGAACTGACGTTCACCACGCCGGGCGTGCTGGGGCACCTGGAGCGGGCGGCCACCGTCGACGCCACGAACCTGGGGGTGGGCACCGTCCGCACCGCGGCGCAGGCGCGGGACGCCGTGGGCGCGGGCGCCCGGTTCCTGGTGACCCCCGACGTGAACGAGGAGGTGGCGCAGGCGGCCCGGGACCTGGGCGTGCCCGTCCTCCTCGGCGCCCTCACCCCCACGGAGGTCGCCCGCGCGGCCGCCCTCGGTTCGCCGGCGGTGAAGATCTTCCCGGCCCGTGCCTTCGGGCCCGCACACCTGAAGGACCTGCACGGTCCGTTCCCCGGCCTGCCGCTGCTGCCCTCCGGGGGGATCGGCGAGGCCAATGCGCGTGAGTTCCTGGGTGCCGGCGCCGTCGCCGTCTGCGCCGGCACGTCCGTCGTGCCCCCCGACACCGTCGCCGCCGGCGACTGGACCGATATCGCCACCCGCGCAGCGCGATTCGTCGCAGCGCTCTGAACCGTACCGAACGGAGAACCGCCCATGTCCTCGGCCGTCGACTGGTTGCAGCACGACACCGGGGGTCTGCTGACCCTCGCCGCGGTGTCGATCGCCGTGCTGCTCATCCTCATCATCAAGGTCAAGCTCGAACCGTTCATCGCCCTGATCATCGTGTCCGTGGGCCTCGCCCTGGTGGCCGGCGTCTCCGTGGAGAAGCTCGTCGGATCGCCGCAGAAGGGCGCGTCGCAGTCGATCCTGGAGACCGGCTTCGGCGGCATCCTCGGGCACATCGCGCCCATCATCGGCCTCGGCACCGTGCTCGGCGCGATCCTGGAACGCTCCGGCGGCGCCGACGTCCTCACCTCCTGGCTGCTGAAGCTGTTCGGGCCCAAGGGCGCCCCGCTCGCGATGGGCGTCACCGGCCTGATCCTGGGCATCCCGGTGTTCTTCGACATCGGCATCTTCATCCTGGCGCCGCTGGTGTACGTGGCCGCCAAGCGCGGCGGCAAGTCGCTCGTGATGTACGCGCTGCCGATGCTCGCCGGCCTGTCGATGACGCACGCCTTCCTGCCGCCGCATCCGGGGCCGGTGGCCGCGGCCGGGCTGCTGCACACCTCGCTCGGCTGGATCATCATCATGGGCCTCGTCTGCGGCATCCCCGCGTGGTTCGCCTCGGGCGTCGTGTGGGGCACCTGGATCGGCAGGCGGGTGATCGTGGACGTGCCCGAGGAGTTCGTGCCGGCGGAGGAGCACGCGAGCCGGGACCGGCCGCCGCTGGCCCTGATCGCGGTCATCATCGCCGTGCCCATGCTGCTGATCCTGGGCGGCACGTTCGGCTCGGTGTGGCTGGAGGCGGGCACCCGGCCCTACTCGATCCTGGTGTTCCTCGGCACCCCCGCGATCGCCCTGACGATCGCCGTGGTGCTGGCGTTCTACCTGCTGGGCATCCGGCGCGGGATCAACGCGACGCAGCTGGCGGAGATGACGGGCGCGGCGCTCAAGCCGATCGGCATGATCCTGCTGGTGGTCGGCGCCGGCGCGCTGTTCGGCGCGGTGCTGCGCGCCACCGGCGTCGGCACCGCCCTGACCGATTCGATGTCGAACCTCGGGCTGCCGCTGATCGTGTCGGCCTACCTGGTCAGCTGCGCGCTGCGGATCGCCCAGGGCTCGGCCACGGTGGCGATCACCGCGACCGCCGGCATCATCGGGGAGACGGTGGCCGCGGGCGGCTACTCGCAGGCGCAGATCGCGCTCATCGTCATCGCGATCTCGGCGGGATCGATCATCCTCAGCCACGTCAACGACGGCGGGTTCTGGATCGTCGCGAAGTACTTCAACATGACGGTCAAGCAGACCCTCCTGACGTGGTCCGTGTTGGAGACGGTGCTCTCGGTGGTCGGTTTCGCCATGGTGCTCATCGTCTGGGCGATCGTCTGACGCGGGCGCGGCCGAATACCCGGCGCGGAGCGGTCCCCGGCGATACGTTGGACGCCAGGGGCCGCGCGATCCGCGGCCCGTGTCCCGTCAGTGAGGTGAACAGCAGATGGCCCATGCGCGTGCCGGTACGCCGGCTCTTCCCGAGGATCTGATCGACGTCGAAGCCGTTCGGGCTGCGTACTATTCGGTGGTTCCCGATCCGGGGAACCCCGATCAGCGGGTCGCCTTCGGCACGTCCGGGCACCGCGGCACATCGCTGAACGGCAGCTTCAACGAGAACCACATCGCGGCGACCACGCAGGCCATCGTGGAGTACCGCGCCGCGCAGGGGATCCGGGGGCCGCTGTTCCTGGCGCGGGACACGCACCTGCTCTCCGAGCCGGCGTGGGAGACCGCGGTGGAGGTGCTCGCCGCGAACGGCGTGGACACGCTCATCGACCACGAGGACCGGTACACACCCACCCCGGCGCTGAGCCACGCGATCCTCACCTTCAACCGGGCGAACACGGGGGTCCAGGCGGACGGGATCGTGGTCACCCCGTCGCACAACCCGCCCGCGGACGGCGGCTTCAAGTACAACCCGCCCACCGGCGGCCCGGCGGATACGGACGCCACCGGGGCGATAGCGGACCGCGCCAACGAGATCCTCGAGGGCGGCATGCGGGAGGTGCGGCGCATCCCGCTCGCGCAGGCGCTGGCCTCGGACGTGGTGCGGCGCTTCGACTTCCTCGACTCCTACGTCGGTGACCTGCCCTCGGTGCTGCACCTGGATCGGATCCGGGACGCGGGGATCCGGATCGGGGCCGATCCGCTCGGCGGCGCGGCCGTGGGCTACTGGGGCGCCATCGGCGACCGGTACAACCTGAACCTCACCGTGGTGAACCCGACGGTGGACCCGCAGTTCGCGTTCATGACCCTGGACACGGACGGCAAGATCCGCATGGATTGCAGTTCGCCGAACGCCATGGCGTCGCTGATCGCGAACAAGGACCAGTTCGACATCGCCACGGGCAACGACGCGGACTCCGACCGGCACGGCATCGTGACCCCAGACGGGGGACTGATGAACCCGAACCACTACCTCGCGGTGGCGATCGACTACCTGTTCGCGAGCCGCGGGGGATGGCGCGACGACGCGGCGGTCGGCAAGACGCTGGTGAGTTCGTCGATGATCGACCGGGTGGTGGCGCAGCAGCAGCGGAAGCTGCTCGAGGTCCCGGTCGGGTTCAAATGGTTCGTCCCGGGCCTGCTCGACGGGAGCGTCGGGTTCGGCGGGGAGGAGTCCGCCGGCGCCTCGTTCCTGCGGCACGACGGTTCCGTGTGGACCACGGACAAGGACGGCATCATCATGGCGCTGCTCGCGTCGGAGATACTCGCCGTCACCGGCAGGAGCCCGTCGCAGCACTTCGCGGTGCTGGGCGAGGAGTACGGGGTGCCCGCCTACGCGCGCACCGATGCGCCGGCGAACCGCGAGCAGAAGGCGGTCCTGTCGAAGCTCTCGCCGGAGCAGGTGACCGCCGACGAGCTCGCCGGGGAGCCGATCACCGCGAAGCTCACCCGGGCGCCGGGCAACGGCGCGCCGATCGGCGGGCTGAAGGTGACCACCGAGAGTTCGTGGTTCGCAGCCCGCCCGTCGGGCACCGAGGACGTGTACAAGATCTACGCGGAGTCGTTCCGGGGCGCCGATCACCTGGCGCAGGTGCAGGCCGAGGCCAAGGCCCTCGTGGACGGTGTGCTCGGTTCGTAGCCGTCGGCGCCCCACCTGACCTGGGCAGTCCCGGGCCCCCGCTATTGTGGTGCGCGTGAGCAAGGGTAAGAACGCCAAGTACGTTCCCGCGAAGCAGTCCAACACCATGACCTACGTGCTGGGCGGCATCGCCGTCATCGTGGTGATCGTGGTCGTCATCGGCGGCGTGCTGCTGATGAGCAAGAAGGACGGCACACCCGCCGACAAAGTCGCCGAGAAGCTGAATGACGCGGCGCCGACCTTCGTTCTCGGCAGGTCCGACGCGAAGGTCACGCTCGACATTTTCGAGGATCCGTTGTGCCCCGCGTGCGGTCAGATGGAGTCGACCTACGGCGAGCAGATCGTCAAGGCCATCGAGGACGGCAAGCTCAGGGCGCGCTACCGCATGGTCTCATTCCTCAACCAGTCGAGTGCGTCGGGCGACTACTCAGATCGCGCGAACGCATCGTTTCTCGCGATCGATCGCTCGACACTGTCGGATGAGCAGAAGCAGAAGGCGCTGCTCGCTGCGCACAAGGCGTTGTTCAGTAACCAGCCGCACGAGAAGGGCGCGCCGGGGTACGACGGCAAGGACCATTTGAACGCCGAGATCGCAGCCATTGTGGGTGACGCATCGAAGGCCGCTGGGGCCGAGCTGCCTGCTGACGTGCTCGCGGCGATCCGCGACGGGAAGTACGCCGTCGATGCAGCCAAGGCCGCAGGCACTAACAGCGGGCTGATGAGCGAGGTCGATCCCCGGCCCGGGACGCCGATGGTGGTGCACAACGGCAAGAAGATCACCGTCCAGGGCGACTGGCTGACCCCGCTGCTCGGCTGAACCGGTGCTGACCTGCTGATTTGGCGCGTACAAGCTGCCTCCTGTAATGTTCTCCGGGCGGGAAACCGCAGGTGAACAACGCAATACGGGGCTATGGCGCAGCTGGTAGCGCACCACACTGGCAGTGTGGGGGTCAGGGGTTCGAGTCCCCTTAGCTCCACAGATCGAGAACCCCTCCGGATCCTGTCCGGAGGGGTTCTCGCGTATCCGGGTGTCGACGGTGCGCGGCTGCCCTACGTTCGGGACGTGACCTCCACCGCCGCAGGACCTCCCGCGCCGGACGCGCCCGGCGGGCCGTTCGCGCTGTCCGTTCTGGACAACGCGCACACCGGGGTGGGGAGCAGCGCCCACGAGGCGTACCGGGAGGTGATCGCGCTCGCGCGGCTCGCGGAACGGCGTGGCTACCATCGGTTCTGGGTGTCCGAGCATCACGCGATGCCCGCGGCGTCGTCGCCCTCGCCGCAGCTGATGCTGGCGCGGCTCACGGCGGAGACGGAACGGATCCGGCTGGGCGCGGGCGGGGTGATGCTGCCGAACCACGCGCCGCTGGTGATCGCGGAGCAGTTCGCGATGCTCGACGCGCTGGCGCCCGGCCGGATCGACCTGGGCATCGGCCGCGCTCCGGGCACCGATCCCGCGACGGCCGCGGCCCTGCGCCGGCATCGCGCGGCGAACGACGAGTTCCCGCAGCTGGCGGTGGAGCTCCTCGCCTTCCTCGCCGACCGGTTCCCGCCGGGGCACCCGTACCACGACGTGCACGCGGTGCCCGGCCCCTGGCAGGCGGCGCAGAACCGGGTGCCGGCACCGGCGACGGCGCCGCAGGTGTGGATCCTCGGGACGTCCGCGGAGTCGGCGCGGCTCGCGGGCCGCCTCGGCCGCCCCTACGCGTTCGCGCTGCAGTTCGGCGGGGCGGATCCGGCGGAGATCCTGCAGGTCTACCGGGAGGAGTTCCGGCCCTCGCCGGTGCTCGCGCAGCCGTACGCGCTCGCGAGCGTGGGCGTGGTCGCCGACGACGACGCCGCGCGCGCCCGGGGCCAGGCGCGCAGCGCGGCGATGGCGATGGTCCGGATGCTGGGGCGCGCCGGCTACGTGCTGTTCCCGCCGGACGAGGTCGAGGCGTACCGGGCGGGGCCGCAGGAGCAGCGGGCGCTCGATCAGTACTCCGAGCGGTTCCGGGCGGGTACCCCCGCCGCGGTGGCCGCCAGGCTGGACGCACTGCGCGAGGCGGCGCGCGTCGACGAGGTCATGCTCGTCCCGATGGGGCCCTCGCGGGCCGGGCACCGGCGCACCGTCGACCTGCTGGCCGATCACTACGGGCTCCCGGACGCCCCGGAGTGAAGCCGTGACTTGGCATCGGTGCGAGGTTTGTCAACTGATCGGCGTGCGTTTGCAGATCGGGGCCGGGTACGTCGGTGAATCCGCCCCGCAACGGGTCTTCGCAGGCACACAATGACGGGCACGTCGCCCGGGGCGTGAGGCCCACCGCGGTCCGGGCTCCGCGAGCCACGGAGGTGCCCATGCAGTCCTGGTCCGAGATCGTCTCCGACTTCGGCCGGAACTGGCCCGTGTACCTCTCGATGCCGATCATCGCCGCCCTCATCGGCTACGGCACCAAGCTGGTCGCGATCAAGATGATGTTCCGGCCGCAGAAGTTCAAGGGCATCGGGAAGCTGGGCTGGCAGGGGATCATCCCGCGGCGCGCCCCGCAGATGGTGGACATCCTGTGCGACACGCTCACGGGCCGGCTGATCAGTTCGGGGGAGATCGCCGAGAAGATCGACGGTGCCGAGGTGGCCGCGCTCATCGAGCGCCCCCTGCGCACGGAGGTCGCGCGCGTCGCGCGCGAGGTGCTGCCCGAGTACCAGCCCACGCTGTGGCACGTGCTGCCGCCGGTGGCGCAGGACCTGGTGATCGAGCGGATCCAGGACGCGGCGCCCGACGTGGTGGTGCGGATCACCGAGGCGATCGCCGACGACGTCGACGAGCTGTTCGACCTCAAGGCGATGGTGACCGCCGAGTTCCTCGCCGACCCGGACACGCTGGAGTCGATGTTCCTGGACGTGGGGCGGCGCGAGTTCGCGTTCATCCGGCGCAGCGGCCTGGTCTTCGGCTTCTGCATCGGCCTGGTGCAGCTCGCCGTGTGGGCGCTGTTCCGCAACCCCTGGGTGATGCCGCTGTTCGGCCTGTTCACGGGCTGGTTCACGGACTGGGCGGCGCTGCGCCTGATCTTCAATCCCAAGGAGCCGAAGAAGTACCTCGGCGTGATCACCTGGCAGGGCCTGTTCCTCAAGCACCGGATCCCGGTGTCCCAGGAGTACGGCACCCTGATCGCCACGCGGGTGCTGACGTCGGACCGGCTGCTGCGGGCCGTGTTCACCGGGAAGAACTCGCCCAAGGTGGTGATGGTGATCGCGGACGTCCTCGAGGAGAGCATCCGGGAGAACCTGGGCGATCTGGAGCAGCTGGCCGGCGTCGACGTGACCTCCCTGCCGCTGCTCAAGGAGCTGGGCATCACGGAGCTCCCGGGGCTGGGCGCGCTCGGCGGCGGCGTGGGCGACCTGCCGGTCGCCGGCCTGCTGGGCGTGGTCACGGGGGCGCTCAACGCGCCGGTCCGTGGGGCGACGGGGCTGGGCCTGGACGTCGCGCGGATCGAGCCGATGTGCAACGCCGCCGCCGCGGATCTGGCGGAGGCGCTCCCGGAGGTTCTCGAACCTGCGGAGGACTACCTGACCCGGGTCATGGAGATCCAGCCGGTCATGGCGGAGAAGATGGCGGCGATGACCGCGGAGGAGTTCGAGGGCGTCCTGCGGCCGGCGTTCCAGGCGGACGAGCGCACTCTGATCATCGTCGGCGCGATCCTCGGCTTCCTCGTGGGCGAGCTGCAGGTGCTGATGGTGGAGCACCTGACCCACTAGATGTGATCTGCGTCACAACGCGTTGCGTAATGTTTACGCGCTGCGTAACTTCTCTATTACGCAAACGCGTAACACATCGAAAGCAGGAGGAACCATCATGGCGACCACCACCACCAAGGCCGGCACCACCAAGTCGAACAAGTCGAGCAAGGCGAAGAAGGCCGCCGTCGAGCCCTCGATCAGCAACTTCCTCTCCGGCGTCGTCGGCAACACCAAGGACCTCGTCGACAACCTGATCGAGAACGTCGAGAGCGCCGAGAAGAGCGCGCGCAAGAGCGCCCACAAGATCGCCAAGAAGGACGTCAAGAACCTGCGCAAGCAGACCGAGAGCCTCAACGAGCAGGTGAAGAAGCTCTCCAAGGTCACCAAGACCAAGTGAACCGACCCGTCGGACGCAGCGTTCGAGGATCACCCGGGAAGCCCGCGACGCGGGTCCCGGGTGATTCTGCGTCGGGGCGGCCGGCGGTAGGCTCGACACGGGGCGAGGGCCCACGAGGAGGGTCATGACCGACGACGAACCGTACCTGATCAAGCGGTACTCGAATCGCAAGCTCTACGACTCCGTCCGCCGCCGGTTCACCACGCTCGACGAGATCGCGGTGCTCCTCGACTCCGGCGTCCGGATCGTGGTCCGCGACCACGATGTGGGCACCGACCGCACGGACGAGGTTCTCGCGCAATTGATCCGGCGCCGCGCGCAGAGCCGGCCCCGCACCTCCGGCTCCGGCGCCTCCAACCTGCTCGCCGATCTGCTGCGCGCGCCGGCGGAGGTCGCCCAGTCGGTCGTCGGCGGCATTGCGGGCCAGCCGGAGCCCCGGGCCGGGGCACCCGAGGCCGACGGTGCCGAGCCCGAGGGTGCCGAAACTGCGAAGAAGTCGGGCACGAAGAAGAAGTCGGGCACGAAGAAGTCCGGTACGAAGGCGGACTCGAAGAAGCCTGGCGGGAAGTCCGCCGCGCGGGTGCCGGACGTCGACGATCAGCGCGACGAGGAGATCCGGGAACTGCGCGAGCAGGTGAGTGCGCTCACCGAGGCGGTCACGCTGCTGCTCAAGGAGAAGTCGGACCGCGCCGAATAGCGCCGGGCCGCACCGGCGGCCGCGCGGCGAGGGCGATCGTTCCGGCGGCGACCGCGAGCCACACCGCGGGCGCCACCCACGCGTCGGCGGACGCGAGCATCATCCGCGCCGCGACCAGGGCGGCCACGAGTACGAGCTGGGCGATCCCCAGCCCCCACCACAGCGCCGCGACGATCCCGAGCCCGTGGCCGGGTACCTGCACCGCGAGCAGCCCGGCCGCCACGGCGACGGACTGCGTGGAGACGCCCCACAGGAACCAGTTCCCGTCGGAGCCCCGGAGCCGGTCGCCGCCCTCGGCCGCGGCCGTGTTGTCCAGGACCCGCTGCCCCGGAACGAGATACCCGAGGATCAGCCACGTCACCGGCGGGCACCGTCGCGCCGGCGGAGTGCAGCAGGGTACCCACGATCCCGGTGGCCATAACGAACGCGAACCGGCCGAGCGCGTGCCCGGGAGGGGGATGGAGAAGACGGTGCAGTGGGCGGGAGAACCCCATCTGATTGTGGCCCCACGCCCCGGGCCGATCGGTGGCAGTATCGAGTCCATGACCGACGATGCCATTCACACCCGGATCGACGCCCTCATCGCGGAGGAGCACGCGCTGCGGGACAAGCTCGGGGCGGGGGAGATCAGCGAGTCCGAGGAGCACGCGCGACTGCAGGTGCTGGAGACACAGCTGGACCAGGCGTGGGACCTGCTCCGGCAGAGGCGCGCCAAGCGCGAGTTCGGCGAGAACCCCGAGGATGCCGCCGCGCGGTCCGCGAACACCGTGGAGAACTACCGGGGCTGATCACCCCAGGTGCGCGCGCAGCCGGTCGAGGAACGCCGACTGCGCCTTGACCAGCTTCTCCGCCGCGTGCTCCGGGTCGAACCAGCCCGCGCGGTCGATCTCGGGGAAGCTGTGCACCCGTCCCGAGCCGCGGGGCCACTCCAGCTCGAACTCGTTGGAGCGGATGCTCGTGGCGTCGAAATCGCCCTCCCGGGCGAAGACCGTCACCGTCTTCCCCCCGGACTGCCGCACGGAGCCCAGCGGCACCGTCGAACCCGGTGGTGCCGGCGCGCCCATCTCCTCTGCGAACTCGCGCTCCGCGGCGGCGAGGGGCTCCTCATCGGTGTAGAGGCCCTTGGGGATCGACCAGGCGTGGGCGTCCTTGCGGCTCCAGAACGGCCCGCCCATGTGCCCGAGGAGGACCTCCACCGTTTCGCCGGCGCGGCGGTAGAGCAGCAGGCCGGCGCTGGTCGTGGTCACGGCCCGGACTCTATCGCAGGCACACTGCGCGGGGGGAGCTACATCGCTGAGGGGCCGGGCTGGTCGCCGTCCGCGCCGGCGGTCGCGGCCGCCGCCGAGTGACGGTGCGTGAGCGTCGCGTTCGTGACGCCCGCGCCCAGCACCACCAGGGCGGCCACGAGCGGCGCGCACTGCGCCGCGCCGGTTCCCAGGCTCTCCGCGATGGTGCCGTTCACCGCCGAGGCGAGTGACTGCCCCAGGATCAGGCCGCTGCCGAGGATCGTCATGACCGTGGCGGATCGTCCCAGCGGACTGCGCTCCGCGCCCAGGCTGAACTCGGTCACCAGCGTGGGGCCCACGCCGATCCCCGCGATCGCCAGGCCTGCCACCAGCAGCGGCAGCGTGGGCGCCAGCGCGATGAGCACGGCGCCGAACACCAGGACCGATGCGAAGCTCACCCACCGCGCGGCGATGCTGAAGCGCTCCGGGAGCAGCGCGGAGCCGAGGGCCAGCGCGGCCGAGCCGACGCCCATCACGCCGTAGAACAGCCCCGCGGACTCCGCATTGCCCCCGTCGCGCATGAACGCGGTGAGCCCGGTGAGCGTGGACCCGAAGAACAGGCCCATGCCGAAGACGCCGGTGACCACGGTGCCCAGCGGGGGAGTGACGAGTTCGCGGGCCGGGGCCTGCACGACGGCCCCGGAGTGCTGGTCGGTGCCGGCCCTCCCGCTGGGGTGCAGGGCGAACGCCGAGACGAACGCCGCGGTCAGCACGGCTGCACCGATCATCGGTGCGGCGGGCGACATCGTGGTCGCGAGCAGTCCGACGATGACGGGGCCGAACACGAAGATCACCTCGTCGGCCGCGGACTCGTAGGCCATGACCGAGAGCAGGGTGCGCACGCGGCGGCCCTCGGGGAGCTTCGTGGTGATCATCGTGACCAGCCGGCTGCGCGACATGGGGCCGACCTGGGGCGCGCTGGCTCCCACGAGGGCGGCAGCGGCGAGCACCGCCGCGCCGGGCAGCGGGCTGAACACGACCCACGTCATGAGCAGCAGCGCGAGGCTGTTGGCGACGCCTGCCGCGAGTACGGCGCGGCGCTGGCCGAATCGGTCCGCCGCGGCGCCGACCAGCGGCCCGACCAGGGCCGAGCCGATGCCGACCATCGCGGAGCTCAGGCCGCCGAAGGCCAGCGAATCGCGGCCGGCGACCACCAGGGTGAGTACGCCGACCACCATCATCGCGAACGGGAGCCGCGCCACGAAGGCGATGGGGAAGTAGCTGGGACCGGCCGTTCCCAGCAGTGTGGGTTCGGCCGAACCCGTTGTGGGGGTGGTCTTCTCGTGCGACATGGTGGCGGTCACCGTCAGGGGCCTTTCTGCGGCGTTCGCCGCGACGCTCGTTCGTGCCGCCTTGGAGCCCGGTGGGCGTGCCAGGTAGTTACACAGTGGGATACCGGCGAGGAACGCCGATTCGTTGATTCATTCTACCTATCGGGGCAAGCTGTTCCCGGCGTGCCGAGTAGATGGCCGTCATTCTGTTCGAATCGACTGGCGCTATCGCAAATGTGGGCGTAGCATGGAGGCATGGCGCTACCGACCGCATTACAGGCTGTACCTGGGGAGTTGATTCCCCCGGGTCTCGCCGGTGTGCGCGGTCGGGAGCGGGACGTCGCCGGAGTGTTGTTCGAACAACGAGCGGCGGAGAACCTCGCCTACTGCCGGATGACGGTCACCGTGTACACCCTGTACCGGGTCATGTACGGCGACGAGGAAGCCGAATACCTCGCCGGGCCCGGGGTGGACTACCACGCCGCCGTGGAGGCACGGCGCAGGTTGACCGCCGCCGAGGTGGCGTTGCAGGCGCAGGTCTCCACGCTGTTGCGGGTCGGGCCGGGTGCCGCCGCGCGGGCGGTGGATGTGGCCGCCGGGCTCATCGAGCGTCTGCCGCGGGTGTTCGCCCTCATCGGTGACGGGGTGCTGTGCCCGAAGTCCGCGGAGCTCGCCCTCACGCACTCCCGTGTGCTCACCGCCGAGCAGGCCCACAGGTTCGACCGGCAACTCGCCGACCGCCTCACCGTCGACTACGAAGTCCTCTCCCTGCCCGCGCTGCGGGAGGAGTGCGATCTGCTCGTCGCGCAGATCGACCCCGACGCCGCTGAACGGCGTCGCCGGGCCGCGGTCGACGACCGGAAGGTCGTGTACCGGGCCGAGGAGGACGGGATGGCCGCCGTCTACGCCCTCCTGCCCGCACACGACATGCTGGAAATACGGGCGCGGGTCGATCACATCGCCCGCAGCGTCTGCGACCAGGACCCCCGCACCGCACCCCAGCGGCACGCGGATGCGTTGGTGCAGGCCATCCGCGGGTACAGCACCCTCGGCTGCCAGTGCGACAACGAGGCGTGCCGGTACCGGCAGGCCCGCCGCCACGGGCAACCGGATGCGGACGGGGTGATCACCCGGTTCGTCACCATGATCAACCTGGTCATCAACGAACACGACCTCCCCACCGACATCACCCACGCCGCCGCAGAATCGGCCGGTGAAGCAGGCGGCACCGCCACCGGCGAGACAGTCAGCGACACCGCCGCGACCGCCGACCAGACGGAACGAGAAACTCCCGCACCGGAAGCCACACACTCCGACACTGCCGCTCCCGCAGCAGAACCTGCCGCCGCAGAAGCCGACGCTGCGGAGCCCACCGATGTGGAGGCTGATGGTTCGCAGGGGTTCGCGTACCTGGAGGGCTACGGACTCGTCTCCCTCGAGTACGCCCGCGAGCTCGCCGCCCGCGAGGACGCGAAGCTCCGGCCCTTCGGCCAGCGGATCACCGAACACGAACCCGCACACCCGCCCGCACAACAGCAGCAGCAGAGCAGCGAGTCTCCGAGTCCCGCAGCGGCAGAGTCTGCCTCGCAGCGGCCCGTGGTGGACTTCGCCTTCCCCCTCCGCGGGCTGGTCGCGCACATCGCCTGGCACGACGGCCCCGGCCCGGACTCCGGCGGCCCCGGGCCGGACCCTAGAGACCCCGACCCCGACACCGGCCCCGACGGAAACAGCCCCGGCGGAACATCACCCGGCGGGGGCGGACCCGGCCCTGATCCCGGGCCGCCCGGCGGCGTCCCCGGCGGCTCGGACGATCGCGGCCACGCCCGGGAAGACAACACCCCCCAGCGCAGTGCGCTGGCGTCCGCGCGCGGCAGCAGCGGATACCGGCCGTCGGCCGACCTACGCCGCTACCTACGG
>JBEBXD010000009.1:0-58213 GCA_040391845.1 Tsukamurella paurometabola | reverse complement strand
CACCGCCGGACTAAAATTAGATACAGGTTGAAGGCCCTTGGGGATCGTGTCGAACACTTCGCAGTGTTCCGCCTCCTCAGGGGCCTTCTCCATGTCCAAGTACAGTGTGAACGGGTGTCGCCTCGGTGGCGACGGGAAGCGGGTGCAACGTGGCGGCTGAGTCGAGCGGCGAGCGCCGGCGGCGTGCGGGGTTCACCAACCCCGCCGAGCGCACCGACCGCGGTGGCCGCGGCGACTCGGACCAGCGCGGCGGCGACCGGCGCGGCGGAGAACGCGGCGGCGAGCGATCCTCCGGCGGGCGGAACGGCGGCCGGGACTTCCGCGACGCACGCGGCGGCGACTCCCGCGGCGGCCGCCGCGAGTTCGGGGGCGCGGGCTCGAGTGATCGCCGCTCCCCGGGCGCCTCGGGCGACCGTCGCGGCGGTCCGTCGGCCCGCCGTGGAGGTCCCGGAGGAGGCCGTCGCGGCGGTCCCGGGGGAGACCGTCGTGGAGGTGGCGACCGGCGGGGTGGCGCTCCCGGCGCCCGCTCCGGCAACCGTCCGCAGGGCCAGGGCGGCCGCCCCGGCGGATTCCGGCGCGATGATCAGCGGACCGAACGCCCGCGCACCCGCGCCGGCGAACCGTCGATCCCCGGCGACGTCGACCCGAAGGAACTCGATCCCGCCGTCCGGCGTGACCTGCTCAGCCTCGACAAGAACAACGCGGAGCTGGTCTCCTCGCACCTCGTTCTCGCGGGGAGGCTCCTCGATTCCGACCCGGCCGCCGCACTCGCCCACGCCCGCGCCGCCCGCGAACGCGCCGGCCGGATCGCCGCGGTCCGCGAGGCCTGCGGTATCGCTGCCTACGTGAACGGCGAATGGTCGGAGGCGCTCAGCGAGCTCCGCGCCGCGAAGCGCATGGGCGGCGCCGTGAACCTGCTCCCCATGATCGCCGACAGCGAACGCGGCCTCGGCCGCCCCGAGAAGGCCATCGAGACCGCACGGGGCGACGAAGCGGTCCAGCTCACCGGCGACGACCGCACCGAGCTCAGGATGGTCGAGGCGGGGGCCCGCATGGACCTCGGAGAGTACGACAAGGCCGTGGTCACGCTGCAGGCGGAGGACCTCGACCCCGCACGCCGCGGCTTCCACGCCGCCCGCCTGTTCTACGTGTACGCCGAGGCCCTCCTGGGCGCCGAACGACGCGCGGACGCCCTGATCTGGTTCCTCAACGCCGCAGCGGCCGACGAGGACGAGGCCACCGACGCCGAGGAGCGTGTCGCCGAACTCTCCGCCGACGCCGCCGAATGAACGCTCTCGCAGCCGGATACGACCGGCTCCTGGTCGACCTCGACGGAACCGCGTACGCCGGCGCCGTCGCGATCCCCGGTGCGGCGGAGGCCCTCGACGGGCTGCCGGTCACCTACGTGACCAACAACGCCGGCCGCGCCCCCGAGGATGTCGCGCGACACCTGCGCGAGCTCGGCTTCACCGCGCCCGACGATTCCGTCGTCACCAGCGCGCAGGCCGGCGCCGGACTGCTCGCGACGCTGGTCCCCGCGGGGACCAGCGTCCTCGTGGTCGGGGCCGACGCGCTGCGCGCCGAGGTCGAATCCCGAGGCCTCGTCGTCGTGGACCGCGCAGAGGACGCGGGCGCCGTGATCCAGGGGCACAACCCCGAGACCGGATGGGCCCGCCTCTCCGAGGCCGCGCTCGCCATCCGCGCCGGTGCCGTCTGGGTGGCCACCAACACCGACGCCACGCTCCCCACCGAGCGGGGACTGCTCGTGGGGAACGGGTCGATGGTCGCCGCAGTGCGCAACGCCACCGGGCGGGAACCGCAGGTCGCCGGCAAGCCGTACACGCCCATCTTCGTCGACGCGATGCGTGCGGCCGGCGCGCGGACCGCCCTGGTGGTGGGCGACCGGCTCGACACGGACATCGAGGGCGGCAACGCCTTCGGCGCCGACACGTACCTGGTGCTCACCGGCGTCAACGACGTGCAGGACGTGATCGCCGCACCGGACGCGCACCAGCCGACCTATATCGCCGAAACGCTCGACGGTCTCCGTGGCCCCCGCGAGGCGTCGCTCCCCGGCCCGCGCGACGGATGGACTGCCACCGTCGACGGGGACGACCTGATCGTGACCGGCGCCCCCGGCGCCGACCCGGCGGACGCGAAGCTCGTCGCGATCGACGCGGCGCGCGGAGTGCCCGCCGAACGCCGGTCCGGGCTGCGGTTGACCATCCGATAGCGTGGACGCCGTGGACCCAGCAGAGTTCCGAGGGGACGCGCCGGCCGACGTGCGCACGGCCGTCGAGGACCTGATGCACCGCGTCGACGAGCTCGACGCGGCGCCCGTCGTCGATCCCGGCGCCGTCGCGGGCGTCGGCGAGCTCGCGACCCTCGGCCGGCAGGCCGCCCTGTTCGAGCAGGCGCACCAGCTGCTGGTGGACGCCCTGGACTCCGTGGATCGGGCTTGACCGCGATGGCGCGCAGAGTGCGGCTCGACGCCGAGCTGGTCCGCCGCGGCATGGCCCGGTCCCGGGACCACGCCCGCGAACTCATCGAGGCCGGCCGCGTCACCGTCAACAAGCAGGTGGCGCGCAAGGCCGCCAACCAGATCGACCCCGCGGACCCCGTGCACGTGACGGCCGTCGCCGGGGAGATCGAGTGGGCCTCCCGGGGCGCGCACAAGCTGCTCGGGGCGCTGGAGGCGTTCCCCGCCGTCACCGTCGAGGGGAGACGGTGCCTCGACGCCGGCGCCTCCACGGGCGGCTTCACCGACGTGCTGCTGCACCGCGGCGCGTCGCGCGTCCACGCCGTCGATGTGGGCTACGGGGAGCTCGTGTGGCGGCTCCGCGACGACGACCGGGTCGTCGTCATGGACCGCACCAACGTCCGCACCCTCGAGCCCGAGGCGCTGGGCGGCCCCGTCGACCTGGTGGTGGGGGACCTCTCCTTCATCTCGCTCGGCCTCGTCCTGCCCGCGCTGTCGCGCTGCACGGCGGCGGGCGGCGACCTGCTGCCGATGGTCAAGCCCCAGTTCGAGGTCGGCAAGGGCAACGTGGGCTCCGGCGGCGTGGTGCGCGACGCCGCACTGCGCGCGGGCGCCGTCCGCGGCGTCGCCGAGTCCGCCGCCGCGGTGGGACTGACCACCCGCGGCGTCACCTACAGTCCTCTGCCCGGTCCCTCCGGCAACGTCGAGTACTTCCTCTGGCTGCGCCGCGAGGACGGGGACGGGCCGGTGCCGCTGCCCGGCGACCTGGACGACATGATCGGTACGGCCGTGATGGAAGGACCGCAGTGACCACACCGCGCGACCGCACGTTCCTGGTGGTGGTTCACACGCTGCGCAGCGACGTGGACCGCACCGTCGACGACATCCGGCGGCGCCTCGACGCCGCCGGAGTGAACATGAAGCTCGAGAGCGACGTCCGCGAGGCGCCGGACGACGCCGCGGTCGGCTGCGAGCTGGTGGTGGTGCTCGGCGGCGACGGCGGCTTCCTGCGGGGCGCCGAGCTGGCCCGCCGCGCCGACGTCCCGATCATCGGCATCAACCTCGGCCACGTGGGCTTCCTCGCCGAGTCCGAGGTCGACACCGTCGCCGACACCATCGACGATCTGGTGCACCGGCGGTACACCGTGCATCCCCGGATGACCCTGGACGTCGCCATCCACGACGGCGACCGGCTCGTGGACCGGGGCTGGGCGCTCAACGAGGTCTCCGTGGAGAACCGCTCCCGGCAGGGCCTGCTGGAACTGGTCACGGAGGTCGACGGGCGCCCCGTCTCCCGGTTCGCCTGCGACGGCCTGCTCGTGGCGACCCCCACCGGCTCCACCGCCTACGCCTTCTCCGCCGGCGGGCCCGTCATGTGGCCCGACCTGGAGGCCCTGCTCATCGTGCCCAGCAACGCGCACGCCCTGTTCGCGCGGCCCATGGTGACCAGCCCCCGCTCCGTCATCGCGATCGAGGTCGAGGGTCGCCGGCACGAGGCGATCGCCTTCTGCGACGGCCGCCGCACGCTGGAGGTGCCCGAGCGCGGGCGCATCGAGATCCGGCGCGGCGAGGAGCCCGTGCGGTTCATCAAGCTCGGGGCGGCGCCCTTCACGGACCGCCTGGTACACAAGTTCCAACTGCCGATCAGCGGCTGGCGCGGCCGTGACGGCGACGGCGCCGCCCGGACCGGCACCGGAAGCGGGGGGTAACGCGTGCTCGAAGAGATCCGCATCGCATCGCTCGGCGTCATCGAGCAGGCAGCCGCTGAGTTCGCCGCCGGTCTCACCGTGCTCACCGGCGAGACCGGTGCCGGCAAGACGATGGTGGTCACCAGCCTGCACCTGCTGGCCGGCGCCCGCGCCGACCCGGGCAGGATCCGCGCCGGCGCGGACAAGGCCGTCGTCGAGGGACGGTTCTCCCTGGGCGGCGCCAGTTCGGCGGAGCTCGTCCGCGCGACGGTCGACGACGCCGGGGGCGAGCTCGACGACGACACCGTGATCGCGGTCCGCAGCGTGGCCGCCGACGGCCGCTCCCGCGCGTACCTCGGCGGGCGCAGCGTTCCCGTCGGCACCCTCTCGGAGTTCGCCGGGCCGCTGCTCACCGTGCACGGCCAGAACGACCAGCTGCGCCTGCTGCGGCCCGACCGGCAGCGCGACCTGCTTGACGCCTTCGCCGGCGCGCCCGCCGCGAAGGCGCTCCGCGCGTACCGGGGCATCCGCGAGGAGTGGCTCGCGGCGCGCGCCGAGCTCGCCGACCGCACCACCCGCTCCCGCGAGCTGGCGCTCGAGCAGGACCATCTCACCGCGTCGCTCGCCGAGATCGACGGGGTGGCACCGGTTTCCGGTGAGGACGAGGAGACGATCGCGCGGATCCGGCGGCTCTCCGACCTGGACAGCCTGCGCGAGGCAGCGGACACCTCGTACGCCGCGCTCACCGGCGCCGGCTACGGCTCCGATTCCGAGGGCGGCGGCTCCGTGCTGGACCTGCTCGGCACCGTCCGCGCGGCTCTGTCCGGTTCCGACGACGCGGCGCTGCGTGCCCTCGCCGACCGCGTGGACGAGGCGGCGACCGTCGCCGGCGACGTCGCCACCGAACTCGGCGCCTACCTGACGGACCTGCCCAGCGACCCGTCGGAGCTCGAATCGCTCCTGCTGCGCCAGTCCGAACTCAAGACCCTCACCCGCAAGTACGCGCCCGACATCGACGGCGTGATCGCCTGGGCCGATGAGGCCCGCGAGCGGCTCGCCGGGATCGACACCTCCGCCGAGGGGCTGGCCGCGCTGCAGGCGCGCGTCACGTCGCTCGAGGCGGACCTGGCGGCTGCCGCGGCGGCGCTCACCGCCGCCCGCGTCAAGGCCGCCGGGTCGCTGGGTAAGAAGGTCACGGGGGAGCTGCGGAAGCTCGCCATGGGCGGCGCGTCGATCACCGTGGACGTGGCCGCCGATCAGGTCGGGGAGGGCGACGACTCCGGGATCGTGGTCGACGGTGCGCCGCGCCGCGCCGGGGCGCACGGCACGGACCTCGTCGAGTTCCGGCTCGTCGCGCACGACGGCGCGAACCCGCTGCCGATCGGCAAGTCGGCGTCGGGCGGTGAGCTCTCGCGCGTGATGCTCGCCCTCGAGGTGGTCCTCGCGGCCACCGAGGAGGGCCTCACGATGGTGTTCGACGAGGTGGACGCCGGCGTCGGAGGCAAGGCCGCGGTCGAGATCGGCCGCCGGCTCGCGGCGCTCGCCCAGCGCCACCAGGTGATCGTGGTGACGCACCTGCCGCAGGTCGCGGCGTTCGCGGACACCCACCTCACCGTCGGGAAGCAGACGGGTAAGGGGTCGGTGACCTCGACGCTGACCGCGCTGTCGCGGGAGGAACGGATCGCCGAGCTGGCCCGCATGCTCGCCGGCCTCGGCGACTCCGACACCGGCCGGGCGCACGCGGAGGAGCTGCTCGAGGCGGCGGACGCGGACAAGATCGCGCAGAGCGGCGCACACGCCGGGGGATAGCCTCCGAAACCCACCCGGAGATGAGTCGCGGCGAAGTATTCGCATCGTGCTCGCGTTGAGGCCAGGTTTCAGACGGCGGCGACGCCGCGCACCGCCGCGTGCACCGCCCGGGCCGCCGCGTCGCCGTCATCCCAGCCGAGGACGTCCACGGCGGTGTCCGCGAGTTTGATCACGTGTTCATCGCCGTGCTCCAGTGCCGCGTCGATCATCGCGTCCGCCGAGGGGAGCGCGGCGGGGGCGGGAGCCGGCGCAGCGGGGCTGTAGGCGGCGAAGATCGCCGCCGCTGCCGACCAGTCCGCTGCAGCCGTTGCCCCGTGCAGGGATTCGTCGAGCGCGGGAAGCGCGCGGCGCAGGGCGTTCGGTGCGGTCGCGGCGTGCACGAGCATGACCGGGTTGCCGTGCGCGTGGGTCGCGTAGCGCCGAACCGCGGCGGTGACGACGCGCCGGAGAGTGGTCTCCGCGTCGGCTGCCGGATCGAGTGCCCGCTGCGCGGCCTCCCAGCCGGGAAGGGATTCGAGCTGACCGAGTCGGTTCCGCACCCCGCCGTCCTGGTGGTCGATCCGTGGAATCCCGGCGAGGGCGGCGTCCGCGTCGGCTGCTCCCGCGGGAGACGTGGCCAGCGGGACCGGTTGCCAGCGCGCGGCCCAATAGGCGAGCGCGTGCGCCAGTTCGGCGGTGCGCTCCTCGTCGGCGCCCCAGGTGAGCAGCGCTTCTACCGCGTGGCCGGTGCGGATCGCGCCGTGGGTGGCGCCCGCCGCGACGCCGGGCAGCAGGCGGGGCCACCAGCGGCCCAGTACCTCCGCCCAGGGGGCGTCGGCGAGTTCCCGGGTGAACGCGGTGATCCACGCGCCGACCATCCGGGGATCACCGAGATCGTCCGGCCACACGGCCGCGCGGCCCGTGACGGGCGGCGCTTCATCGAGTCGGGGCACGTAACCGTCGAGCCACCGGTCCACGGCTGTGCCCCTGCCGCGTCGTACCAGTGCTTCCACCACCATGGGTCCGTGGTTGCTCAGCCAGCCGTCGAACTCCGGGCCGGTCCGGTGCAGCCGCTCGTACGCCGCGTCGAGGTCGTCGTGGGTATCGGTCATGGTCCGATGGCACCACCTCAATCGAAGTTCAGGTCAAGGCCTGAGTCACCAGCGGCGAATGTGCTCAAAGTTTCGCGTGTTGTCGGCGCGCCTCACGTGGCTTTTGTGACTCACGGGGCAGTATGTGCGGCATGAAGCTCACTGGCCTGCTGTCCCGCAACACGGCGAACCTGCCCGGCGTCACCGGAACCGCCCGGGTCGACAAGGACACCACCCGCCTGCTCGGCCGGATCGGCCGCGGCGACATCGTGGTGTGCGACGAGCTGGACCTCGACCGCACCACCGCCGACCTCATGGTCGAGGCCGGTGTCGCGGCCGTGGTCAACGCGTCGCCCTTCATCTCCGGCCGCTACCCGAACCTCGGACCCGAGGTGCTGGCCGCCGCCGGGATCGAGCTCGTGGACGACGCGGGCAAGGAGGTGTTCTCGCGGGTCAAGGACGGCGCCAAGGTGCGGGTGCACGACGGCGTGGTCTACACCGGCGAACGCGAGCTGGCGCAGGGCGAGGCGCTCACCGACACCGACGTGACCTCCCGCATGCTGGCGGCCCGCTCGGGCGTCGTCGACCACCTGGAGGCCTTCGCCGGCAACACGGTCGAGTTCATCCGCGTCGAGTCGCCGCTGCTGATCGACGGTGTCGGCATCCCCGACGTCGAGGTCAACCTGAACCAGCGGCACGTGCTCGTGGTCTCCGACGGCCCCGACCACGTCGAGGACCTCAAGCGGCTCAAGCCGTTCATCAAGGAGTACGCGCCGGTGCTGATCGGCGTGAACCGCGGCGCCGACGCGCTGGTGAAGGCCGGCTACCGCCCCGACCTCATCGTCGGCGATCCGGAGATGATCACCACCAACACGCTGCGCTCCGGCGCCCAGGTCGTGCTCCCCGCAGCGCCCGACGGGCACGCGCCGGGCCTCGAGCGGATCCAGGACCTCGGCATCGGCGCCATGACCTTCCCCGCCACCGGCTCCGCCGCCGATCTCGCGCTGATCATCGCGGACCACCACGGCGCCTCGCTGATCGTCTCGGTCGGCCATTCCGCCTCGCTGGAGGAGTTCTTCGACGCGGGCCGCCGCGAGTCCAACCCGTCGACGTTCCTCACCCGGCTCAAGGTGGGCACCAAGCTGGTGGACGGCAAGGCCGTCGCCACCCTGTACCGCAGCCGCGGCCACGCCGGTGCGATCGCCCTGTTCATCCTCGCCGCGCTGGTCGCCGTCGTCGTCGCCGTGCTGGTCTCCAACCAGGGCCACGACCTGCTGCAGTGGGTCATCGACCAGTGGAACCGCTTCGCGCTCTGGGTCCAGGGCCAGTTCCGGGCACTCTAGGTGCCCGGCCCGTCACGCCGACTCCGCTCGCCCGGCGCCCGCCGCCCGGCCCTGTTCTGGGCGGCCGTGCTGCTCGCGTTCGCCGTCGGCGTCGCGCTGGGCGGGGGAGTCCTCTCCCGGTTCACCGCCGACGGTGACCTCAAGGACCTGCGCGGCCAGGTCCAGCAGCTGAAGGAGAGCAACGCCGCGCTCTCCGACCGCGTGCGCGCGGCGGACGCCTTCGCCGACACGGCGGCACCGTCGACCCTGGGACGGAGCCTGGACGGCGTACCCGTCCTGCTCGTCACGGCGCCGTCCGCCGACCGCGGCGACGTGGAGCAGATCGGCCGCCGCATCACCCAGGCCGGGGGCGACGTCGCGGGAACGCTCGGGCTCACCGACGCCCTCTACGCCGAGGACCAGGCGGAGCGCCTGCGCGGCATCGTCGAGAACGCCGCGCCCGCGGGCGTGCGCCTCGACACGGCCCTCGTGGACCCGCGGGCCCGCGCCGGCGACCTGCTCGGTGCGGTGCTGCTCGGGAAGGGGACCGCGCCGGCACCGTCGAACGGCCGGACCGACGCCCTCGCAGCCCTCAAGCAGGCCGGTTTCATCGACTTCTCCGGCCCGACGGTGCCCGGTGCCCGCGCCGTCGTCGTCGTGACGGGCGGCACGGTGCCCGGCGCCCGCGCCGGGGAGGGGCAGGGGATCGGCCGGCTCGCGGCCGCGCTGTCCCGGCACGGCGACGGAGCGCTGCTCGCCGGCCGCACCGGATCGGCGCAGGGTGCGGGCCCGATCGTGGTGGTCCGGCAGGACCGGGGGCTGTCCGAGCGCCTCGCCACGGTCGACGACGCGGACACCGTCGTGGGGCAGGTCGCGTCCGCGCTGGCGCTCGCGAACGCGACGCGCGGGGAGGTTCGCGCCTACGGATCGGGCGTTCGCTGACGGCTGGTGATAGGCTGAAGTCCCGTACGTGAAGCAGGTCCATCCGCTCGAATACGGGAGTCTCGTTGCCCTCTCCTCGCGTTGGCGCGCGTGTCGCCACGAAGCATGTTTTCGTCTCCGGGGGCGTCGCGTCCTCGCTGGGTAAGGGCCTGACGGCCTCCAGTCTGGGACAGCTCCTCACGGCGCGCGGTCTGCGCGTCACCATGCAGAAGCTCGATCCGTACCTCAACGTGGATCCGGGCACCATGAACCCGTTCCAGCACGGCGAGGTGTTCGTCACCGAGGACGGCGCCGAGACCGATCTGGACGTCGGCCACTACGAGCGGTTCCTCGACCGCGACCTGTCGGGCAGCGCCAACGTGACCACCGGCCAGGTCTATTCGACCGTGATCGCCAAGGAGCGCCGCGGCGAGTACCTCGGCGACACCGTGCAGGTGATCCCGCACATCACCGACGAGATCAAGGCCCGCATCCTCGCGATGCAGGCGCCCGATTCCGAGGGCATCGTCCCGGACGTCGTGATCACCGAGATCGGCGGCACGGTCGGCGACATCGAATCGCAGCCGTTCCTCGAGGCCGCCCGCCAGGTGCGCCACGACGTGGGCCGCGACAACGTCTTCTTCCTGCACGTCTCGCTGGTGCCGTATCTCGCCGCGTCCGGCGAGCTCAAGACCAAGCCCACCCAGCACTCGGTGGCCGCGCTGCGCAGCATCGGCATCGCCCCCGACGCGCTGATCCTGCGCTGCGACCGGGACGTGCCCGAGGGGCAGCGCAGCAAGATCGCGCTGATGTGCGACGTGGACATCGACGGCGTCATCTCCTGCCCCGACGCCGCGTCGATCTACGACGTGCCGAAGGTGTTGCACCGCAACCAGCTCGACGCCTACGTGGTGCGCAAGCTGGGCCTGCCCTTCCGCGACGTGGACTGGACCGTGTGGGGCGATCTGCTCAAGCGGGTCCACGAGCCGCGGGAGACGGTCAACATCGCGCTCGTCGGCAAGTACATCGACCTGCCCGACGCCTACCTCTCGGTGACCGAGGCCCTGCGCGCCGGCGGCTTCGCGAACTGGGCCAAGGTGCAGATCTCCTGGGTTCCGTCCGACGACTGCGAGACGGAGGCGGGCGCCTCCGCCGCGCTGCGCGACATGGACGGCATCCTCATCCCCGGCGGGTTCGGCATCCGCGGCATCGAGGGCAAGCTGGGCGCGATCCGGTACGCGCGCAAGCGGGGCGTCCCGCTGCTGGGCCTGTGCCTGGGCCTGCAGTGCATCGTGATCGAGGCCGCCCGGTCCGTGGGCCTCGACGGTGCCAGCTCCACCGAGTTCGACGACGATACGCAGTACCCCGTCATCTCGACGATGGCCGATCAGGAGCGGGCCGTCGCCGGCGAGGCCGATCTGGGTGGCACGATGCGCCTCGGCGCGTACCCGGCGGTGCTCGAGCGCGGCTCGATCGTCGCGAACGCCTACGGGGCCACCGAGGTGTCCGAGCGGCACCGGCATCGCTTCGAGGTCAACAACGCCTACCGCGACAAGATCGCCGAGTCGGGCCTGAAGTTCTCCGGCGTCTCGCCCGACGGGCACCTCGTCGAGTTCGTCGAGTACCCCAAGGACGCGCATCCCTTCCTGGTGGGCACGCAGGCGCATCCCGAGCTGAAGTCGCGCCCCACCCGGCCGCATCCGCTGTTCGCGGCGTTCGTCGGTGCGGCCCTGCGGTACCGCTCCGAGCTCGAACTGCCGGTCGGCGTCCGGACCGCACCGGAAGGGGTACCGTCGGAGGATGACCACGCAGATGACTGAGCAGATGGTCGAACAGCCCGAATCGCTCGGTTCCACGCAGACGCACGACTTCACCACGGTCACCAGCGACACCGTGTACGAGGGGCCGATCTTCGCGGTCCGGCGGGACGAGGTGACGATGCCCGGCGGGGCCACGGCCGTCCGGGACGTCGTGGAGCACGACGGTGCCGTCGCCGTGGTCGCGATGAACGACGACGGTGCCATCGCCATGGTCAACCAGTACCGCCACCCGATGGGCCGGCGGCTGCTGGAGATCCCCGCGGGCCTGCTCGACCACACGGGCGAGGAGGAGCCGGTGTGTGCCGCGCAGCGCGAGCTGGCGGAGGAGACGGGCCTCGGCGCTCGCGACTGGCACGTGCTGGTGGACCTGGCCCCCTCGCCCGGGTTCACGGACGAGATGGTGCGCGTGTACCTGGCGACCGACCTGCGTTACTGCGAGATGGCGGAGCAGGAGGACGAGGAGCTCGACATGACTGTCGAGTGGATCGCGATGCCCGACGCCGTCCGCATGGTGCTCTCCGGCGAGATCGTCAACTCCACCTCGGTGAGCGCGATCCTCGCGGCCACCATGGTGATGGACGACGATACGCCGCTGCGCTGCTCGGACGCGCCGTGGCCGGGCCGCCCGACGGCCCTCGCCGCGCGCAAGGGCCGGCCCGTGGAGGACGGGCGGTAGAGGCGGTGAGTGCGCGGCGGGACGGTCCGCTGGAGGATCAGCTGCGCGCGTACCTCGATCACCTGGCCGTGGAGCGGGGCGCCGCGGCGAACACGCTGAGCAGCTACCGGCGCGACGTGGGGCGGTACCGCGAGTACCTCGAGGGCCTCGGCGTGGGCGACCTCGGCGAGGTCACGGAGAACCAGGTCAGCGGCTTCCTGGTCGCCTTGCGAGAGGGGACCGCGGAGCACCCGCCGCTGGCGGCCAGCTCGGCGGCGCGGTCGCTGATAGCCGTGCGCGGCCTGCATCGCTTCGCCGCGGCGGAGGGCATGACGGCGGCGGACGTGGCCCGCGAGGTGCGGCCGCCCGCCGCGGCGAAGCGGCTGCCCAAGGCGCTGCCCGTGGAGCAGGTGATCGCGCTGCTGGAGGCCGCCGGCGGCGACTCGGACGCCGATACCCCGCCGCGCCTTCGCGACCGCGCGATGCTGGAGCTGCTGTACTCGTGCGGGGCCCGGATCTCCGAGGTGACGGCGCTGGACGTGGACGACATCGACGCGCAGTCCCGTTCCGTGGTGCTCCGCGGCAAGGGCGGCAAGCAGCGGGTCGTGCCCATCGGCAGGCCGGCGCTGAAGGCCCTGGACGCGTACCTGGTGCGGGGGCGGCCGGCGCTGGTGAAGCGCTCGAATCCGGCGCTGTTCCTCAACGTGCGGGGCGGGCGGCTGTCCCGGCAGTCCGCGTGGCAGGTGCTGGCGTCGGCCGCCGATCGGGCGGGCATCGACACCGCCGCGGTGCACGTCTCGCCCCACACGCTGCGGCACTCGTTCGCCACGCACCTGCTCGAGGGCGGCGCCGACGTGCGCGTGGTGCAGGAACTGCTGGGCCACGCCTCGGTGACCACGACGCAGGTGTACACGCTGGTCACCGTGCAGGCGCTGCGCGAGGTGTACGCATCGGCGCACCCGCGGGCGTTGAGCTGATCGCAGGGACGGCAGCGGGGCGGGCGCATGCGAGGTGGGATCGGTCACAGAGTGATGCGCGCGACGCATTCCCCTGACCTGCATCGATGCGTTGGGGTTATGCGTTAATTGCATACCCAACGGTGGCGTTCAACGCTCGCGCACGGTTCGAGCAGCTGAGCGGGCGGGCAGAACGGGGGCGGGAACCCATCCGCGCCCGATGTGTCCGCCGTGCACGAGCAGGTCTCGCATCGTGGTATGAAAAGTTATACTCTGGAACTCATGAAGACAGCGATCAGCCTCCCCGATGAGGCCTCCGCGCGCTTCGATCGCGTCGCGGAGCGGCACGGCCTCACCCGCTCGGAGTTCTACCGTCGTGCAGCCGAACGCTATGCGGACGAACTGTCGGACGTCGACCTGACTGCGCAGATCGACGACGCGATCGACGCGGTCGGGCAGCCCGGTGACGAAGGAGCTGAACTTCGCCGGACTGCGAACCGGCGCGTCGTCGATGCGTCGGATGACTGGTGATCAGGCGAGGCGAGGTGTGCTGGGTCGATTTCGGTGAACCGAGGGGGAGTGCTCCGGCGAAGCGCCGGCCCGCCGTGATCGTCCAATCAGATCGGTACAACGCCTCGCGGATCTCCACGGTTGTCCTGCTCCCGATCACCTCGAACACGGATTTGGCACGACATCCGGGGAACGTGTTCATCCCCGCCGTGGAGTCAGGCTTGCCCAGAGACTCGGTCGTCAATGTCTCGCAACCGATGACGGCCGACCGCTCCGACATCGACGACACCGGAATAGTGTTGCCGGACAGCTTGATGACCGCGATCGAATCGGGGCTCCGCCGCGTCGTGGATCTCTGAGTAGCACCTGACCAGTGCCCTAGGGTTTCGATACTCAACGGGGGAGGTTGCTGTGATCGAAACGGGGAGGACCTTCGCGGGCCACGTGATGCTCACGGACTTCGGCATCGCGCGGATGGGCGCGGAGGCCTCGGATCTCACCGGGACGGGGGTGACCGTCGGGACGCTGAACTACGCCTCGCCCGAGCAACTGCAGGGCGAGACCATCGACGCCCGCTCGGACAAGTACTCTCTTGCCGCCACGGCCTATCACTTACTCGCGGGCGCGCCACCCTTCGCGAACGGCAATGCGGTGAAAATCATATCGGGCCACCTCGGCGCACCGGTGCCAACGATCGCCTCGCGAAGTTCGGGTCTGCCTGCACGCGTCGACGGCGTGCTCGCGCGAGGGTTGGCGAAGGATCCCGCTCATCGATTTGCCTCGAGCAGTGAATTCGCCGCCTCACTTCAATCTGCGCTCCTGTCAGTCCATTCTGGCGTGACGGCACGTGAAATGGGAGCAGGGGTCGCCGCTCTCGCATCGTCCCCACCCAATTCGTTGTCATCCGCGTTGCCCAAAGGCTCGTGGTGCGCGAGTGCAGTGGTAGTCGCTTTCGCGGTCACAGCTATGGGACTCAACTGGGCCTATGGGTGGCAACTGGCCTGGATGGCTGGCGCTCTGGCGGTGGCCGCGTATCTCGCGGCCACCGCCAAATCAAACGTTCGACGGCTGGCTGCCGCTCTCCTCGCCCTTTTTGCGGGATTCCTTCTGGCCTGGGGGACTTGATGGATTCGATCCCAGGACAAATCGATTTCGGGGTCGTAGTCCCGCCGCTTGCGTGGGGCATTGCGCAACGTCGGGGCTGGTGGTGGGGCGTGGCATTGCTCGCTGCGGTTCCACTGGGGATAGCGAGGATGTATTTCATTGATCAATGGTGGTGGTCCGATGCCTACTGGTACTGGTATTGGTCCACTCTCAACGTCATTCCGCTCCTGGTCGGCGTGCTGAGCTGGTTGATCGACTGGATTCAGCACCGTCGGACAAATGAGCCCGGCGCACCGTCGGACGAGGGGAGCGGGCGATTCGACCCGGCCGGTCCGACGCGTATGCGGGGGTGACCCGCGTGCCGCTACGGCACGCGCTTCGACGCGCGCATTAGGGTGTGGGGGGACGCGAGAAGGAGGTGGCCAGTGGCGGCAGCGCCGGATGCGGAGAACCCGGGCCTGGACCTGGGGGAGCTGCAGCACCACCACACCGGTCCGCGGGACCCGCACGACGAGGATCTGGACGCCACCGGCCGGCCGCGCGTCGAGTTCCCCGAGCCGACGCCCCGGACCACGCACGGCCCCGCCCGCGTCATCGCGGTGTGCAACCAGAAGGGCGGCGTCGGGAAGACCACGACCACCATCAACCTGGGTGCCTCGCTGGCCGCGTACGGCCGGCGGGTGCTCCTCGTGGACCTCGACCCGCAGGGCGCGCTCTCCGCGGGCCTCGGCGTGGCGCATCACGAGCTGGAGCTCACGGTGCACAACCTGCTGATGGAATCGCGGGTGTCGGTCGACGACGTGCTGCTGCGCACCCGGGTCGACGGGCTGGACCTGCTGCCCTCGAACATCGACCTCTCCGCGGCGGAGATCCAGTTGGTGAACGAGGTGGGCCGCGAGCAGACGCTGGGCCGCGCCCTGTACCCGGTGCTGGACCGCTACGACTACATCCTGATCGACTGCCAGCCGAGCCTCGGGCTGCTCACGGTGAACGCGCTGGCCGCCGCCGAGCAGGTGCTGATCCCGATGGAGTGCGAGTACTTCGCGCTGCGCGGCCTCGCCCTGCTCACGGACACGGTGGACAAGGTGAAGGACCGACTCAACCCGCGGCTGGACCTGGCGGGCATCGTGGTCACCATGTTCGACTCCCGGACGCTGCACTCGCGGGACGTGATGGCCCGGGTCGTCGAGGTGTTCGGCGACGCCGTGTACCACTCGGTGATCTCCCGGACGGTCCGCTTCCCCGAGACCTCGGTCGCGGGGGAGCCGATCACCTCGTGGGCGCCGAAGTCCGCCGGTGCCAACGCCTATCGCGCGCTCGCGCGCGAGGTGATCGCGCAGGAGAAGTGAGCATCGCCGAGGCCGAACCGATCGAGGCCGCCGAACCGACAGCGCCGCCGGAGGCGCCCGGCGACCCGTCGGCCGCCCCGGAGGCGGGCGAGGCACCGTCGGGATTCACGGTGCGCCTGGCCAACTTCGAGGGCCCCTTCGACCTGCTCCTGCAGCTGATCGGCGGGCACCGCCTGGACGTCACCGAGGTGGCGCTGCACGTGGTGACCGACGAATTCATCGCCTACACCAAGCAACTCGGCGCGCAGGCCGATCTCGACCAGACCACCGAGTTCCTGGTGGTGGCCGCGACGCTCCTCGACCTCAAGGCCGCGCGCCTGCTGCCCGCGGGGGAGGTGGAGGACCCGGAGGACCTGGCCCTGCTGGAGGCCCGCGACCTGCTGTTCGCCCGCCTGCTGCAGTACCGCGCGTACAAGCAGGTGGCCGAGTTGATGGCCCAGCTCGAGGCGAAGGCGAACCGCCGCTACCCCCGCGCCGTGGGGCTGGAGGCCCGGTTCGAGGAACTGGTGCCGCCCGTGCAGCTGGGGGTGATGCCCGAGCAGTTCGCGCTCGTCGCGGCGTCCGCCTTCACCCCCAAGCCGAAACCGACGGTGGGACTGGGGCATCTGCACGTGCCGAAGGTCTCGGTCCCGGAGCAGGCGCGGCTGCTCGCGCAGCGGCTGCGGGAGCGCCCCGAGCACTGGTCGGGGTTCGCGGAGCTCGTCGCCGACTGCGACACCGGCATCGCGGTGATCGCCCGGTTCCTGGCGCTGCTCGAGCTGTACCGCGAGCGGGCCGTGCTGTTCGATCAGCCGGAGGCGCTGGGCGATCTCAAGGTCCGCTGGTCCGGGGAGAACGACGCCGCTGTGGTGGGCGGCACGGTCGACGAGTACGACGAGACGCCGGAGGAGGACGCGTGAGCGAGGAGCCCGAGGACTTCGCGCTGGCCGAAGGCATGGAGCCGGACGAGATGCGGTCGGCGCTCGAGGCGCTGCTGCTGGTGGTGGACGCCCCGGCGACGGCGGAGCAGCTCGGCGCCGCGCTCGAGGAGCCGGAGGAGCGGATCACCGCCGACCTGCGGGCCTGGGCCGCCGAGCTCGCGGAGCGTAGCTCGGGGATGGAGCTGCGCGAATCCGCCGAGGGCTGGCGGCTCTACAGCCGCGCCGAGTACGCGCCCTACGTGGAGCGGCTGCTCCTCGACGGCGTGCGGTCCAAGCTGACCCGCGCCGCCCTCGAGACCCTCGCGGTGATCGCCTACAAGCAGCCCGTCACCCGCTCGCAGGTGGGTGCCGTGCGCGGGGTCAACGTCGACGGGGTGATGCGCACCCTGGCCGCCCGCGGCCTCATCGTGGAGGCGGGCGCGGACTCCGGCGCCACCACCTACCGGACGACCGAGCTGTTCCTGGAGCGCCTCGGGCTCGGCTCGCTCGACGAGCTGCCGCCGCTGGCGCCCCTGCTGCCGGAGGTGGACGTGATCGAGGACCTCAGCACCCGGCTCGACGAGGAGCCGCGGTTCGCCCGGCTCGGCCGCAAGAGCTCCGACGTGATCGGATTCGATCCCGATGCCTGACATGGCCGTGGTCCTGCGCGAGGCGTTCCCGCTCGGCTCCCTCGGCCCGACGGTCCGCCGCTGGTGGCCGCTCGTCCTCACCGCGCTCGTCGCCCTCCCCACCGCCTGGGCGGCGACGGCGCCCTGGTTCGGGTTGCGGGTGGGGCAGGTCGGCGTGCCGGTCGGGTTCACCGGCACCGGCCGGACGGTCGACACCGGCGGCCACGGCAGCGGGGTGACCACCGACGGGGTGCTGCCGTGGGGCTACGCCACCGCCGGCCTGGCGATCGTCGCGCTGATTCTGGTGGTCGTGGCGACCGTGCGCCCGGCGTTCGGTGTGCGCGGACGGACCTGGGCGAGCGCGGTGCTCGGCCTGGCGGCGGTCCTGTCGATCCTGCTGTGGATCTTCCCCGCGCTGATGATGAGCGGCCTCGACGACCTGACCGGCGCCAAGGAGGGCGGCGACCCGCTGTTCTTCCCGCCGAAGGCGGGTCTGGTGTGGACTGTCGTGCTCACCTCGGTGGGCGCGGCGGTCCTGTTCATGGGGCGCCGGAACCGTTCGCTCCACGACGGTAGGGCGGCTACGTGGGGCCGTCGAACGGATTGACCGGTTCGAGCCCGAGCGCTCGGAAGTCCGCGACATTGCGCGTGGCGACGGTCAGTCCGTGGGTCAGCGCCGTCGCGGCGATCATCGCATCCTGCACCAGGGTGTTGGATCGACGGTGGGTCAGACGGGCCCAGGAACGGAACGCGTCCGCATCCATGGCAATGACGCGAAAGGTGTCCTGGATAGCGTTCGCCCAGGATTCGATCTCCGATGCCTTCGATTCGTCCTGTTCTCGCGTCAGCTCAATGCCTCGCTGAATTTCGCCGAGAGTGACCGCGGCGAGGAACAGTGAGTCTTCGTGCACGCCGGTGAGCCACGCCAGAACCCCTCCGTGTGTGCGCCGCCGGCGCAGTTCGGAGACGATGTTCGTATCGAGGAGGTACACCGCGACTACTCGAATTCCCCGCCGGGCCGGAGGGGCCCCAGGTCCCGGTCGCGTACCAGCTCGTCGGTCCTGGCCGAGTCCGAGAGAAGGAGTTGTTTGAGCGTTGGACGGTCGCGCTGTTGGAGCCGCCGCCACTCGTCGATCGACACGACGACCGCGGTCTCGGCTCCGCGCTTGGTGACCGTTTGAGGACCGTCGGTGCGGCACCGCTCGATCAGCTCGCTGAATCGGGACTTCGCATCCTGGACAGCCCATGTATGCGCTGCGTCGGCCATGCTGACCACCATCCTGACTAGTCTCCTGTCTACTCGAATGGTACAGCGGGTCGATCGTCGCGCCTCGAATACCGAATTCGCGCGCGGCCTGCGATGATGGATGGATCATGAACAGACCCGCTCGCCGTGATGGCACACCGGACAGAAGACGAACCCCCAAGCAGGGACCGGCACCGAAACAGGGTGGCGTCCCGCGCCTCTCGAACGCCAAGCCCGCGCGCACCCAGAACATCGCCGCGCGGCGCGCGGACCGCGCACCGTCGGACCGGGAGACCGCGGCCGGCGGCCCCACGGCCCCCGGCGAACAGATCCGCCTGCAGAAGGTGCTGGCGCAGGCCGGGGTGGCGTCCCGCCGGGTCGCTGAGGAGATGATCGCCGACGGCCGCGTCGAGGTCGACGGCGAGATCGTGATGGAGCAGGGTCGGCGCGTGGACCCGAACGTCGCGGTGGTCCGCGTGGACGGTGTGCGCGTGGTGGTCAACGAGAACCTGGTGCACTTGGCGCTGAACAAGCCCCGCGGCTGGCAGTCGACGATGAGCGACGACATGGGCCGGCCCTGCGTGGGCGACATCGTGGCGGAGCGGGTGGCCGCCGGCCAGCGTCTGTTCCACGTCGGCCGGCTCGACGCCGACACCGAGGGCCTGCTCCTGGTCACCAACGACGGGGACCTGGCGCACCGCCTCATGCACCCCTCCTACGAGGTGCCCAAGACGTACCTGGCGTGGGTGCACGGCGAGGTGCCGCGCAGCCTGGGCAACACGCTGCGCAGCGGCGTCGAACTCGAGGACGGGCCGGTCAAGGCGGACCGGTTCTCCGTGCTGGAGGCGTCGGAGGGGCGGTCCATGGTGCGGATCGTGTTGCACGAGGGCCGCAAGCACATCGTGCGGCGGCTGCTGGCCGAGGTCGGCCACCCCGTGGAGCGGCTGGTGCGCACGCACGTCGGCTCCGTCGCGCTGGGGGACCAGCGGCCGGGTTCGCTGCGGGTGCTGGGCCGGGGCGAAGTGACTTCTCTCTACAAGGCGGTGGGACTGTGACGCTCGTGATCGCCATGGACGGCCCCTCGGGGACCGGCAAGTCGACGGTGGCCCGCCGCATCGCCGAGAACCTGGGCGCGCGCTACCTGGACACCGGTGCGATGTACCGGGCAGCCACCGTGTGGGTGCTCGACCAGGAGGTGGACCTCAGCGATCCGTCGGCGATCGCGGCGGCCACGGCGGACCTGCCGCTCGCGATGGGATGTGATCCGCTCGCGGAACAGGTGGAGCTGGACGGTGTTTCGATCACCCGCCGGATCCGCGAGGACGACGTGACCGCGGCGGTCTCGGCGGTGTCCGCGGTACCCGAGGTGCGGGAGCTTCTCGTGGACTACCAGCGGGCGATCGCGGGCGACGACGACTCGCCGATCGTGGTGGAGGGCAGGGACATCGGCACCGTCGTGTTCCCCGACGCGCCGGTGAAGATCTACCTCACCGCGTCGGCGCAGGCCCGGGCGGGACGCCGGCACGCGCAGAACCTGGAGCTGGGGCTGCCCAGCGAGTACGACGAGGTGCTGGCGTCGGTGCAGCGCCGCGACGGCCTGGACTCGACGCGGAAGGTCTCGCCGCTGCGGCCGGCCGACGACGCGATCGAGGTCGATTCGTCGGAGATGAACCTGGAGGAGACCGTCGCCGCGGTGGCCGAGTTGGCCGACCGCGCGGTCAGTGGCAGCAAGGAGGTCACGCGATGAGTGACGATCTCGAGTACGCCGGCGACGACGGCGTGTGGGAGGACGAGGGCGACTTCGCCGACTACGAGGGCGATTTCAGCGATCTCGAGGCCGAGGCCGCCGAGGCCGCGGCGAAGCTGCCCACCGTCGCGATCGTGGGCCGCCCCAACGTGGGCAAGTCGACGCTGGTGAACCGGATCCTGGGGCGCCGCGAGGCGGTGGTCGAGGACATCCCCGGCGTCACGCGCGACCGGATCAGCTACGAGGCGAACTGGGCCGGGCGCCGGTTCCTGGTGCAGGACACCGGCGGCTGGGAGCCCGACGCCAAGGGGATGCAGCAGTCGATCGCGGCGCAGGCGGAGGTCGCGATGCGCACCGCCGACGCGATCGTGGTGGTCGTGGACGCGACCGTCGGCGCCACCGCGACGGACGAGGCCGTGGCGCGCGTGCTGCGCCGCTCGAAGGCCCCCGTCATCCTGGCGGCGAACAAGGTGGACGATCAGCGGACCGAGGCGGAGGCCGCGACGTTGTGGTCGCTGGGTCTCGGTGAGCCGCACACCATCTCGGCCGCGCACGGCCGCGGGACGGGTGATCTGCTCGACATCATCCTCGAGAAGCTGCCGGAGACGCCCCGCGAGGGGACCGGCGGCACCGGGCCGCGCCGCATCGCGCTGATCGGCAAGCCGAACGTGGGCAAGAGCTCGCTGCTGAACAAGCTGACCGGGGAGAACCGGTCGGTGGTCGACAACGTCGCGGGCACCACCGTCGACCCGGTGGACTCGCTCGTCGAGCTCGGCGGCAAGACGTGGAAGTTCATCGACACGGCGGGCCTGCGCAAGAAGGTGAACCAGGCGAGCGGCCACGAGTTCTACGCCTCGCTGCGCACGAAGGGCGCGATCGAGGCCGCCGAGGTGGCGATCGTGCTGATCGACGCGTCGCAGCCGATCACCGAGCAGGACCTACGGGTGCTGTCGATGGTGATCGACTCGGGCCGCGCGCTGGTGATCGCCTACAACAAGTGGGACCTCGTGGACGAGGACCGGCGGTACCAGCTGGAGAAGGAGATCGACCGGGAGCTGGTCCAGATCCCGTGGGCGCTGCGGGTGAACATCTCCGCGCAGACCGGCCGTGCGCTGCAGAAGCTGGTGCCCGCCATCGAGACCTCGCTCGAGTCCTGGGACAAGCGCATCCCCACCGGCAGGCTCAACAACTGGTTGCGCGAGGTGATGGCGGCGACGCCGCCGCCCCTGCGCGGAGGGAAGCTGCCGCGGGTGCTGTTCGCGACCCAGGCCGCGACCCGTCCGCCCACCTTCGTGCTGTTCAGTACCGGGTTCCTGGAGGCCGGCTACCGCCGCTTCCTGGAGCGGCGGCTGCGGGAGGAGTTCGGCTTCGAGGGCTCGCCGGTGCGGGTGAACGTGCGGGTCCGCGAGAAGCGCGCGCGGAAGTAGCGCCGTGACGGCGTCGGCTGTGCATCCGGGAGCCGCCCCCGCCTCGCCGGTGCCCCGCCGCCAGGTGGTGGCGTGGTGCACGTGGGACTGGGGGAGCGCCGCGTTCAACGCGGTGATGACCACGTTCATCTTCACCGTGTACCTCACCGGGGCCGTGGGTGACGATCTCCCGGGCCGGGTGAGCGCCACCAGCTGGCTCTCGTGGGCGATGGCCGCGGCGGGCGTGTTCGTCGCGGTGCTGGCGCCGGTGCTGGGCGGGCGGTCCGATGCGGCGGGCCGCCGGAAGTTCTCGCTGGCGGTGTGGAGCGCCGTGGTCGCCGCGTGCACCGCGGGCTGCTTCTTCGTGCGGGACGAGTACCAGTACCTGTGGCTGGGGCTGCTGCTGCTCGCGGTGGGCACGGTGGCGTTCGAGCTCGCCAACGTGCCCTACTACGCGATGCTGCGGCAGGTCTCGACGCCCGCGACGATCGGTCGGGTCTCCGGGATCGGTTGGGCCTGCGGCTACTTCGGCGGCATCGTGCTGCTGCTCCTGTGCAACTTCGGGTTCATCGCGGGCGACGGCCCCACCCGCGGGTTCCTCGACGTCCCCACCGACGGCGGGCTCAACATCCGGCTGGTGGCGCTGTTCGCCGCCGCGTGGTTCGCGATCTCGGCGCTGCCGGTGCTGCTGCTGGTGCCGGAGCTCCCCGCGGATCCGTCGGCGGCGCCGCACCGGGGCGTGATCGGCGCCTACCGGGACCTGTTCGCCACAATAGCCGAGCTGTGGCGTGAGGACCGGAACGTGGTGTGGTTCCTGGTGTCGTCGGCGGTGTTCCGGGACGGGTTGGCCGCCACGTTCACGTTCGGTGCGGTGCTCGCGCACAGCGTGTACGGGATGAGCGAGTCGACGGTGCTGCTGTTCGGCGTGGCCGCGAACGTGGTGGCGGCGCTGGGCGCGGTGATCGCCGGCCGGTTCGACGACCGGATCGGCCCGAAGCCGGTGATCGTCACGTGCCTCGTCGGAATGGTGATCGCGGGGGCGGTACTGCTGTTCGTGCGCGGTGAGGGGATGTTCTGGGTGTTCGGGCTGATGCTCACGGTGTTCGTGGGGCCGGCGCAGTCCTCGGCCCGCAGCATGCTGGCGAGGATGACGGTGCCCGGCCGCGAGGGCCAGATGTTCGGGCTCTACCAGACCACGGGGCGCGCGGCCTCGTTCCTCGGGCCGTCGTTGTTCGGCCTGTTCGTCCTCGCGTTCGGCACGGACCGGGCGGGGATCGGCGGCATCATCGTGGTCCTCGTCCTGGGCCTGGCCCTGCTGACCCGGGTGCGGCCGCCGCGTGACCGCGCGCTGGCCTGAGTCGTTCGGTAGTCAGCGGGGAGTGGCGGGCGTGGGCTTCGCGCCCGGCTTCGAGGCGGCCGGCTTCGGGTCGTCGGTGCCGAGCACGGCGGCGACGGCGGGGTAGTCCACCGAGAGGCGCAGATTGAGCACCGGGCCGTTCGGGGTGTTCGGCATGGCCCTGCGCACGTTGTCCATCAGCTCCGAGAGCTGCACGCCGACTCCCCGCGCGCTGCCGTTCGGGAACGCCGCGAGCAGCGGTTGCAGCAGGCTCACCAGCATCGGGGAGGCGGTCTTGAGGCCCTGCACCGCCGCGGGATCGAGGATGGCCTGCACGCCCGCGAGCATCCCGGTGCGCTCGTTGTTGATGCCGTCCTGGATGGCGATGATCCGCTTGCTGCGCCCGTTGTGCAGGGGCGTGAAGTCCAGCGAGGCCTGGAAGGCCGGAATCATCGTCGACAGTGCGGGATCGGCGGCCTTGAGCGCGGCGACCACCGTCGGGAACGTCTCCGCGGTCGAGAGGCGCTGCGTATCCTTCACCGCCTGCGCCACGCCGCCGAGCGCTGTCAGGAGCGGGAGCATCGCCTTCGATGAGGAGTCCAGGTTCGTGAGCACTTCGCTCACGTGAGGGCGCAGGGCGTCGTCGTTCACGTCTCCCAGGGTGGTGATCATGTTGGAGACGGTGTTGTCCGTGATCCGCCGGTTCGGGGCCAGTTCGGCACCGTCGTGCAACGCACCGCCGCCCGCGTGCGGAATGAGGATGACCTCGGACACGCCGAACAGGTTGCCCGCGGAGAACGCGGCCTCCACGTTCGTGGTGAGGGTGCGGCCCTGCGGCCCGTCCAGGCGGAGCGTCACGCCTTGCTGGGCGTTGCCGAGCGATCGGACCGAGGACACCGTGCCCACCTCGAGGCCCTGGATCCGCACCTTGGCGCCCTCGGAGATCCCGGCCGCCACCGTCGGGGTGCGCAGCGTGACCGTCAGGACGTCCTGTGGGCGGAACGACTGCACGCCCCACACCGCGAGCGCTGCCAGCGCGACGCACAGGCTGAACGCGACACCGCGCCGGCGCAGCTGCGAGGCCGACGGGGAGAAGCCGGGCACCGGTGCGAGTTCCACAGGTAGACAAATTATCCGCTGTTGTCTGAAATCCATGCTCCGGCAGGGCTGTTTGTGCGCACACTCACGTCCAGCTCGCCGTTGTGACGGCTACCACCTGCACCGCGCCCCGGCGGCCCCTGTGTCAGTCGATCTGGCCGATCGGCGTGCGCTTCTCGGCCTGGAACGCGTCTTCCGCGCGGCCGCGTGCCCAGTAGCCGGAGATCGAGATCCGCTCGCGCGGCACCTCGAGCTCGCGCAGCACCCTGCGGATCGCCTTGATGGACTCGCGCTCGCCGTGCGCGAACACCTGCGCCGTGGCGCGGTCGGCGGGCCAGTCGGCCACCGCCACCTGTCGCGCGAGGAAGTCGACATCGGCGATGTCGGGGTTGACCGCCCACCGGACGTCGACTCCGGCCGGCGCGGACAGCTCGATCCGATCCGCGTCGCTCTCGACCTCGATGAGTGCGGCGCCGCGCGCATCGGCGGGCAGCGCCTCCAGGGCCGCGGCGATGGCGGGGGTGGCGGACAGGTCGCCCGCCAGCAGGTGCCACGCGGCGCCGGGATCGGGGGAATAGGCGCCGCCGGGCCCCATCAACGCGATCGAGTCGCCGGGCTGCGCACGCCGGGCCCACGGCCCGGCGAGCCCCTCGTCGCCGTGCACCACGAAGTCGATGGCGATGCGGCGCTCGGCGCGGTCGAACGAGCGCACGGTGTAGGTCCGCTTCGACTCGCCGAACGCGATCTTGACGTAGGAATCGGTCGCGGCCAGGCCCGGGAGCTCGGGGTCGCCGAAGGTGGCGAGGGACTCGCCCTCGGCGACGACGCGGACCAGGTGACCGCCGACCTCCTCGGTGCGGACGACGGTGAGCTCGTAGGTCGGCCGCTGGCGGCGGGCGGGGGCGGGACGGGTATCGGTATCAGAATTAGTCACGCCCTCCACTGTACGCTCCGAAATTAGGGTGTCCTAAATATCGCTCTCGGGTTGCGGGACCCGCCCCGCGACACCGCGCTGCGCGACTAGCATTGCGGCGCATGACGGCACGGGTGGAGAACGGCAAGGACCTGCGCGGATCGGTGCCGCGGAAGTCCCAGGGAGCGTTCACCCCGGACGGCCGCGACCCGGTCGATACGATCCGCGAGCAGAACAGCACCCGCATCCAGGAACTCGTCCCCGTGCGGATGTCCCGGATGCTGCAGTCCCCGTTCGCCTTCTACCGCGGCGGCGCGGCACTCATGGCACACGACCTGGCGGGGGAGGCGAACACCGGGGTCACCGTGATGAGTTGCGGCGACGCGCACCTGTCCAATTTCGGGTTGTTCGCCTCGCCGGAGCGCCGGCAGTTGTTCGACGTCAACGACTTCGACGAGGCGGGCAATGCGCCGTGGGAGTGGGACGTCAAGCGGCTGGCGGCCAGCATCATGATCGCCGGACGCGAGAACGGCTACACCGAGGAGCGCGCCCGTGCCGCGGTCGTGAGCGCGATCGGCACCTACCGGAGCACCCTCGCCGATCTCACGGCCCGCGACGCCCTGGAGCGGTACTACCTGGCCGTCGACGTCGACACGCTGACCGCACGGGCCGGCGACGACCAGTCGCTGAAGCAACTCATCGCGAAGACCGCGAAGAAGGCGCGCAAGCGCACGTCGGCGCGCGTGGTCGAGAAGATCACCGCCACCAGCGACGACGGGGAACCGCGCATCGTCGCCGATCCTCCCATCCTGGTGCCCGCCCCGGCGGAGCTGACCGACGACGTCGAGGGAGCCTTCGCCCAGTACCTGGACTCGCTCCGCGCCGACGCCGCCGCCCTGCTGGGCCAGTTCCGGGTCCTCGACTGGGCGCTGCGGGTGGTCGGGGTCGGAAGCGTCGGCACCCGCTGCTTCATCGTGCTCCTCGGCCGGGACACGCCCACCGGCATCGAGACGCTGTTCCTGCAGGTGAAGGAGGCGGCGCAGTCGGTGCTGCAGACCTACGGGCGGCTCGGCCCGTCCACGATGCCGCCCCGCGCACCGTCGACCGGGGCGCAGGCCTGGCGCGTCGTCGCGGGGCAACAGATCCTGCAGGCCCAGTCGGACTCCTTCCTCGGGTACACCCCGACGGTGCGCGGCAGGGACTTCTACTGGCGGCAGTTCCGGGACATGAAGGGGTCCGTGGCGCCCGAGCTGCTCACCTACGACCAGTTCGACCAGTACGGGCGGGGCTGCGCCGGCGTACTCGCCCGGGCGCACGCACAGTCGCCGGGATCGGTCACCGCCGCCGCTTACCTCGGCAGGTCGACGGAGTTCGACGAGGCCGTGGGGCGGTTCGCCGCCGCCTACGCCGACCAGAACGAAAAGGACCACGCCGCAGTGCAGGCCGCGGTCAAGGCGGGCGTCCTGCCCACCGCCGAGGACGGTTCCTGACGGGCGTCCCGCGGCGTCCGAGCCGTGGGGGTCTTAGCGCGACCTTGACGCCGCATCCCCTTCCGCGAGCGCCGGGCCCCGCGTAGACCGGTAGGCGTGACTCTGCTGGAGGTTCTGCCCTCGATAGCCCGCGCCGGCGTCGCCCGGTCCTTCGATCCCGCGATCTGGCCGGCCGGGACGGAGATGCTCGGCGACGACGTCCTCATAGCCGGCACCCGTGCCCGCGAACTCGCGGACGGCGCACCGTGGGACCGCGCACCGTCGGACCGCGCGGTGGTGGTCCGCAGGATCAGCCGCCTGGTGCGGTCCGGCCCCGTCGTCCTGTGCGAGGTCGACGGTCCGCTCCCGGCCCACGCCCGGCTCGCCGACGTCGCGTGGCCCGGCGTGCGGCTCGCGGGCGCGCGGATGCGCCGGTTGCTGGTCCGCGGCACCGACGGCCCGCGGCTCGCCGCGCACGTCGAGGTCCCCGCCGACGTGCCCCTGGACGCGGTCATCGTCCTCGCCCTCGCGCCGCTCGTCCGCCCCTCGGCGGCCCCCGCCGCCGGCGCGGCCGGGGCGATTAGGCTGGTCGCGTGCACAACTTCCGCGACGTCGCCGGTGCGGACGGCTACTCCGCCGAGGGAGGCCGGATGCGTACCGGCCGACTCTTCCGCTCGAACGCCCTCGATGCGGACTCCACCGATCCCGCCCGGATCGCACGCTCCCGCCTGGCGCACGTCTTCGACCTCCGCATGACGGCGGAGGTCACGCCGAAGCCGGACGTGGTTCCCGACGGTGCACAGTACGTGCGGCTCAACGTGATCGGGGACGAGGTGGAACTCGGCGCGCTGGACCCCCGCTCGCTCACGGACGCGGCGGGCGCCCGGGAACTGCTCACCGACGTGTACCGCATGTTCGTGACGCAGGACAACGCGCGCAGGCAGTTCGCGGCGCTCGTGCGGTCCGTCGCCGACGAGGAGCGCGCCCAGCTGTTCCACTGCACCGCCGGCAAGGATCGCACCGGGTGGGCCGCGGCGATCGTGCAGCGGCTGGTGGGCGTCTCGTTCGACGACGTGATGGGCGACTACCTGCTCACCAACGAGCGCTCGGCCGCGGTGATCGAGAAGATCGCGGCGGGTGCCGCCGCAGAGCGGGGCGAGGCGATCGGCGAGGCCGCCCGGGTGCTCGCCGGAGTCTTCCCCGAGGCGCTCACCGCGGCGTTCGACGAGGCGGACGCGCAGTACGGCGGCTTCGACGGTTACGTGCGCGACGGCCTGGGCATCGACGACGCGGTGATCACCCGGCTGCGCTCCCGGCTGGTGGTCTAACCGAGGCGGCGGCCGCTGGTCGAGAATCTCCCGTCGGCCTGGGTGAACCCCGTGGAGTCGACGGTGCAGGTGAGCCCCCCGTCGTGGGGGGCGGTGCAGGAGGCCCCGTGCACGGAGAGGCGGGCGCCGGACGGGAGCAGCCGGGGGCGTTCGCTCACCGTGAGCTTCTCCAGGTACCGCCAGCCGCGGGAGCTGATCTCCACCGCCTCGGGGCGAATGCTGCGGCCCCGCACCGTGATCCGGGTGCCGGCCGGCGCGGAGATCCCGCACCGCACCGTCGTCGGGTCGGCCGTGAGCGTGCAGGCGCGCTTACCCCCGTCGTAGCGGTAGGCGAAGGCGTAGTCGCCGCCGTCGGCGCGGAATCGGTCGGCGTCCACCGCCGGTTCCGCGGCCGCGGGCACCGCGACCACGAAAACGCCGGCGACCAATGCCGACACCAGAAAACCGCGCTTCATGCCCGCCACTGTAGCGCGGACGGACTGCTTTGATCAGGCTCAACGTCCGGTCAGGCGCACGATCCGGTCGTCGCCGCGCCGGGGATCGCCGCGCCCGTCGGTGTTGTTGGTGAGGATCCACGCGGAGCCGTCGGGGGCGCGCACCGCATCGCGCAGGCGGCCGAACCGCCCCGCGTACTGCTCCGTCGCCGTCCCGGTCGCGGCGAGCGGAACGGTGCGGAGCCGTTCGCCGCGCAGGTTCGCGATGAGGAGATCGCTTCCGACGACGGCGATTCCGCTCGGGCTGGCCGCGGACGTCGGCCACTGCTGCAGCGGGTCGACGAAGCCCTGCCGCTGCCCGATGCCCTCCACGACGGGCCAGCCGTAGTTCGCGCCCGGGCGGATCAGGTTGAGCTCGTCCCAGGTGTTCTGGCCGAACTCGCTCGCGTACAGGGCACCGTCGGGCGCCCATGCGAGCCCCTGCGGATTGCGGTGGCCCAGGCTGTAGACGAGGGAGCCGGCCACGGGGTTGTCGGCGGGCCGCTCGCCGCCGGGCGTCATCCGGAGAATCTTCCCGCCGAGCGATGCCGGGTCCTGCGCGTTCTCGGGCCGTCCGGCATCGCCGACGGTGGCGTACAGCATCCCGTCCGGCCCGAAAGCGATGCGCCCGCCGTTGTGGATCGAGGCGGCCGGGAGGCCCGTGAGTATCGTGCGGGCCGGTCCCAGCGACCGCCGGCCCGCTTCGCCCCGCAGCGGCATCCGGGCGATCCGGTTGTCCGTCGTGGTGGTGAAGTACACGAACAGGTCTTCCGCGTGCACGGCGATGCCGAGCAGGCCGCCCTCCCCGCGTGCGGCCACGCCGTCGATCCGGCCGACCTCGCGCGGCGCGCCGTCCACGATCTCGACGATCCGCCCGGTGTCGCGCTCGCTGACGAGTGCCGCCCCGCCCACGAAGGCGATCGACCACGGAGCGTCCAGGCCGGTCGTGATCGTCGTGAGGCCGTCGTCGTCCGGTGTGGCGCTCGGGCTCGGTTCCACCCGGTCCGACGGTGCGCCGCACGCGCCGAGGGCGAGCGCCACGAGGGCGATCGCGAGTTCGCGGTGCCGGGGCGGGATACGCATGTGTCCAGAGTAGGGCGGAACGTCCGATTCCTCCGCCGAAGCGGCGGGCAGCGCGCCCGTGATCCTGGCGATTTCTCCTCCGCGAGCGGGATGCGGTAGTCTCCTACAGCACCGCGAGAGCGGCCACGGGCTGTGGCGCAGCTTGGTAGCGCACTTGACTGGGGGTCAAGTGGTCGCAGGTTCAAATCCTGTCAGCCCGACCAGAAGTCCCGGGACGCACCGCGTCTCGGGACTTCGTGCATCCGGGGCAGTCGCGCGCCGTGGTGGAATGCGGGCGTCCCCTTCGGGGTTGGCACAGAACATGAGCGGCGAACGGGAACGTGGGCACGCACTCTGGGTCTACGCGCACCCGTGCGCCGAATCGCTCAACGCGACACTGCGCGACGCGGGGGTGGCGCAGCTGCGGGGCGACGGCTGGACGGTCGACGTGGCCGACCTGTACGCGGAGGGGTTCGACCCGGTCCTGATCGAGGAGGGCGGCGCGGACGTCCGGGCGCAGCAGCGAAGGCTCCTCGCCGCCGATCTCGTGGTGCTGCAGTTCCCCCTGTGGTGGTACGGCCCACCCGCGATGCTGAAGGGCTGGATCGACCGGGTCTTCGAGCGGGGCTTCGCCTACGACGTGCCCGACCCCGCCACGGGGCGCACCCGCAAGTACGGCGACGGGGGCCTCGCCGGCCGCCGGGCACTCGCGGTTGTCACCGCGGGCGATCGCGGGAACTCGATCTCGCCGCGCGGCATCAGCGGCGACGTCGAGGACGTGTTCTGGCCGCTCCTGCACGGCACGTTCTGGTACACCGGCATGCACGCACTCGCGCCGCACCTGATCACCGACGTCCACGGCACCGACGCGGCGGGCGCGGACCGCCTCGCCGACGGCCTCGCCGCACGGTTGCGCACCGTCGACACCGAGGAACCGATCCCGTATCTCCCGATGACCGACGAGTTCTACGACCACTCGATCGCGCTGCACCCGCACGTCGCGCCCGGGGCCGTCGGCGGCGCGGCCCACCGACGGCCGGGCGCCTGAACCGCCCTGCGGGCATGATGGATGCATGAGTCTGAACGACAAGGTGACGGAACTCGGCGCATGGGTCCTGGAGAACGGGCACCGCGCACTGCTCGCGATCACCGGGGGACGGTTCCCCAAGCGCGTACTCGGCATGCAGACACTGGAACTGCACACCACCGGACGCAAGTCCGGGCAGCGCCGCTCGACGATGCTCACGGCCCCGATCTTCGAACCGGACCGAATCGTGGTCGTCGCCTCCAAGGGCGGTCACTCCGACCACCCGGACTGGTTCAAGAACCTCGCCGCCGACCCGGCGGTGGAGGTCACTGTGGACGAAGTCACCGGCCCGTGGACGGCGAAGGCCGCGACCGCGGAGGAGAAGGCGCAGCTCTGGCCTCGGATCATCAAGTCCTACAGCGGATACGACGGCTACCAGAAGCGCACCGATCGGGACATCCCCGTCGTGATCCTCACCCCGCGCTGAGCCGTCGGCGATTCACCGGTACGCATCGGTGGATCACGGACTACAGTTCCGGACATGACGAATCAGCGCATCAACACGTTCGCCGCAGCCATCGCGTTCCCGGCGGTGATCGCGCTGGGCATCACCGGGTGTTCGAGCTCGACGGGTGGCGAGCCGGTGGCCGACGGCACCTCCGCCGCGGCGGCGCCGGCATCCTCCAGCACCGCGAAAGCGGGCGACTGTGCGGCGGTGTCCGGCCGCGTGCTCACCCTTCCCGCCAAGGCGGCGGGCGAGCCGACGGTGGGCCTGCCCCAGCCCGACGGCTGGGAGCGCACCACCATGTTGGACTCCGAGCTGATCCGCGCGACCATCGCCAACAAGAAGCTGGCCGCCGGCGGGGTCGCCGCCACGGCGGTCGTCACTGTGGAGAAGGTCTCCGGCGCGAATGCGCAGCAGGCGCTCGACGCGCAGCTGAACTCGCTCCGGACCGCCCTCAAGACCGAGGACATCGCGGTGCAGCCCGGAACCCTCTGCGGCTTTCCGACATCGACGATGACGTACACGCCCCCGGCGGGCGGAGACGACCAGAAGGCCACGGCTCTCGCGGTCTCCGTGCCCGACGGTGCCAATACCTGGTCCATCACCGTCACCGTGCAGTCGAAGATGCCCGACGATCCGACCTACCGGCGCGATTCGCAGGCGATTCTCACGGGCCTGCAGATCCAGGCGCGCTGATCAGGGGCCGAACGCCGGCTTCCGCCCGATGAAGGCCATCAGCGCCGTCACCTCGTCGGTCCCCTCCGGTACCGGGATCGGCCGGCCGAACTGGCCCGACTCCTGCAGCATCGGCCCCATCGACTCGAGGCCGGCGTGCAGGGAACGAGCGAACTCGGGGTCGAGGTCCGGCGAGACTCCTTGGGAGCGAGCCAGATCCCACGTGTGCATGTACACGTCCGCGGTGTAGAACTGATCGATCAGCCCGTCCAGCGGCTTCTCGCCGAACATCTGCGTGTGCAGCACGCGGGAGGCGTCCGGCCCGTCGAGCAGGGCCTGCACCGCCTCGGAGAGCTGCCCGAACGCGGCCGCCGGTTCCGCGGCGTCGGACGGCGCCCCGGGCAGTTCGACCCCGTTCATCGCGAGGAAGCCGGGGAGCCACTCCACGAGATGGCCCACCACGTCCCGGGCCCGCCACTCGGGGACGGGGGTCTGCGCGTCCCAGTCCGTGGTCGCGCCGGCGACGTCGGCGAAGGTCGCCGCGACGGCCCGGTGTCGTTCGGCGGGGGAGAGCGTGCTGATTCCGGTCATGGCGTCACTCTGGCACGGGACACCGACGGACGCGTGGCCTACCGTGAACATCCGTGACGGAACACCTCAGCATCGCCACCCCCGCGGGCTCCTTCGACGCGATCGCCGCCGGGCCCGCGGATGGGCGCCCCGTTCTGCTCCTGCACGGCTTCCCCGAGGCCGCGATCGCGTGGCGGCATCAGGTCGCGGTGCTGGGCGAGCGGGGGTTTCGCGCCGTCGCCCCCGATCAGCGCGGCTACTCGCCGGGAGTGCGGCCCGACCGCCCCGCCGAGTACGGGATGTCCGAGCTGGTGGCGGACACGATCGCGATCGCCGACGCCCTCGGCTGGGCGCGATTCGATCTCGTCGGCCACGACTGGGGCGGGGCCGTCGCCTGGTGGACCGCCCCCGAGCACCCGGACCGCCTCCGGTCGCTCACCGTGGTCTCGACGCCGCACCCGGCCGCCCTCGCCGCCGCGCTGGCGACGGACGAGGACCAGGCGAACCGGTCCCGGTACATGACCGAGTGGCGCAACGCCCCGGCGACCGAGAAGGCCATGCTCGCCGACGGTGCCCGCGCGCTGCGGCAGATCTTCGGGCGCGACGTGCCCCGCGACGCGGTGGACGACTACGTCCAGCGGCTGCAGGAACCGGGGGCCCTCACGGCCGCCCTGAACTGGTACCGCAGCGGCCGCCCGCCGGCGGCGCTCGGCACCGTCGAGACCCCGGTCCTGTACGTCTGGCCCACGGACGACGTGGCCTTCGGCGACGTCGCCGCCTTCGGCACCGCCCGGCACTGCAGCGGGCCGTACCGGTTCGAGATGCTCGAGGACGTCTCGCACTGGGCGCCCGAACAGGCGCCGGAGGCGGTCGCCGGCCTGCTCCTCGAGCACCTCGACGCGACCTGAGCCGCCCCGGCCGGGACGCCTACACCGGGGTCATCGCCAACGCCCACAGCGCGGACGCCGCGTCCGCGGGCATGCGCGGAGGCGGCCCCGCGGCGACGCTGTGCACCGCCAGCCCGTCCGCGTACACGATCACCCGGCGCGCGCGGCCCACTGCCTGATCGGGGGGCACACCGGCCGTGACCATCACGTCCGCGATCACCTTCTCGTAGGCGGCGATCCACCGCTGCGCGAGCGTGGACAGCACCGGATTGCGGGACGCCTCGAGGTACAGCTCCATCTGGGCGACGAGCATCCCGCGCGTCGCGAACGACCGCTCGAGTTCCGCGAACAGCCCGCGCACGAGGTCCTCGGTGTCCGCGCCCTCCGCTGCGGCGCCCTCCGCCGGGGTGACACGGGCGGCGGCCTCCTCGAGGCGCGAGATCTCGTCCTCGGCGAACCCGGTTACCGCGGCCTCGATCAACCGGTTCCGGTCCTCGAAGTGGTACGTCGTCGACCCCAGCGACATACCCGCCCGCTGGGCGACCGCGCGCAACGTCAGCGCGTGCAGGCCGTGCTCGACGATGATGTCGAGTGCGGCGCCGAGCAGGCGCGCCCTGCCGGTACCCCGCATCGAATCACCTCCGTCACCTGCGGAACTCCATCACAGCACACGAGATACTGTACGAATGTCCAGTATGCCAGTACGCTGGTGCGGCATGGACGTGGACCAGGTCGACGTGGTGGTCGTGGGTGCGGGACTGAGCGGACTGGTCGCCGCGCGCGACCTCGAGAGGGCCGGGTACCGGGTGCGGGTCCTCGAGGCCGGCGACCGCATCGGCGGGAAGATCCTCACCCGCTACGACGGTGCCGCGGAGCTGGACCTGGGTGCCCACTGGGTCGGCCCGGGGCAGGACCGGGTGCTCCGGCTCGGCGACGACCTCGGGCTGACCCGCGTGCGGCACCCTCGGCCGGGCCTGCGCCGCCACGACGTGATCGTCGACGGGGGACGGGCGCACACCGCGGTCCTCGGCGTCCCCGTGCGCGGGGGCCTCGGACTGGCGGACGCCGCGGCGGGAATGCTGCGGCTCGAGCTGCTGGCCCGCACCGCCCGCCGCCCGCGCCGGCTCGCCGCGGACGCGTCCGCCCGCGAGCTCTTCGAGCGCTGCTTCCGCTCGGGCTTCGGGCGGCGCGCGGGCGAGGCGGCGGTGGGCCTGCTCACCGGTGTCCGCCCCGCCGAGATCACCGCGTCGCAGGCCCTGCGCATCGCGCACCACAGCGGGGGCGTCGCCCGCATGCTCCTGTTCGCCGGTGGGGCGCAGGACAGCTGCTACGCCGAGGGCGCCGGCAGGCTCGTGGACGGCGTCGCCGCGCAGCTGAGTGCGCCGGTGCGCCTGAACGCGCCCGTCACCGAGATCGCCGACGACGGGGCGCAGGTGCGCGTCCGCTGCGCGGACGGCCACGACCTGCGCTGCGCGCGGGTGGTGGTGGCCGCGCCGCCGCCCCAGGCCGGTGGGATCCGCTTCACGCCCGACCTGGATGAGGTTCGCCGCCGGGCGTTCTCCGGCGCCCGGATGGGCCGCTACACCAAGACCGTCCTCGTCTACGACGAGCCGTGGTGGCGCGACCGCGGCCGGACCGGAACGGTCCTGTTCACGGCGGGAACCGAGGTCCAGATGATCGTCGACGCGTCCCCGGCCTCCGCGAAGGAGGGAGTCCTCGCGGCGTTCAGCGTCGGCCACGGCGCCGATCTCCTCGCCGCCCTGCCGGAGCCCGACCGCACCGCCGCCGTCCGGCGGGCGATCGCGGACGGCCTGGGGCCGGCCCCCGAGCCCCTGTCCGTTCACGAGTTGGCCTGGGAGAACGAGCCGTTCATTCACGGCGCGCCCCTGTCGGTGTACGCGCCCGGCGCGGACGCCGACGCTGCGCGACTCGCCCTCCCGCACGGCCGCGTCCACTGGGCCGGTACCGACACCTCGACCGAGTGGACCGGGTACATGGAGGGCGCGGTGCGTGCGGCGCACCGCGCCGTGGCCGAGATCCGGGCCGCCGAGCCGCTCGCGCACTAAAGCGTGTGTTCCCCGTGCAAACATCCGCCCATGTGTATCTAATGGTGGCATGTTGCACAGGCGAAAGAACTCCACCTCCCTTCGGGTCGTCAGCGCGCTGGCGGCCGTGAGTCTCGCCGCGGCGGGCTGCACCACGTCGGACGACGACGCCGCGCCGTCGAGCGCCGCGGCCGGCTCGTCGTCGTCGGCGGCGGCGGCGAGCAGCGCCGACAGGCCGGCGCCCCCGGGAGCGGCCGATGACGCCGCCGCCACGGAGAAGGCGCGCGCACTCGCCGACGCCGTCACCCTGGACGGGGCGATCGAGCATCTCGAAGCGCTGCAGGACATCGCCAACCGCAACGGCGGCAACCGGGCGCTCGGGTCCCCGGGCTACGAGCAGAGCGTCGAGTACGCCGAGAAGGTGCTGCGCGACGCCGGCTACAGCCCGGTCCGGCAGGAGTTCACCCAGGCGAGCTGGACGGCGTCCAAGGTCGAGGTCCAGGTCGCCGGCGCGCCGGTGAAGGCGGCCGCGCTGCAGTACTCGGGGGCCACGGGCGGAACCATCACCGCCAAGGCCGTCGTCACCGGCAACAAGGGCTGCAGCGGGGGCGATCTGTCGAAGGTCACCGACGGCTCGATCGCCGTGGTGCAGCGCGGAACCTGCACCTTCGGCGACAAGTACAAGGCCGCCGCGGCGAAGGGCGCCAAGGCCCTCGTCATCACGAACAACGAGGCGGGGGATTGGAAGGGCGGGACCCTCGGGCTCGACGACGGTGCCTCGATCGCCGTCGTCGGCGTCGCCCAGGACGCCCCGATCGCGGACGGCCAGGACGTCACGCTCACCGTGGACGCCACGACCGAGAAGGCTAAGACCTGGAACGTGATCGCCGAGACCGCGAAGGGCGACGACGCCAACGTGCAGATGGTCGGCGCCCACCTCGACAGCGTCTCCGAGGGGCCCGGCATCAACGACAACGGCACCGGATCGGCCGCCGTCCTCGAGACCGCCGTCAAGCTCGGGGCGAACGCCGACGTCAAGAACAAGGTCCGCTTCGCGCTCTGGGGCGCCGAGGAGGAGGGGCTGGTCGGCTCCGAGCACTACGTCACCTCGCTCAGCACGGAGGAGGCGGCGAAGATCAAGCGCTACCTCAACTTCGACATGCTCGGCTCGCCGAACGGCGGCTACTTCACCTTCGACGGTGACGGTTCCTCCAAGCTCGAGGGCGGCGCGGGCCCCGCCGGCTCCGGCGTGATCGAGCAGGTCTTCCGCAACTACTTCGCGTGGCGCAACGTGCACGTCGAGGCGTCCGCGTTCGACGGCCGCTCGGACTACGGCCCGTTCAAGGAGGTCGGCATCGCCTCCGGCGGCATGGACACCGGGGCCGACGGCACCAAGACCGAGGACCAGCAGCGGCAGTGGGGCGGCACCGTCGGCGAGATCTACGACCCCAACTACCACAGCCCGCGCGACACCATCGACAACGTCAACCGCGACATGTACCGCATCGCCCTCGGCTCGGTCGGTTGGTCGACGGCGTACTTCGCGGCGCTCTGAGGCACCGGTAGTCTCGACTGCGCAAGCGGTCGAGCGTCGGGTGCGGAGGTCACGTGGGCAGGTTCAGCAACAAGGTGTGGAAGGTGCTCGGCGCGCAGAGCACGCGGAACCAGTCCCGGTCCGTCGCGCTGATCGAGCAGTCCGCAACGTTCGACGAGTGGGCGCACGGTCTCACCGACGCGGAGTTCCCCGACGCCGCCCTGGCCCTGGACGTCTACGACGCCAAGTCGGACGATCGCGCGAAGTTCATCGCGATCGCCCGGGAGGGCGCCGAGCGCGCGCTGGGGCTGCGGCCCTTCGACGTCCAGCTGCAGGGCGCGGATCGGTTGCTCGAGGGCGACGTGATCGAGATGGCCACCGGTGAGGGCAAGACCCTCGCCGGGGCCGTCGCCGCCGCGGGCATGGCGCTCTCGGGCCGCAGCGTGCACGTCATCTCGCCGAACGACTACCTCGCCCGCCGCGACGCCGAGTGGATGAAGCCGTTCTTCGACCTGCTCGACGTGACCGTCGGATACGTCGCGGAATCGTCCACCCGCGAGGAGCGGCGCGCCGCGTACGCCAAGGACGTGGTGTACGGCTCGGTCAACGAGATCGGCTTCGACGTGCTCCGCGATCAGCTCGCGACCCGCGCGGAGGATCTGCTCTCCCCGAAGCCCGATGTGGCGATCGTCGACGAGGCCGACTCGGTGCTGGTGGACGAGGCGCTCATCCCGCTGGTGCTCGCGGGCTCCGTCAAGGGCGATGTCCCGCAGGCCGCGATCATGGAGGTCGTGGCCCGGCTGCGCGAGGGCAAACACTACGAGATCGACGCCGACGGCAAGTCCGCCTTCCTCACCGAGGACGGCGCGAAGCTCGTGGAGGACGAGCTCGGCGGCATCGACCTGTACTCCGATGCGCACGTCGCCTCCACGCTCCCGCAGGTCAACATCGCGCTGCACGCCTACGCCCTCGTCGAGCGGGACGTGCACTACATCGTGCGCGACGGCCAGGTGAAGCTGATCAACTCCTCCCGCGGCCGCGTCGCCGAGCTGCAGCGCTGGCCGGACGGCCTGCAGGCGGCGGTCGAGGCGAAGGAGGGCCTCTCGCAGACCGATTCCGGCGAGGTGATCGACACCATCACCGTGCAGGCACTGCTGCAGCGGTACGCCCTGGTGTGCGGCATGACGGGCACCGCGATCGCCGCCGGCGAGCAGCTGCGCCAGTTCTACGACCTGGGCGTCTCGCAGATCCCGCCGAACACCCCGAACATCCGCGTCGACCAGCCGATGCGGGTCTACGACAACAAGGGCAACAAGGTCGCGGGCATCGTGGACTACGTGCGCGAGGTCCACGAGACGGGCCAGCCGGTGCTGATCGGCACGCACGACGTGGCCGAGTCCGAGGAGCTCGCCCACATGCTCAAGATCTCGGGCGTGATCGCGACGGTGCTGAACGCCAAGAACGACGCGGACGAGGCCCGGATCATCGCCGACGCCGGAACCAAGGGGGCGGTCACCGTCTCCACGCAGATGGCCGGCCGCGGCACCGACATCAAGCTCGGCGGCCACGACGCGGGCGACGACAGCGCCGAGCACGACGAGGTCGCGGACCTGGGCGGCCTCGCCGTCGTGGGCACCGGCCTGCACGACACCGAACGCCTGGACCAGCAGCTGAAGGGGCGCGCCGGCCGCCAGGGCGACCCGGGGACCTCCGTCATCTTCGCCTCGGTCGAGGATCCGATCGTGGAGCGGCACCTGCCGCTGAAGCGGCCCCCCGGCGGCGCCGACCCCGAGACCGGCGAGTTCCCCCGCGGCAAGGCGGCCGACATGCTGGACTCCGCGCAGCGCGTCGCCGAGGGCGGGATGCTCGAGACCCACGCCAATACCTGGCGCTACAACCAGCTGGTCAACCAGCAGCGCGATCTGGTGATGGCCCGCCGGCACACCCTGCTGACCACCGACCGGCCGCTGACGGACTTCGCCGAGCTGGAGCCCGAGCGACTCGCCGAGCTGCGGGAGGCGGGTGTCTCCGACGAGGTGCTCGAGCAGGCCGCCCGGGAGGCGTTCCTGTTCCACCTCGACCGCACGTGGGCCGAGCACCTCGCCTTCGTCTCGGAGGTGCAGACCACGATCCACCTGCGGGCACTGGGCCGCCAGTCGCCGCTCGACGAGTTCCACCGCCTCGTGATCGAGGAGTTCCGCAAGCTCCCCGAGGAGGCGGTCGGCCGCGCTCGGGAGACGCTGCGCGACGCCGAGATCACCGCGGACGGCATCGATCTCGACGGCGCGGACCTCGGCCGCAACACGCTGACGTGGACCTACATGGTGCACGACAATCCGTTCGCCACGAAGGGCATGGCGAACATGTTCGGAATGATCTGAGCCGGAGGTGAACGAGTCCGGCCGTCCCGGGCCCGGCCCCGGCGCACCGTCGGACCGGGAGGGCGCAGCCAGTGCGCTGAACGTGCCCAACACGCTCAGCCTGCTGCGGCTCCTGGGTGTCCCGCTGTTCCTGTGGCTGCTGCTGGTACGGCACGCCGACGGGTGGGCGCTCGCGGTGCTCATGGTGTCGGGGTTCACCGACTGGCTCGACGGGAAGCTGGCGCGCCTGCTGAACCAGCAGACGCGGCTGGGGGAGCTGCTCGATCCCGCCGCGGACCGGCTCTACATGATCGCGATCCCGATCGCGTTCGGGGTGCGGGAGATCCTGCCGTGGTGGGTGATCGGGCTGCTGATCGGGCGCGAAGTGGTGCTCGCCGGCACCGTGCCGTTCCTGCGCAGCCGCGGCGTGACCGCCCTGCCGACGCTGTACCTCGGCAAGGCGGCCACGATGGCCCTGATGTACGCGATGCCGATGCTGCTGGCCGGCACCTTCGACAACTGGCTCGGGGCCGCGATGCACCCGCTGGGCTGGGCGTTCCTCCTCTGGGGACTCGGCATGTACTGGTGGACGCTGGCGCTGTACTGGTGGCAGACGGTGCTCGTGACACGGAGCCTGCCGAAGGTTCGGTGACCTACTTGCGGAACAGCTTCTCCACCACGTCCAGAGTCGCCATCGCCTGGTCGTAGTCGCTGCGCAGCGCCCAGTACGGCAGGTCGTAGGCGTGGCCCGTCCGGAACGCGGGCAGTGCCGCGTACACCGGGTTGGCGCGGAGCGCGGCGACGTCGGTGGTGTTCGCGTTGAAGCCCATCACGAACACCGACGGCTGCGTGATCTCCTGGCTCACCTGCTCGGTGGAGAGCAGGAACATGTCGCCGCCGGGCGTGTACGGCTTGAACCGGCCGGACGAGTACAGGGGCGCGGCGGGGATGCCGAGCTCCGCGAAGACGGTGGGGAGGCCGCGGTTCTCGTCGAGCACGTAGGTGCGTCCCTGGGCGGTGATGGTCAGGAACACCGACGGGCCGGGCGGCGGGGTGATGCGCGACTTGACCTCGGCGATCCGCTTGTCGTAGTTCGACTCGGCGCGGTCGAAGTCCGCCTTGCGGTCGAAGACCTTCTCGGCGAGGAACCGGTACTGGTCCTGCCAGGCGTCCATCTTGTCCACGAGCACGGTCGGGGCGATGTCGGTGAGCTTGTCGTAGACCTTCTGGGCCTGGCCCAGTGGGTAACCGACGCCGCCGCCGATGATGAGGTCCGGCTTCGCCGCGAGGATCGCCTCGAGGTCGAAGCCGTCGGCGGTCCACGGCAGGGTGATCGTGCCCTGCTCCTTGGCCTTCCGGGCCCAGAGGATGTCCGCGCTGTTCTCCTTGAGGTCGGCGTCGCGGGGCACCACGCCGGTGACGGGCAGCCCCATGTCGAACAGGTAACCGGCGAGGGCGCTGCTGATCACGACGATCCGCTTCGGGTCGGTCGGGACCTGCACGTCGCCCTGCACGGTGGCGACGGTGCGCGTGGCCCCGGTTCCGGCGTCCGCGCCGCCCCCGCACCCGGCGAGCAACAGGAGAGCGGTGAGTATCGCCGCCAGGTGGGCGACCGGGAATCGGGGCGTTGGTGACACGGTGGCTCCTCGGGATGTGCGGGGGCCGGGCGATCCGGCCATACCGGCCAAACTACCCTTAGGCTAGGCTTAGCAAAATAGCCGGGTGGTCGAAGGGGCCGCGGAGCGGACGGGGGTGGGAACGGAATGACGGTGCGCGATCGTCCCGCCGCATCCGGGGCCGAAACCGCCGTCGGGCAACGGGACTCGCAGCGCCGGGTTCCGCTGGGCGTCGCCTGGGTGCTCGCGCTCGCGGTCCTCGCGGGGGCCTGCGCGCTCGGGCTCGTCGTCGGGTCCGGGCACGTTCCCGTCTCCGCGGTGTGGCCGGCGCTGACCGCCCCCGACGGCTCGCCGACCCACGCGGCGGTCGGGGCCCGGCTCGATCGGGTGCTGCTCGGTGTGGTCACGGGCGCGGGGTTCGGCGTGGCCGGGGCGCTCGTGCAGGCGCTGACCCGCAATCCGCTCGCGGACCCGGGAATCCTCGGTGTCAACGCCGGTGCGAGCTTCGCGGTGGCCGTGGGGGTCCTCGCGTTCGGCATCAGCCGCACGGCCCAGTACCTGCCGTTCGCGTTCGGCGGCGCGATCGCGGCGACTGTGCTCGTCTACGGGATCGCGTCGCAGGGCCGTACCGTGCCGACCCCGGTCCGCCTGACCCTGGTGGGGGTCGCGCTCGCCGCGGTCCTCGGGGGACTGACGCAGTCGCTGCGGCTGATCGACACCGAGACCTTCGATCGCATGAGGTTCTGGGGCGTGGGCACGCTGGCGGACAGGCCGCCGGAGGCACTGTCCGTCGCCGCCCCGTGGGTCGCCGCGGGACTGGTGATCGCTGCACTGTGCGCCCACCCGCTCAACGCGGTGGCGCTGGGGGAGGACCTGGCGGTCACCGTGGGCGCGCGGGTGGGGCGGACCAGGGTGCTGGTCGTCGTCGCGGTCACGGTGCTGTGCGGGGCGTCCGTCGCCGCTGCCGGCCCGATCGCGTTCGTCGGCCTGATGGTGCCGCACGTGGTGCGGTGGTGGACGGGACCGGACCAGCGGTGGATCCTCGCCCTCACGGCGGTCCTTGCGCCGGCCCTGCTCGTCGGGGCCGACGTGATCGGCCGGGTCATCGCTCCGCACGAGATCGACGTGGGCGTCGTGACGGCCCTCCTCGGTGCGCCGGTGCTGATCGCGCTGGTCCGCCGGCGCGGGGCGAGCGCGCTGTGAGCACAGGCGCGCTCACGACGGTCCGGTTCGGACCGGTCAGCATGCTGGTCTCCCGCCGCGCCGTCGCCGTGGACTTGGCGGCGGTCCTGCTCATCGTCACCCTCGCCCTGTGGGGCCTGACCCGCGGCGCCCAGGGCCTCGGCCTCGGCGACGTCCTCGACGTGATGCTCGGTCGCGGCGACCGGATCACCACCACCGTCATCGTGCAGTGGCGGCTGCCGCGGATCGTGGCCGCGGTGGTGCTCGGCGCGGCACTCGGGCTCAGCGGGGCGGTGTTCCAGTCGATCACGCGCAACCCGCTCGGCAGCCCCGATGTCATCGGGTTCACCAACGGATCCCTGACCGGGGTGATCGCCGTGATCCTCCTGGGAGGAACGGGTTTCGCCGCGATCTCCGCCGGCGCCCTCGCCGGTGGCCTCGCCGCGGCACTGCTGGTGTACCTCCTGGCCTTCCGCGACGGGATCCAGGGATTCCGGCTGATCATCGTGGGCATCGCCGTGAGCGCGTTCCTGACCGCGCTCAACGGATGGTTCATGGTGACCGCGGATCTCGACGACGCGTACGCCGCCGCGGTCTGGGGCGCGGGGTCCGTCGCCACCGTCGACTGGCGCTCGGTGGGCTCCGCCGCGCTGGTGATCCTCGTGGTGGGGCTGTGCGCGCCGCTCGCGCAGCGCTGGATGCGGCAGATGGAGCTGAGCGACGACGCGGCCGCCGCCACCGGGGTGCCGGTGGAGCGGGTCCGGCTCGCCCTCGTGGTCCTCGGCGTCGCGGCGATCGCCGCGGTGACCGCGGTGTCCGGGCCGATCGGGTTCGTGGCGCTCGCTGCGCCGCAGATCGCACGCCGCCTCACGGGCAGGGGGGCGACGGTCGACCTTATGGGCTCCGCCATCGTCGGGTCCCTGCTGCTCGTCGCCGCGGACCTGGTGGCGCAGCACGCGATTCCGGGTGTGAGCCTGCCGGTCGGCGCGGTCACCGTGTGCCTGGGCGGGGTGTACCTGGTGGTGCTGCTGGCGATGGAGAGCCGTCGATGAAGGGGCGTGATGTGACGAGCAGGCTGTCGGCGAGGTCGGTCTCGCTGGGGTACGGGGACCGCACCGTCGTCGAGGGACTCGACCTGGACGTCCCCGACGGGGAGTTGACGGTGATCATCGGCCCGAACGCGTGCGGCAAGTCGACGCTGCTGCGCGCCCTCGCGCGCCTCCTGGCGCCCGGCGCCGGCACCGTCGAACTCGACGGCCGCGACCTGCGTGAGCGCCCGACCCGGCGGCTGGCGCGGGAGATCGGGCTGCTCCCGCAGAGCCCGGTGGCGCCCGAGGGCATCGGGGTGTTCGAGCTGGTCGCGCGCGGCCGGTACCCGCACCAGCGGCTCTTCGGCAGTTGGACGCGCGAGGATCAGCGGGCGGTGGCGGAGGCGATGGCGGCCACCGGGGTCACCGATCTGGGCGATCGCCGCGTCGCGGAGTTGTCCGGCGGGCAGCGCCAGCGCGTGTGGATCGCGATGGCGCTCGCCCAGGAGACGCCGATCCTGCTGCTGGACGAGCCGACCACCTACCTCGACATCGCGCACCAGGTCGAGGTCCTGGAACTGATCCGTGAACTCCGGGACGGCGGCCGCACGGTGGTGGCCGTGCTGCACGAGATCAATCACGCCGCGCGGTACGCGACGCACGTCGTGGCGATGCGCGACGGGCGCATCGTGCGGCGGGGCACGCCGCACGAGATCATCACCGCGGAGCTCGTGCGCGAGGTGTTCGACCTGGAGGCCAAGGTGATCACCGACCCGGATACCGGCACCCCCGTGGTGCTTCCGCGGACCGCGCTCCGGAGCGCATCGGCTCGGTAACCCGATGCCCCGCAGGTGAACGCGGTGATCGACGGGGTCGGTTGCCCGACACCGGTGCGGCACACTAGGTTGAACCTGCCGCGCAGCCCGCGCCGCCCTCGCGAAAGGACTTCTCACGTTGAGCGCCAGCTTTCCCGGAGAACTGCTGTACACCCCCGATCACGAGTGGCTGCTGAAGAAGAGTGACACCGTGGTCCGGATCGGCATCACGGACTACGCGCAGGACCAGCTGGGCGACGTCGTGTTCGTGCAGCTTCCGGAGGACGACGCCGAGGTCACCTCGGGCGATTCCTTCGCCGAGGTGGAGTCCACCAAGAGCGTCTCCGACATCTTCGCCCCCCTCTCCGGCACCGTCGTCGCGATCAACGGGGAGCTGGACTCCAGCCCGGACCTGATCAACTCGGATCCCTACGGGGAGGGGTGGATCGTGGAGATCGAGGCCGCGTCCGAGGAGGACCTCGAGACCGCCCTGGGCGAACTGCTCGACGCGGATGCGTACAAGGCGCTCACCGCCGAGGCGTGACGCTTTTCCTTAGAACGGCTTTAGAGCAATCGAATCCGGCCGCCGCCGAGGCGCCGGGCACGGTACCGTGGACGCTACGTCCGTCAGGTGTCGTGAACTACAGACCTGTGCAGTAATCACTGACGAAGGAGCGATGTGAGCGAGAACGACAAGGGCAACGAATCGGCCCCCGTTGAGACCACTTCGGTGTTCCGCGCCGACATCATCCGCGAGATGGACGCCTCCGGCGGCGCGGAGAGCGATGCGCCGGTCTCCGGCCTCGAGAACCTCCCGGCCGGAGCGGCCCTGCTCGTGGTGAAGCGCGGCCCGAACGCGGGTTCCCGCTTCCTGCTGGACCAGGAGACCACTTCCGCGGGCCGGCATCCCGACAGCGACATCTTCCTCGACGACGTGACCGTGTCGCGCCGCCACGCGGAGTTCCGCTCGGTCGACGGCGGATTCACCGTCGTCGACGTGGGCAGCCTGAACGGCACGTACGTCAACCGTGAGCCGGTCGACGCCTCGCCGCTCTCGCACGGCGATGAGGTCCAGATCGGCAAGTTCCGCCTGGTCTTCTTCGTCCCGGCGGCCGGCTGACCCCTGTGACGGCACCACGCCAGGAATCCGCTCCGAGCGCGATGTCGATCGGGGCGGTCCTCGAACGTCTTCGTGACGAATTCCCGGACGTGACCATCTCCAAGATCCGATTCCTCGAGTCGGAGGGGCTGGTCACGCCCGACCGGTCCCCGTCGGGGTACCGCCGCTTCTCCGTGAAGGACTGCGAGCGGCTCAAGTACGTGCTCACCGCGCAGCGCGATTACTACCTGCCGCTCAAGATCATCAAGGAGCAGTTGGACGCGCACGATCGGGGTGAGGCCGTCGAGGGACCCGCCCCGCGCGCGCCCCGCGTGCTCGCCTCCGTCTCCCCGAAGACGGCCCCCGCCACCGACTTCTCGGCGCGCCGGCAGACCCGGATCAGCCGCGCCGACCTGCTCGCGCGGTCCGGGGCCGATGAGGCATTCCTCCGCGAGCTCGAGCGCTCGGCGCTGCTCACCTCCGGCAAGGCCGGCTTCTTCGACGAGGACGCCGTCGCGCTGGTGCAGGCGGCGAAGGCGTTGGCCGAGTACGGCCTCGAGGCCCGGCACCTGCGGGCCTTCAAGACCTCCGCCGATCGCGAGGCCGGCCTCATCGCGCAGATCGCCAATCCCGTCGCACGCGGTGGTGACGCGGGTGCCGCCGAACGCGCTGCCGAGCTGGTGCGGGAGCTCGCCGCGCTCTCGGTCACGTTCCACACCCAGTTGGTGAAGGCCGCCGTCAAGGACGCGGTCCGCTGAGCCGTCGGCGTTCGATCCTGACGGCCCGCCGGTAAGCTGGACCCATGATCGAGATGACCGTCGCGGGCATCCGGATGGACCCGCCGCAGAACGATCCCATGCTGCTCCTGCGTGAGGTGTCCGGTCCCCGGTACCTCCCGATCTGGATCGGTCAGGCCGAGGCCACCGCCATCGCGATCAAGCTGCAGGGGGTGGAGCCGCGCCGCCCGCTGACGCACGACCTGATCGCCGAGTTGCTCGGTGCCGTGGGGCGCTCGATCACCGAGGTGCGCATCACGGGCCTGCAGGAGGGCACGTACTTCTCCGATCTCGTGCTCGACGGTGACCAGGCCGTCTCGGCCCGCCCGTCGGACTCCGTGGCGATGGCCGTGCGGCTCGAGGTGCCGATCTATGCGGACGAGGAGGTCCTCGCCGAGGCGGGACTGCTGCTTCCGGACGAGGAGATCGACTCGGAGGCAAGCGAATCCGAGGACGAGGCTCCCGCCGAGGAGGAGGTGGAGGCGTTCAAGGAGTTCCTCGACTCGATCTCCGCGGACGACTTCAAAGCCCCCGGCGACTCCTGATTCCGGCGTGTGGCGCGGATCACGATTCGATCTCGACCTCAAGTTCAACTTGAGAGTGTCGGTGTGTCGCGTTGATTCGGCGGCCTCCGCGCCCTAGCGTTCACGCCGAACACCGCGAAATGGCACCGAGGGAATTACACCGACGGCCTCCGCGCGGCAGGCGTACTCTGTGGAGTGCGCACGGACCTCACGAGGGAGACGGCAGTGACCGATCAGGACGGCACCGGGCAGGACGCGCCGCAGGTGGACACCACCGCGGGCACCCAGGGTTCGCTCGACGACATCGCCCCGGGGCTGTTCCCGAACGACACCATCCCGGACGAGCTCCTCGGCTACCGCGGCCCCAGCGCCTGCCAGATCGCCGGGATCACCTACCGGCAGCTCGACTACTGGGCGCGCACCTCGCTCGTCGTCCCCTCCATCCGCAGTGCGGGCGGCTCGGGCACGCAGCGGCTGTACTCCTTCAAGGACGTCCTCGTCCTGAAGATCGTCAAGCGGCTGCTCGACACCGGGATCTCCCTGCAGAACATCCGCGTGGCCGTCGACCACCTGCGTCAGCGCGGCGTCGAGGACCTCGCCAGGATCACCCTGTTCTCCGACGGAACCACGGTCTACGAGTGCACCAGCGCCGAGGAGGTCGTCGACCTCCTGCAGCACGGCCAGGGCGTCTTCGGCATCGCGGTCTCCGGTGCGATGCGCGAGCTCACCGGCACCATCGCCGACTTCCCGGGCGAGCGTGCGGACGGCGTGGCCGCCGAATCCGCGCCCGAGGACGAGCTGGCGTCGCGTCGCCGCAATCGCGCCCGCGCCACCGGATAACCACCGGATAACCGGTTGCCCGGGTCACGGGTCGGCAGTCCCAGTCCCGCGACCGCCTACGCCAGAGTCGCGGAACGCTCGCGCTGAATCACCGGGTCGGGGTAGGGCACCGCGTCGATCAGGCGCCGCGTGTACTCCGACGACGGCGCCGTGAGTACCGCATCTGTCTCGCCGGACTCCTCGAGCACCCCCGCGCGCAGCACCGCCACCCGATCGGACACCTGGCGCACCACCGCCAGATCGTGGCTGATGAACAGCGCCGCGAACCCCAGTTCCTCCTGGAGCTCCGCGAACAGCTCCAGCACCCGCGCCTGCACGGACACGTCCAGAGCACTCGTCGGCTCGTCGGCGATCAGCAGTTGCGGCGACGCCGCGAGGGCGCGTGCGAGGGCCACCCGCTGCCGCTGCCCGCCGGACAGTTCGTGCGGCAGCCGGCCCGCGAAGGAGCCGGGCAGGTGCACCGCGTCCAGCAGCTCGGCCACTCGCGCCGCGCGCGCGGCACGATCCCCGATGCGGTGGATGTCCAGCGGCTCCCGTACGGATTCACCGACGGTGAACCGTGGGTCCAGCGAGGCCGCGGGGTCCTGCGGGACGAACGCCAGCGCCCGCCGCGTGGAGCGCAGCTCCGCACTCGACAGGTGAGCGATGTCGGCTCCCGCCACCTGAATGGACCCGGCCGTGAGCGGCACCAGTCCGCCGACGGCGCGGCCGAGAGTGGTCTTGCCGGAACCGGATTCGCCGACCACACCGACGATCTCACCGCGCTCGACGGTGAGCGACACCTCCGAGAGCGCCAGGTGCCCCGGCGCGCCGAAGCGACCCGGGAACCGGACGGAGGCACCGTCGACCACGAGGGCCGGGGCGTCGCCGTCGACGGTGGCGGACTCGCTGCCCGCACGGACGAGGGAGCTGTCGTCCACCGGCACCGGGGTTCCGCCGCGGGGGAGGCGCGGTACGGACTCGAGGAGCTGCCGCGTGTACGGGTGCGCCGGCCGGGCGAACACGGTGTAGACGTCGCCGCGCTCGACGACCTCGCCGAGCTGCACGACCACCACGTCGTCGGCGATGTCGGCGACGACGCCCAGGTTGTGCGTGATGAGCAGGATCCCGACGCCGGTCCGGTCGCGCAGCCGCACGAGCAGATCGAGGATCTCGGCCTGCACCGACACGTCGAGCGCGGTCGTCGGCTCGTCGGCCAGCAGGAGCGCGGGGTCGTTGGCGAGGGCGAGCGCGATTACCACGCGCTGCTTCTGGCCGCCGGAGAGCTGGTGCGGGTAGTAGTCGACGCGCTGCTCCGGATCGGGGATCTCGACGAGCTCCAGCAGTTCGACGGCCCGGGAGCGGGCCTGCGACCGGGACAGCCGGCCGTGCGCCCGCAGAGCCTGGCGCAGCTGCCACCCCACGGTGCGGACCGGGTTGAGTGCGGTCTGCGGCTCCTGGAAGACCATCGCCACGGCCTTTCCGCGCAGCGCGGTCAGCGGGCGTTCGCCGAGCCCCAGGACCTCGGTCCCGTCGACCCGGACCGAACCGCGCGCCGTCGCTCCGCGCGGCAGCAGCCCGATCGCGGAGAGCGCAGTCATCGTCTTGCCCGAGCCGGACTCGCCGACCAGGGCGAGGATCCGGCCCCGCTCCACGGTGAGGCTGATGTCGGCGACGGCGGGCCGGGGGTAGTCGAAGGTGATGTTCAGGCCGGTCACCTCGAGGGCCGGAACGGCGGGGACGGCGGTGTCGGTCATGCGTGCCTCCGGGCTCGGGAGAAGGACTGGGCGATCAGGGTGAAGCCGAGGACCAGCGCGGAGATGGCCAGCAGCGGGGCGAGCGAGATCCACGGGTTCGACTCGAGATAGCCGTTGCCGGCCGCGAGGATCGAGCCGAGCGACGGTGCCGGAGCGGGTACGCCGATACCGAGGAAGCTGAGCCCCGACTCGATGAACACGGCCAGCGACAGCGACAGTGCCAGCTGCACGATCAGCGATTCGATCGAGTTCGGCAGCACGTGCCGGCCGAGGATGCGCGCACTGCTCGCGCCGCTGACCTTCGCCGCCTCCACGTAGGGCAGCTCGCGGACGGTGAGGACGGCGGTGCGCACGTGCCGGCCGAAGATCGGGATCTCCGCGACGGCGATGATGATCGCGATCGTCAGCGCGCCGGGGGACAGGATCGCGGTCAGCGCGATTCCGAGGATCAGCGCGGGGAAGGCGAGTACCACGTCGAACGTGCGCTGGGCGATCACATCGGTGGCGGGGTGGGACAGCGCGAGCAGGCCCACGAGAGCCCCGATGATCGCGCCCACGGGGACCGCGGTGAACGCGATCAGGAGGTCGACGCGGATGCCGTACAGGACGCGGGTGAGCACGTCGCGGTTCACGTCGTCGGTGCCGAACAGATGACTCGCGCTCGGCCCGAGCAGGTAGGCGCCGTCGATCTGCTGGGTCGGCCCGTAGGCCGTCAGCAGGGGCGCGAAGATCCCGGCGAGGAGCACGATGCCGACCAGGATCGTGCCGCACAGGCCGGGGCCGGTCACCAGTGCCCGCCACAGCGGAGGCCGCACGTCCTTGCGGTCGCGGTCCTGCAGGCGCTCGGGGACGAGGCCGGGGTCGACGTCCGGTGTGTCGATCACAGGCGCAAGATCGGTGCTGGTCATGGGGTTCTCCTCACCCTGGGGGTACGGCGCCGGCGCGGTCCCGCGCTCCGGTGCGGTCGGGCTGGTCACGACGGTGCGCCCAGGCGGATACGGGGATCGAGCCAGGCGTGCAGGACGTCGGCGAGCAGCTGGACCACGATGAACACGGTCACCGAGAGCAGCAGCAGGACCTGCACGAGCGGGTAGTCGCGGCTGAAGATGCCCTGTTCGGTGAGCATGCCCAGGCCGGGGTAGCCGAAGACGCTCTCGACCAGGATCGCGCCGCCGAGCAGCCCGCCCACGAGGAGGCCGAAGGCGGTGACGGTGGCCGGGAGCGCGTTGCGCAGCGCGTGCTGCAGCACCACGCGGTGCCGGGGAATGCCCAGCGAGCGCGCGGTCACCGCGTACGGCTTGCCGAGCTCGGTGCGCAGCGATTCGGTGAGGAAGCGCGCGAGCATCGCGCCCGTGGGCAGGCCGAGGGTGATCGCGGGCAGGATCAGGTACTGCACGGCGATCGACGGTTCCGTGAGGTAGCCGTCCGGCGGGGCACCGCCCGCGGGCAGCCACCGCAGCCGCACCCCCGCGAGCAGCACGAGCAACGTACCGACGACGAAGGTGGGGATCGCGATCGCGGCGGCGTTCACCGCTGTGACGACGGCGGACAGCCACCGGTTGTCGAAGACGGTGACGGCGAGCGCAAGTCCGACAGCCACCACCAGCGCGACCAGGACCCCGGCGCCCGTGAGGACGAGGGTGTTGGCCAGGCCGAAGCCGATCAGCGAGCTGATCTCGCCGCCCACCTGGAAGCTGCGGCCGAAGTCCAGTCGCAGGACGTCGGCGATCCAGGACAGGTACTGCGCGAAGAAGCCGCGGTCCAGTCCCAGCTCGTGGCGCAGCGCCTGCACGTCCGCGGGCGTGGCGTCCGGGCCGAGGAGCGCGGACTCGGGGCCGCCGGGGATGAAGCGGAGGATGCCGAAGATGAGGACCGACGCGATCACGAGCACCAGCAGTGCGGTCGGGACGCGGCGGACGAGGTAGCTGAGCATGAGTTCTCCTTGTGGTCCGGTGCGGCTACTGCGGGGAGGCGAGATAGGTCTTGGCGAACCGCAGTTCGTTGCGTTTGCCCCAGTCGACGGAGCCGACGCGCGGCGCAACCGCGACCTGGCTGATCCGGATGCCGATCTCCACGAGGAACAGGTCGCGCAGCAGGACCTCGCTGAGCCGCCGGTACGCGGCGATCGCCTGCGCAGAGGTGCCGTCGGGCGTGCGCCACGCGGCCTCCGCGGCGGCCGTGTAGTCCGGGTCGGAGTAGTTCGACGAGTTCTTGGCGGCGTTGAACGGGTACGCGGACACGGCGAGCGTCGACGGCGTGAACTGCGCGAAGCCGTGCTCGAGGATCCACAGCCCCTCGAACTTCCCGCCGATCAGCTTGTCGGACTGCTGTGCGCTGTCGTTGGCCACCAGCCGGACCGGAATGCCGGCGTCGGCGAGGTTCGACTGCACGATCTCGGCGATGACCCGCTGGTCGCCGACCGAGGCGTAGTCGAGGGTGAGTTCCGGGACGTTCCCGATCTGCTGGACCAACGCGCGCGCCTTCGGCACGTCGCGCCGGTAGGTGCGGTTGTCGGCCTCGTCGTAGGCGGGCGACCACCTGGGCCAGGCGACGTTCGCGGCGTAGGCGCTGCCGCGCAGCACGTCGTGCACGATGCGCTCGCGGTCGATGGAGTAGGCGATCGCCTGCCGGAGCCGGATGTCCGACAGCGCGGGGTTCTTCACGTTGATGCCCACGTACTCCTGCGACTCGGCGCCGACGAGGTCGACCTGCTGGAAACCGTTGCGCTGCACCGCGAGCTGCTGGTCGTGCGGCGTCAGTCCGTCGGCGAGATCGACCTGCCCGGTCAGGAGACGGGTGTACAGGGCGTGGCTGTCGCCGACCACCTGGTACGAGATGTGCTCGAGGGCCGGCGCGCCGCCCCAGTAGTGGTCGTTGCGGTCCAGCGTCAGCGACTGTTTGGGCTGCCAGGACCCGAACCGGAACGGGCCGGTGCCGTTGAACGTCTTGCCCTCCTTCAGTTCCGGGAGTGTGGCCGCGTCGAGGATGGGGGCCGAATCGAGCAGGTCGAAGATGTTGCTCAGCGGATGGGCGAAGTGCAGCACCACCCGGTGCGGGTCCTCGGTGTCGAACTGCGTGATGGCTGCGGCGGTGCGCTTGAACTGCGGCGTCCACGGCCCGCCGAGGTAGGCCTTGATCGACTCCTCGACGTCGCGGGAGACGAACGGGCGGCCGTCGTGGAACGTCGCGTCCGGCCGCAGGTCGAGTGCCAGCGACAGGCCGTCGGGAGCGAGCGACCACGCGGTGGCGAGCGAGGGCGTCACGGTGAGCCCGTCGCGCGAGTAGCGGATCAGGGTGTCGTAGACGTTCGCCAGTACCCCGCCGTTGAGCGCCTGCCCGATCTGCAGGAAGGCCTTCGGCGAGAGGTCCTGGTCGATGCCGACGCGCAGCGTGCCGCCCTGCGGAACGGCGCCATCGGTGCGAGGGGCCGCGGTGGCGGCGCCGCGCTGCCGGGCGACCGCCGATTCGCACGCGCTGGTTCCCAGGGCCAGCACGAGAACGGTCAGCAGCGCAATCGCGCGTAGGAACGGCTTTTTCGTCACGTGTACTCCGTTGATGAACGGCGCGGACGCCGTGGCGGGGGATCGGCCCTCACCGTAGGTGTGGCCGGAACCGTCTGACCAACCTTTGGATCAGACTGAGCGCAAGGCATTTCACGCAGTGGTGAACGAAATCCCTTGGGGTATTAATTGATCCGGACGACGAACGGCCGCCGGGCAGAGCGGCGAGGCGACGACGTGAGGACGAGATCGGTGAGCGCATCGGACGGTAGTGCAGGCCCGGCAGGGGGCGGAGCCGGCGGGGAGGTGCCCGAGTACGGGCGCGGGTACGAGGACTTCGACGGCGTGGTCCGCCGGCTCGCCTCGCAGTCGGTCCCGGCCTGGCGCGAGCCGAAGCGGGCACCCGCCGGAGCGCCGAACATCGTGGTCGTCCTCATCGACGACATGGGCTTCTCCGACATCTCGCCATTCGGGTCCGAGATCGACACGCCGCACATCGCGGCGCTCGCGGAACGTGGTCTGCGGCTGACGAATTACCACACCACCCCGGTGTGCTCACCCGCTCGCGCAGCGCTGCTCACCGGCCTCAACCCGCACCGCGCCGGGTACGGCACCGTCGCCAATTCCGACCCCGGCTTCCCCGGACAGCGGCTGGAGCTCGCCGACGACGTGCTCTCCCTGCCCGAGATCCTGCGGGCCGGCGGATACGCCACTTTCGCCGTCGGTAAATGGCATCTGGTCCGGGACGCGAACATGGGCCCGGGGCGGCCCCGCGATTCCTGGCCGCTGCAGCGCGGATTCGACTCCTACTACGGCTCCCTCGAGGGATTGAATTCGTTCTTCTATCCGAATCAATTGATCGCCGACAATTCGGTGGTCGACGTCGAGGATTACGGCGACGACTATTACGTGACCGACGATCTGACCGACCGCGCGATCGGGCAGATAAAATCGTTGCGAGCCCAGGAACCCGGCAAGCCGTTCTTCCTGTACTTCGCGCACATCGCCATGCACGGCCCGCATCAGGCGAAGGCCGCCGACATCGACAAGTACCGCGGCAGCTACGCCGACGGATGGGACGAGATCCGCCGGCGCCGGTTCGACCGGCAGGTCGCGGACGGACTGTTCGACGAGGGCACGCCCATCGCCGAGCGCAATACCGAGCCCGGCTACGACGCACTCCCGTGGGAGTCCCTCGGCCCGGACGAGCAGCGCCGGTACCAGCGGTACCAGGAGGTGTACGCCGCGATGGTCGACAGCATCGACCAGAGCGTCGGCCGGATCACCGACCTGCTCGACGACCTCGGCGAGCTCGACAACACCATCATCGTGTTCACCTCCGACAACGGCGGCACCGCGGAGGGCGGTCCGGTCGGAACCCGTTCGTACTTCTCCCGATTCGTCCACTCGCCCGTCCCCGAGGACTGGGAGCGGGACGTCGACCACGACGAGGAGCTGATCGGGACGGCGGCGCTCGGCACCCACTATCCGCGCGGATGGGGCCAGGCCTCCAACACGCCCTTCCGGTTCTACAAGGGCCAGACCTTCGCCGGCGGCGTGCGGGTCCCGTTCGTGATCTCGTGGCCGAGGGGCCTGGCCCGCGAGTCCGGCGACAACGGCGTGCGCCGGCAGTTCGCGTACGTCACCGACCTCGCCCCGACGCTGCTCGACCTCGCGGGCATCGACACGCCCGCCGACCGCAACGGTAAGCCCGCGAAGGAGCGCGACGGGGTGAGCGTGGTGCCGGTGCTGCGATCGGCGGACGCCGCGAGCCCGCGCACCGAGCAGTACGCGGAGTTCGGCGGGCACCGCGGCTTCTACCGTGACGGCTGGAAGCTGCTCTCGCTGCACACCGATCCGCGCGCCGTCGACGATCCGACCTGGCAGTTGTTCGACGTGAACGCCGATCCGGCCGAGACCACGGACCTGGCGGCGCAGCACCCGGACAAGGTGGCCGAGCTCGCCGCGGCGTGGGACCGTGCCGCCTGGCGCAACACCGTCTTCCCGCTGTACGACGACCCGGCCGCGCAGGTGCGGCGGCGCCCCGACGAGGCCCGCTACTCCGATCCCGTCCGGATCCTGGCCGAGACACCGACCCTCGAGCGGTACCGGTCGAGCCGCCTGATCGCCTACCGCGACTTCGTGATCGAGGCCGAGATCCCCGGCTGGGAGCGCGGCGACGAGGGGGTGATCGTCGCTCACGGCGACCCGCAGGGCGGCTACCTGCTGTACCTCGAGGACGGTGCGGCGCACCTGGTCGTGAACTCCTACGGACGGTTCCGGCGGGCCACGGCCCCGGTGCCCGACGGTGTCGACGCCCTGGTGCTGCGGGTCGGCGCATCGCCGCGCGTGCGGTGGACGCTCGCCCTCAGTGCCCGGACCGGCGACGACGAGACCTTCCTGACCGGGATCGACGACGTGGTCGCGCTCGTCGGGATGGCGCCCTGGACCGGGATCTCGGTGGGCGTCGATGCGCGAGGCCCCGTCGATCCCGAACTGCGGGCGCGCCGCGGACCGTTCCGGTTCGGATCGCGCCTGACGGCCGTGACCTACACGCCCGGCACCGTCCGGGTGCCCGAACCCGTCCGCCGCGCCCTCGACGAGGAGGCGGAGGAGTACGCGGACTGAGTTCCGCGAGAAGACAGCCCTGTCCGAGAAGAACCTGCCCGACAACACCGAAGAAGTGACACCGAACGGAAGGCGACGACCATGACCATCGAAGAGACCTCCGAGCGCTCGGACCTGTGGGGCCGGGCCCGCCGCGCGTACGACGACGCCGGCATCACCGTGACGCGGCTGGGAGAGCACATCGGCGCCCGGATCGGCGGCGTCGAGCTGTCCGGCGACCTGTCCGGCGACAAGGTGGAGGCCGTCCGCCTCGCCCTGGCGGTGCACAAGGTGGTGGTCTTCACCGGCCAGAACCACCTGGACGACCAGAGCCAGTACGCGTTCGCGCAGCTGCTCGGCGAGCCCACGCTGCCGCACCCGACGGTGACCTCGCGCGGCGATCAGCTGCTGAACATCGAGGGCGCCGCGAACAGCTGGCACACCGACGTCACCTTCATCGACCGCATCCCCAAGGCGTCGATCCTGCGCGCGGTGACCCTGCCCGAGTGGGGTGGCGCCACCACCTGGGCGTCGACGGTGGCGGCGTACGACCAGCTCCCGAGCTCGCTGCGGTCGTTCGTCGACGACCTGTGGGCCAAGCACACGAACCTGTACGACTACACGCGCGCCAAGGCCGAGCCGCAGGACGAGCGGGGCGGCGTCTCGCCCGAGCGGCGGGCCGAGCACTATCGCGAGTTCACCAGCACCACCTATGAGACGGTGCATCCCGTGGTGCGGGTGCATCCCGAGACAGGGGAGCGGAGCCTGTTGCTCGGGCACTTCGTGAAGGAGTTCGAGGGGCTCAAGCCGCAGGAGTTCCAGGCCGTGTACCAGCTACTGCAGTCGCGAATCACCAAGCTCGAGAACACCTTCCGGTGGAACTGGACCCTCGGCGACGTCGCGATCTGGGACAACCGCGCCACCCAGCACTACGGCATCGCCGACTTCGGCGGACAGACCCGTGAGCTGCACCGGATCACCCTCGCTGGCGACGTGCCGGTGAGCGTGCAGGGCGAGAAGAGCCGGATCGTCGTGGGCGACGCCGCGCACTACTCGCCCGTCGAGCACCCCCGTCGCCTGGAGGTCTTCGCGGCCTGACGGCGCGCCGCCGCGATCGAGGCCGCGCCACCGGATAACCGGTTGCCCGGCGCTCCGCCTGCGGCCTAATTTGGCGATATGGCCCATATCGCGATGTTCTCGATCCCCGCCCCCGGGCACGTCCACCCGTCGCTGGATCTCATCGCCGAACTGGTGCGCCGAGGCCACCGCGTGACGTACACCAACGACGAGCGCATGCGCGCCGCGATCGAGGCCACCGGAGCGGAGTTCACGCCGTACCGGTCCACCCTCCCGGCCCTCGGCGAGGCTGCGGACGCTGACGACGAGGAGGCCTTCACCGGCGACGTGATCGATCAGCTGCAGGTCTTCGCCGACGAGTACGAGGCGCAGCTGCCGCAGTGGTTCGACCTGTACGACTCCGACCGGCCGGACCTGATCCTGTACGACATCGCCGGCGCGATGAGCCTCGTCCTCGCCCGCACCTGGGACATCCCCACACTGCAGATCTCGCCCACCTACGTGGCGTGGGAGGGCTACGACGAGGACATGGCGGACTTCCACACGCTGCTCCGCACCGATCCGCGGGGGATCGCCATGCTCGCGCAGCAGGACGGCCTCCTCGCCCGGTACGGCATCGAGGAGGACTCGCTCGCCTTCGTCGGCACCCCGGAGCGGTCGCTGGCGCTCATCGCACCGTCCATGCAACCGAACATCGACCGCGTGAACCGGGAGACCTACACGTTCACCGGGCCGGTCCGCCGCCTCCCCGAGGGGGCGGCACCGTCGGACGGGGACGGCGCCCACCGGACCACCCTGCTCGTCTCGTTCGGATCCGCGTTCACCGACCAGCCGGACACCTACCGCGCGGCCTGCGATCTCGCGGCCCTGCGGCCCGACTGGCGGGTGATCCTGCAGGTGGGCGGGCGGACCGACCCGGATTCGGTGGTCGGATCGGACGGGCGGCGGCCCGCGAACGCCGAGGTGCACCCGTGGGTGCCCCAGTTCGAGCTGCTCGCCGAGACCGACGTGTTCCTCACCCACGCCGGCATGGGAGGGAGCACCGAGGCGATGGTGACCGGCACGCCCGTGATCACCGCGCCCCAGGCCGCCGACCAGTTCCAGAACGCCGACCTGCTCGCCGCGGCGGGCGTCGCGGTGCCGCTGCCCGCAGAGCTCGACGGCGGGTCGCTGGGGAAGGCGTGCGACGCGGCGCTGGCGCTCACGGACAGGGCGCGCGCGTTGGCGGACGAGCTCGCCGCCCTCGGCGGCCTGGATCGCGCCGTCGACGTGGTGCTCGAGAGGCTGCCCGCGTGACGGCACTGCCCTCACCGTACGGGCGTCCTATTGAAATGCGTTAGAATCCTCGTGCGTCGCAACACCGCGTGGGAGAGTCCGCCGGGCCGGCATGGGACGGGCCGCGGGCGCCGAAGGAGCAACACCTCTCCGTCAATCTCTCAGGCACCAGGACCACGTGGGTTGGGCGCCTCTGGAGCCGCCGGCGACTGAGGGAGAGGGCACCCGGCCCGGAGGTCCCCCAGTGTCCGACAGCACTCCCGTGAGCAACTTCCCCGCGCGCCACATCGGCCCCGACGCGGGCGAGCTCGAGCAGATCCTGCGCGTCATCGGCGTCGACAGCCTCGACGCGCTGGCCCGCGCCGCGGTCCCGTCCGCGATCCTCGACCCGGCGGACGACAACGGCCTCGGCGCCCTGCCCGCCCCCGTCGACGAACACGAGGCCCTCGCCGAGCTGCGCGCCCTCGCGGACCGGAACACGGTGAGCCGCTCGATGATCGGCCTCGGCTACTATGACACGCTGACCCCGCCGGTGCTGCTGCGCAACATCATCGAGAACCCCGCCTGGTACACCGCCTACACGCCCTACCAGCCCGAGATCAGCCAGGGCCGGCTCGAAGCGCTGCTCAACTTCCAGACCATGGTCTCCGACCTCACCGGCATGGAGATCGCCAACAGCTCCATGCTCGACGAGGCGACCGCCGCGGCCGAGGCCATGACGCTGCTCCGGCGCGCCGGCAAGTCGAAGAGCCCCCGCCTGATCCTGGACGCCGACGTGTTCCCGCAGACCCTCGCAGTGATCGAGACCCGCGCGAAGCCGCTCGGCATCGAGGTGACCGTCACCGACCTGGCGGCAGGGCTCCCCGAGGGGGAGTTCTTCGGCGTCATCCTGCAGACCCCCGGTGCTTCGGGCCGCATCCCCGACGTGCAGTCGGTCATCGACGCCGCGCACGAGCGTGGGGCACTGGTCGCCGTCGGCGCGGACCTGCTGGCCATGACCCTGCTGACGCCCCCCGGCGAGCAGGGCGCGGACGCCTGCTTCGGCACCACGCAGCGCTTCGGCGTGCCGCTCGGCTTCGGCGGCCCGCACGCCGGCTACCTCGCGGTGCACAGCAAGCACGCCCGCCAGATCCCCGGCCGGCTCGTCGGCGTCTCGGTCGACGCCGACGGCAACCTCGCCTACCGCCTCGCGCTGCAGACCCGCGAGCAGCACATCCGCCGCGAGAAGGCCACCTCCAACATCTGC
>JBEBXD010000008.1:0-61288 GCA_040391845.1 Tsukamurella paurometabola | reverse complement strand
GGCGTCGCCAGCTCGACATCGGCGAGGCCGACGGCGGCGACCACCTGGCCGCCGAGCGTGAGCGCTTGGGACGCCGCGTGTTCCGCGACCGCGAGGCCCGGCGCGGTGTCCGCGGTGATCGCGACCCGGCGGCCGGTCATCCGTGCCGCCAGCCGCTTGGCGGGGTTCGACGCCAGCTCCCTATCGGGCGCGCCGCGCACGGCCTCGGCATCGAGCGTCTCGGCGAGGGTGAACAGGAAGCCCTCCCCCGGCGCGTCTCCGCGATCGACCCCGGCGAGCCGGCCGAGGACGGCGAGCAGCGCCGCCGCGACGCCGACGAAGCCGAACCGTTCGGGCACGCGCAGGCGGGGCGCGAGGTCGATGGTGCGCCCCGCGGCCGCCTCGGCGACGGGCCCCTCCATGGGGACCACCACCACGACGGAGGCGCCGCGCTGCGCCGCGACCGCGACCGCGCGGGCCAGCACCAGGTCTCCGGCGTCGAACCCGCACACGACCACCACGTCGAGCGCGCCGACCCAGGGCGGGAGTTCGGTCGAGCGCACCAGCGGCACCTCGAACCGGCCCGCGGTGAGCGCCTCCACGAATCCGGCGGCGGCCGCGGCGGGGCCGGCCCCGCACACCACGACCACGGCGCGCGGCGCCAGGCCGTCCAGCGGCGCGAGGGCTCCCTCGTCGACGGCGGTGGCGACGGCGCGCGCCTGCGCGCCTGCGAGCGCGGCGGCGCGGAGGTGCCCGCCCATGTCCGCGGCGATCAGGCCCGCCGGATCGTCGAGATCGGTGACACTCCGCCCGCTCGCTCCGCCTCCGGCACCGATCATCTCGGTCACGGCTTCCTCCGTTCCATCGGCGCGGACGCGCTCTCAGGCACGCACGATCGCCAGGATCCGCTCGGTCAACGCGCGCACCTCGTCCTCGGTCGCGGCCTCGACGTTCAGCCGGAGCAGCGGCTCCGTGTTGGAGGCGCGCAGGTTGAACCAGGCACCCGAATCCAACTGTACCGTCACGCCGTCCAGTTCATCGGTGCTCTGGATTTCGCCCGCGAAGGCGTCGAGCACGGCGCGGGTGCGCTCGGCCTGGTCGGCCACCGTCGAATTGATCTCGCCGGAGGCCGCGTACCGGTCGTAGGCGGCCATGAGCTCCGAGAGCGACCCGTCCTGCTCCCCCAGGGCGGCCAGCACGTGCATCGCGGCCAGCATGCCGGAATCGGCGCCCCAGAAGTCGCGGAAGTAGTAGTGGGCCGAGTGCTCCCCGCCGAAGACGGCGCCGGTCTCGGCCATCCGCGCCTTGATGAACGAGTGCCCCACGCGGGTGCGCACGGCGGTTCCGCCGTTCTCCGCGATGATCTCGGGCACCGCCCGGGAGGTGATCAGGTTGTGGATCACGGTGGCGCCGGGGGTCTTCGCGAGTTCCCGCTCGGCGACCAGCGCGGTCACCGCCGACGGCGAGACCGGCTCGCCCCTCTCGTCCACCACGAAGCAGCGGTCGGCGTCCCCGTCGAACGCGAGGCCGATGTCGGCGCCCTGCTCGACGACGTACCGCTGTAGGTCCACGAGGTTCTTCGGGTCGAGCGGATTCGCCTCGTGGTTGGGGAAATCGCCATCCAGCTCGAAGTACAGCGGGCGCACGTCGAGCGCGTCGACGGGGCCCAGCACGGAGGGAACGGTGAAGCCGCCCATGCCGTTACCGGCGTCGACGGCCACCCGCAGCGGGCGCGAGCCCGAGAGGTCCACCAGGGAGCGCAGGTAGTCGCCGTACTCGTCGAGCACGTCCCGCTCGGCCACCCGACCGGGGGCACCGTCGTACGACGGGACGCCGTTTGCCACCTTCTCGGTGATCCACTGCAGCCCGGTCTCCTGGCCCACGGGCTTGGCGCCGGCGCGGCACAGCTTGATGCCGTTGTAGGCGGCGGGATTGTGCGAGGCGGTGAACATCGCGCCGGGCAGCTCCAACAGGCCGGACGCGAAGTACAGCTCGTCGGTGGAGGCGAGGCCGATCAGGGTCACGTCCACCCCCTGCGCGGTGACGCCCTCCGCGAACGCCGCGGACAACGACGGCGACGAATCGCGCATGTCGTGGCCCACGACGGCGCCGGTGGCGCCCTCGCCGCGGATCAGGGCGCCGAAGGCGGAGCCCACGTCGCGGACGAAGTCCTCGTCGATCTGCTCACCGACGAGGCCGCGCACGTCGTACGCCTTGATGACAGCCTGCACCGACTCCAGCGCTCGAACCACGCTCGACGACCTCCTCGTGTACGGCGTGCGGGAACCCGGCGGCCCCGCGTCACGGACGTCCCACCCTATCGGCATCCGGGGCCGGGACCGGTATCCGGCGCGAGCCGGGGACGTTCGGGGCGGTGGGAAGGCTGATGGATCTCAGTCGACGGGGTCGGGCAGCACCCGCAGGTGGCCGCGCCGGCCCGAACGCGCGGCGTGCTTGGGCCCCGCTCCCCCTGGCTGCGCCGACGGGGTGACCTGCGGCCCGCCGAGGCCGTCGTGCACGGGACGCATGGCGCCGATCGGGGGCAGCGAGCGCAGCGGCCCCTCCGCGGGGCCAGTGGAGGACGGGTGGGCGGCCGGCTCGCGTGCGGCCCGCTCGCGGACGGTGTCGGCGAGCGCGGTCAGGTCGTCCTCGAGGGCCGTGTTCCCGACCGAGGCGGCGCTGTACGCAGGGAGGTTGCGCAGCAGTTCCCAGCCGCGGGGCGCGGTCATCCGTCCGGCGTGGAACTCGCAGAGGTCCCACGAATGCGGTTCGCTCGTGGTTCCCAGCGGGCCGAGCACGGCGATCGACTGGCGGTAGTCGAACGTCAGCGTCGCCACGGCGTGGTTCCTGCAGCCGGGGCGGCAGCACTGACGGACGGGGTTCACAGCAAGAAGGGTAACCCGCGGCCCGTGCCGCCCGCTTCCGACACACCGGACACCGCGCTCGGCGGCCGGTCCCGGCGCCGCCGCCTAGACTGAGAACATCATGAGGAGCAGGAGAGCGGCGGGCGACGGCGGCGCCCGCCTACGCCGCCGCGTGGCGCGGGACCGCAGGGGCCACGGGCTCCGCGGCCCGCTGGTGCCGCGCGATCTCCCGGCGTACCGCACTCGGGCGCAGGACTTCGACGAGGTGGTGCTCGACGCGTTCGCGGAGATCGATTCGCTGTGGCACGACCGGCTGACCGACCTGGACATCGCCGTCGACGACGTGCCCGCGATGCTCCCGCACGACCCGGACACCGTCTCCTGGCCGGACGAGGTGGAGGCGGACGGCCCGATTCCGTTGGCGCGCTTGGTTCCCGCGGGGATCGACCGGAGGGGCAACCGCACGCGGGCGCGGCTGATCCTGTTCCGGCGGCCGCTGCAGCGGCGTGCGAAGACGGAACCCGATCTGCTGGAGGAGATTCTGGCGATCCTGGTCCACCAGATCAGCGACTACCTCGGGGTGACCGAGGAGACCCTGCTGGCCGGACCGGACTCGCTGTGAGCGGCCGCGCGGACCGTCAGATGATGCCGCGCTTGAGCTTCCGGCGCTCGCGCTCGGAGAGGCCGCCCCAGATCCCGAAGCGCTCGTCCTTCGCGAGGGCGTACTCGAGGCACTCGTTGCGCACCTCGCAGCCCAGGCAGATGCGCTTGGCCTCACGGGTGGAGCCGCCCTTCTCGGGGAAGAACGCCTCGGGGTCAGTCTGCGAGCACAGTGCGCGGTCCTGCCACTGCTCCTCGACGGCTTCGTAGAGTTCCTCGAAACCCGCGGGCACAACACTCAGGTGCGCGCGGCCGGACCCACCGGAGAAGCTTCCGAACGGTTCACGATGAGCGTCGATCGTCATCGGCCCGCCTCCCTCGTTGCTTTCGTGGTGTTCGATGGTCTTTCGGTTTCATGCCCCGCGCCGGCGGTCACGCCGCACTGAATGACACGGTTGTGATTACACACGTGCAAACGCGCCACGTCAAGCTGAACCGGGAAATTAGCTAATACCACCCCGCGGCCCCGATCCGAGATCTCGACACGAGGTTGAGATGTAATGCGTGTCACATTTCGCAGGGGACGCCCTCGGCGCACCACCGGGCCGCCGCACCGTCGATCATGCCAGGAAGGGCCCGTACTGCGCGACCCCCGAACGCCCCGGACCCGTCCCCGCGCCCGAGGCCGCGCCGCACTACGCTCGACGGCGTGAAGGTGACAGTGCTGGTGGGCGGTGTCGGCGGTGCGCGGTTCCTCGAGGGCGCGCGCGAACGGTTCGGAATCACCCCCTTCCCCGACGATCCGGCCCCGGCCGGCGCGAGCCTCAACAGCGTGACCGCGGTGGTGAACGTGGGCGACGACGCGTGGATGCACGGCGTGCGCATCTGCCCGGACCTGGACACCTGCATGTACACCCTCGGGGGCGGCATCGACACCGAGCGCGGCTGGGGACACCGGAACGAGACGTGGAACGCCAAGGAGGAACTGGCGAAGTACGGGGCCGATCCCGACTGGTTCGGCCTCGGCGACCGCGACCTCGCCACGCACCTCATCCGCACCCAGATGCTCTCCTCCGGGTACGCGCTCACGGATGTGACTGCGGCGCTGTGCAACCGGTGGCGGCCGGGCGTGCGACTGCTGCCCGCCACCGACGCCCGGCACGAGACCCACGTGGTGGTCACCGATCCCGACGGGGCCGACGGCGCCCGCAGGGCGATCCACTTCCAGGAGTGGTGGGTGCGCTACCGCGCCGACATCGAGACCTTCGGCTTCGCCCAGGTGGGCGGCGGGGCCGATGCCGGCCCCGGATCCGGGCGTGCCCAGGCCTCCCGCGCCGCGATCGCGGCGATCGAGGAGGCCGACGTGGTGTTACTCGCCCCGTCGAACCCGATCGTCTCGATCGGCGCGATCCTCTCCGTCGGTGGGATCCGGGCGGCGCTGCGCACCACGCGGGCGAAGGTCGTGGGCCTCTCCCCCGTGATCGGCGGGGCGCCGCTGCGCGGCATGGCCGACCGCTGCCTGGAGGTGCTCGGCATCGAGACCAGCGCGCAGGCGATCGGCGAGCACTTCGGCGCCCGCAGCGGCAACGGGATCCTCGACGGCTGGCTGGTGGCGAAAGAGGATGCGGGCGTATCGATCCCGGGGCTCGCCGTCGCCGCGGTGCCGTTGCTGATGAGCTCGCCCGGTGCCACCGCCGCGATGATCGACGCCGGACTCGAGCTGGTGGGCCTGTGAGCGCGCGGCCCGGCGGCGAGCACGGCGCACCGTCGCGCCCTGACCGCGAGCACGGCGCACCGTCGCGCCCGGACCGCGACCACGGCGCACCGTCGCTGGAGATCCTGCCGGTGTTCGGCGTCCCGGAGGTGACCCGCGGCGACGACGTGGCGGCCCTGATCGCCGCGGCCGCTCCGTGGATCGCGGACGGCGACGTCGTGGTGATCACCTCCAAGGTGTTCTCCAAGGCGGAGGGCCGGGTGCTGCCCGCCCCGGAGGATCCGGAGGAGCGGGACGCCTTCCGGCGCAGGCTGATCGCCGAGGAGGCGGTGCGCGTGCTGGCCGTCAAGGGGCGCACCTGGATCACGGAGAACAGGCTCGGCGTGGTGCAGGCCGCGTCCGGTGTGGACGCCTCGAACGTGTCCCCCGACACCGTCGCCCTGCTCCCGGAGGATCCCGACGGCGGTGCCGCGGCGGTGCGGGACGGCCTGCGCGAGCGGCTCGGCGTGACCGTGGCGGTCCTCGTGACGGACACGATGGGCCGGGCCTGGCGCACGGGCCAGACGGACGCCGCGATCGGGGCCGCCGGGATGGAGGTGCTGCACGGCTACGCGGGGGCGACGGACGCCTACGGCAACGATCTGGTGGTCACCGAGATCGCCGTCGCCGACGAGCTGGCGGGCGCCGCGGATCTGGTCAAGGGCAAGCTCGGCGGCGTCCCTGTGGCGGTGGTCCGCGGCTTCGCGGTCCGCGAGCCCGCCGCGGACTCCCCGCTCGCGACCGCGCGCGGCCTGGTGCGGCCCGGGGAGGACGACCTGTTCCACACCGGCGTGGAGCTCGCCCGCCGGCAGGCCCTGCTGGTGCGCCGCTCGGTGCGCGCGTTCTCCGGCGAGCCGGTCCCCGAGGCTGACGTGCGCGAGGCCGTCGCCGAGGCCCTCACGGCCCCCGCGCCGCACCACACGCACCCCGTGCGGTTCGTCTGGGTCCGGGATCCCGAGCGGCGCACGGCGCTGCTGGACGCCATGAAGGAGCGGTGGACGGAGGACCTCACCGGCGACGGGCGCACCGCCGATTCGGTGGACCGGCGCGTGCGGCGGGGGCAGCTGCTCTACGACGCCCCGGAGCTGATCCTGCCGTTCATGGTTCCCGACGGTGCCCACGACTACCCGGACGCCCGGCGCACCGCCGCCGAGGAGACGATGTTCACCGTCGCCACCGGCGCCGCGGTGCAGTCCCTGCTGGTGGCCCTCGCCGTGCGCGGAATCGGTAGCTGCTGGGTGGGTTCCACGATCTTCGCCGCCGAGACCGTGCGCGCGATGCTGGGCCTGCCGGAGGACTACCGGCCGGCCGGCGCGATCGCCGTCGGCTACCCCGCGGACCCGACCGCGCTGTCGGTCGCCCGCCCGCCCCTTCCGCCGGGCGCGATGCTGATCGAGATTCCGCCCCGCGACGGCGCCGCGGGCGACCGGGCACCCGGCGCGCCGGAAGGGCGGTAGCCGCATGAGTTTCGCCTCCCTGCACGCGTCGGCGAGCGACGTGCTCGCCCGGTACGACGCCCGCTCCGACTCCGACGACGCGCTGCGCCACACCGTGCTCGCCTTCCTCGACGCGCAGCCGGACGCGTGCGCCCGCGCGAACGTGCCGGGCCACATCACGGCCTCGGTGGTGATCCTCAACGAGGCGCGCACGCACGTGGTGCTCACCCACCACCCGCGGGTGGGCGAGTGGCTGCAGTTGGGCGGGCACTGCGAGGCCGCCGATCCGACGGTGCCCGCCGCGGCCCTGCGGGAGGGACTCGAGGAGTCGGGGCTGCCGGAGCTGGTGCTCGACGAGGATCTGCTGACCCTGCACACCCACCCCATCACGTGCTCGCTCGGGGTGCCGACCCGCCATCTGGACCTGCGATTCCGCGCCTTCGCAGTGGGCCCCGGCACCCCCGAGCTGAACATCAGCGAGGAGTCGAACGACCTGCGCTGGTGGCCCGTGGACGCCCTGCCACCCTCGGCCGAACACACCACCGTCGCCCACCAGGTGCGCGCCGCTCTCGCCCGGGGCTGACGGCGGCGCCGGCCCGAGAACCATCGCCGGCGACTTTTCTGAGAGGTATTGCGGATGAATCTATCAATCCGTAGTGTCCGAAGAATCGCCCGGCGCACCCGCCGGGCCGTCCGCGGGCCCCGCCCGCCCGACCACGACGAGGTGGCACGCGATGTTGGCGCACGAACGATTCGGCTCGGGTGAGCCACTGGTACTGGTCCACGGGATCGCGCACCGGCGACAGGCCTGGTACCCCGTCGCGGAGCGGCTCGCCGAGCACCGCGAGGTCATCCTGTTCGACCTTCCCGGCCATGGGGAGTCGCCGGCGCTCGACCTCGCCGGCCGCACGGTCCAGGAGGCCCTGCAGCAGGACCTGGAGGCCCTGTTCGACGAGCTGGGCCTCGTCCGGCCCCACATCGCCGGGAACTCCCTGGGCGGGCGCATCGCGCTCGAGGCGGCCGCCAGCGGCATCGTCAGCAGCGCGACGGGGCTCGCCCCCGCCGGCTTCTGGCGCGACGAGACGGACTTCCTGCTGATCCGGGCGCACTTCACCGCGCTGATCGCGGCCGGCCGGCTCGCCGCCCCGCTCGCGCCGCTGCTCACGCGCAGCGGTATCGGCCGCCGCCTCATGCTCGCCTCGTTGATGACGCATGGCGAGCGTCTCGACGCCGAGCGCGTGCTGGGCGATCTGACGAACATGGTCGAGGCGCGGCACACCCTGCGCGACATCATCGGCGGCGCGTTCCCGTTCGAGGCCGAGATCCCCGCCGACGTCCCCATCACCGTCGCGTGGGGCACGCAGGACCGCGTCCTGCTCCCCTACCAGGGCAGGCGCGCGCGCCGCCTGCTCCCCGAGGCCGAGCACGTCTGGCTCCCCGGCAGCGGTCACGTCCCCATGTCCGACGATGCCGACGCCGTCGTCGAGATCCTCCTCCGCGGCTCGTCCGGCGGCCTCCTCGCCCGCGCCGACGACGCGGCCTGACCGCTGGCCCGCACACCTTTCCCTCAGCCGCTGCGGAAATCTCCGCTCGCCCCGTGTATGCGCAGGGCGTGCGGAGATCTCTGCTGCGTGCGGGGATCTCTCGGGTCAGAGACTCCGTTCGCGGCCGTACACGGCGATCTTGTACTCGGTCGCCGCGAGCGAGAGGGCCAACTCTCGCATCCGGCGCCGAATCGTGTCTCGGTGCTCGACCAGCATGTCCAGGCGTTCCTGAACGGATTCGTCACCGAGGTCCACGAGCTCGATGTAGTGCTGCAGATCGCGCATCGGCATACCGGACAACCGCATTCGCGTGATGAACACCAACCTGCGCTGCGCCTCGGCGTCGTACACGCGGTGCCCGACCGAGTCACGGTCGACGGAGATCAGGCCCGCCCGCTCGTAGTAGCGGAGGGAATGCGGAGACAGATCGAGCATCTCCGCGACCTCCGCTATCGACCTGTCCGGGGGATCCTCGCCCGCGTCGACCAGCCGATGGATGACCTCGACAGAGGCCGCACCGTCCAGCCCCGCGTACTCGTCGACCTCACGCAGCACACGAGCCATCACGTCGTCGGTCGCCATCACGCTCCTCCCGCGGGATAGTCGGCGGACCTCGCCACCGCGCTCCACTCGCGCACGTCGCCGACCGCCGCAGTGTATGCCTGCTCCAGCCGGTCAACGGCCTCCGCGCCCAACGGGAGGCGGAGCGGCACCCGATCCGACCGGACCACGTCGCCGATGATCCGCGCGGCCCGCACCGGATCTCCCTCCTGCAGACCGTGGGCCGTCGAAAGGTCGTGCAGTACCGGTCCGACGGTGGCCGCATACGGCTCGGCCGCATCCGTGACCGACAGCGAGTGCGAAGTGTTGAAACCCGTCCGGAACCTCGACGGCTCGACCACCAGCACCCTGATCCCGAACGTCGCGACCTCGGCCGCGAGAGCCTCGGACCATCCCTCGAGGGCGAACTTGCTCGCGGAGTACGCGCCGACCCCGGGGAACGACAGGCGTCCTCCCTGGCTGCTCATCTGCACGATCGTGCCCGCACCGCGCTCCCGCATTCCCGGCAGCGCCGCCCGGCTGAGTGCAGCGGCGGCGAAGAAGTTCAATTCGAGTTGCTCACGCAACTCGGTCATCGAGAGGTCCTCCGCCGGACCGCAGATGGCCCGGCCCGCGTTGTTGACCAGGACGTCCACCGGCGCCCGCACCAGCGATTCGGTGACAGCATCCACGTCACGGGGATCGAGGAGGTCCGCTCGGACCACGTCCAATCGGCCGGGGTGGGCGGCTACCAGGTCGCCGATGTCCTCCGGTCGCCGTAGGACGGCGATGACCGCGTCCCCGCGCTCCAGCGCGTCCACCACCAAGCACCTGCCGAACCCCTGTGAGGCGCCGGTCACCAGCCATCTCCGAGCATCGTTCGTGTTCATGCCGGCGAAGCTAGAGCTTCGAGCGCACTCGAACGCAAACGCGGACCGCGAGCTCGTCGCGTGCGTGAGAGGTCCGCGGATCAGCCGATGCGGATGCCTTTGCCGACGGTGACGACACCACCGGCGGAGACATTGAACCGCTCGCGCTCGCGATCGAGGTTCACGCCCAGGATCTCGCCGCGCCCGATCACCACGTTCTTGTCCAGGATCGCGCGCCGCACCACGGCGCCCGGCTCCACCCGCACGCCCGGCATCAGCACGGAGCCCTCCACGGTGGCACCGTCGCCGATGGTGACGTTGGCACCGATGACGGAGTTGCGCACCGTCGCCCCGGAGATGATGCTGCCGGCGCCCACCATCGACTCCTGGGCCAGGCCGCCGCGCGCGAACTTCGCCGGTGGCAGGTTGTCGTTCTCGCAGCGGATCGGCCACTGCCGGTTGTAGAGGTTGAAGATCGGGTACACCGAGACGAGGTCCATGTGGGCGTCGTAGAAGGCGTCGATGGTGCCGACGTCGCGCCAGTAGCCGGCGTCGCGCTCGGTGGCGCCGGGCACCTGGTTGTCGCTGAAGTCGTACACCGCCGCGTCGCCGCGCGCCACGAACGCGGGAATGATGTCGCCGCCCATGTCGTGGTCCGAGTCGGGGTTCTCGGCGTCGGCGATGATCGCCTCCACGAGCGCCTGCCGGCTGAACACGTAGTTGCCCATGGACGCGAAGGTCACGTCGGGATCGTCGGGTGTGCCGGGCGGGTCGGCCGGCTTCTCCAGGAACTGGGTGATCCTGCCCGTCTCGTCGGACTCGATGCACCCGAACGCCTTCGCCTCCGCCCGCGGCACCCGGATGCCCGCGACCGTGACTCCGGCGCCGGAATCGATGTGCGCCTGGACCATCTGCGACGGGTCCATCCGGTACACGTGGTCCGCGCCGAACACCACGATGTAATCGGGATCGTCGTCGGTGATGAGGTTCATGGACTGGAAGATCGCGTCGGCACTGCCCGTGAACCAGCGCTTGCCCACCCGCTGCTGCGCGGGCACCGGGGTGATGTACTCGCCGCGGAACCCGAACATGCGCCAGGTCTGGCTGATGTGCCGGTCCAGCGAATGCGACTTGTACTGGGTCAGCACGCACAGGCGCTGGTACCCGGCGTTCACCAGGTTCGACAGCACGAAGTCGATGAGGCGGTACGAGCCGCCGAAGGGCACAGCGGGCTTCGCGCGGTCCGCGGTCAGCGGATACAGGCGCTTGCCCTCGCCACCGGCGAGGACGATTCCCAGGACACGAGGCTGGTTGCTCACGCCCTAACGCTAACCCCAATCCGGGCACCCGTGCAGCGTTCTGCGACAGCACATCCGATCGCCCACGCAAGCACAGGCGTCCGGGCGGACAACCACAGGTGAACCCCACCGTTCGGGCTCCGTCGAACGGACTGCGCACGGCGTCGGCACGCTCTAGCGTGGTGGCCATGCGCGTAGCGATGATGACGAGGGAGTATCCGCCGGAGGTCTACGGCGGGGCGGGCGTCCACGTGACCGAACTCGTCGCGCGGTTGCGCACCCTGTGCGAGGTGGACGTGCACTGCATGGGCGCGCCCCGCCCGGACATGGACGGGGTCACCGTCTCCGGCCCGGATCCGGAGCTCGCGGGCGCCAACACGGCGCTGGAGATGTTCTCCACCGACCTGCGGATGGCGAACCTCGCCGGCGCGGCGGACGTGGTGCACAGCCACACCTGGTACACCGGGCTCGCGGGGCACGTCGCGGGGCAGCTCTACGGCGTCCCGCACATCCTCACGGCGCACTCCCTCGAGCCGCGGCGGCCGTGGAAGGCCGAGCAGCTCGGCGGCGGGTACCGCCTCTCCAGCTGGGCCGAGCGCAACGCCGTCGAGTACGCCGACGCCGTGATCGCCGTCAGCCGCGGCATGGCGGACGACGTCCTGGACGCCTACCCCCGGCTCGACGCGGACCGGGTTCACGTGGTGCGCAACGGGATCGACACCGAGGTGTGGTACCCGGCCCCCACCTTCGGCGAGGACTCCCCGCTCACCGAGCGGGGCGTCGATCCGGACCGCCCGATCGTCGCGTTCGTCGGCCGGATCACCCGGCAGAAGGGCGTGAAGCACCTGGTGGCCGCGGCCCACCGGTTCGACCCGGATGTCCAGCTGGTGCTGTGCGCGGGCGCGCCGGACACCCCGGAGATCGCCGCCGAGACCGCGGACGCGGTGGCCGCGCTCGCCGAATCGCGCGACGGGATCCACTGGGTGCAGGACATGCTGCCCACGGCGCAGGTGCGTGAGATCCTCAGTGCCGCCACGGTGTTCGTGTGCCCGTCGGTGTACGAGCCGCTGGGCATCGTGAATCTCGAGGCCATGGCGTGCGGCACCGCCGTCGTCGCATCCGACGTGGGCGGCATCCCCGAGGTCGTCGACGACGGCGAGACCGGGACGCTCGTGCACTACGACGAGGCGCATCCCGAGGTGTTCGAGGCCGGGCTCGCCGACGCGGTCAACGCGTTGTGCACCGACACCGCCCGCGCGAACGCCTACGGCGCCGCCGGCCGGGCCCGCGCGATCGCCGAGTTCAGCTGGGAATCCATCGCGGCGCAGACGCTGGACGTGTACAACCACGCGCTCTCGGCCCGCGCGTGACCCCCGGCCCCCACCCTCGACGGTGCGCCGCCGCCGGTTCGGGCGCCTACCGCACCTCGTAGACGCTGACGGTGCCCGACGCCGTGACCGCGGCGGTGCCGCTCGCCGTGAGCCGGGCGATCGCCTCGGCCCGTTCCTGCGGCGCGCCGTGGCGGCTGCTCGGCCCCATGGCGACGAGGTCGGTCGCGGCTTCGGCGGTGAGATCCATGACCCACTCGTGCTTCTCGCGGGAGACGAGCGAGAAGTCGTGCAGCGCACCGTCGAGCCGGGCGACCTTGCCCTCCTCCACGGAGATCATCGACAGCGGCCCCACGATCTCGCGCAGGTGCCGCGGGCCGGGCGTGAGCACCACCAGCCGGCCCCCCGGCGCGAGGACCCGCGCGAACTCGGCGGCGTTGCGCGGGGCGAACACGGACAGGACCGCCGCCACGGCACCGGCGGCGACGGGCAGCCGCGCCCAGCCGTTCGCGACCACGGCGCCGATCGAGGGCCCGCGGCGGGCGGTGCGCCGCGCGGCCGGTTTCGACAGGTCCAGCCCGATGCCCGTGCCGCCGAGGCCGGCCGCGGCGCGGGCGGCGCACGCGCGCACCAGGTACTCGCCCTCGCCCGCTCCGCAGTCCAGCACGGGGCCGGCGGGCGCAGTGGCCGCCGCCGCGGCCACGGCGGCGTGGAACCGCTCGTAGTGTCCGGTCGCGAAGAACCGCTCGCGCGCGGCGATCATGTCGGCATCGTCGGCGATCAGCCCGGAAGCGTCCCCCGCGAGGAGCGAGACGTAGCCCTGCCGGGCCACGTCGAACGCGTGGCCGCGCGGGCACAGCAGGGTGGTGTCGTCGGCGTCGAGCTCGCCACCGCAGTGGGGGCAGGCGAGCGCGGGCAGCACGGCGACCAGGCCGGACGGGATTCGAGCCACGGCGCACACTCCGGAGAAACGAGGAGATCCCGCACGGTGCACCGCGCGGGATCTCCAGTGAAAGCAGGTCTTCGAGGCCCGGTCACGACGCGACGGACTCCGTCACGACGCGCGGGTCTCGGTCACGACGTGACGCCGCGCAGCTCCTCGCCGAGTGCCGCGGCCTCGTCCGGCGTGAGCTCCACCACGAGTCGACCACCACCCTCCAGGGGTACGCGCATCACGATTCCGCGCCCCTCCTTGGTCGCTTCCAAGGGGCCGTCCCCCGTACGTGGCTTCATCGCCGCCATCCGTTGCTCCCTTCCGATCCTTCACCCGCCCGGGCGCGCCCGCCGCGGGTCCGCTCCACATTCTAGCCTGTGCGCTGCACAGATCGGCGCGGACCACGGTCAATACGCGCCTACTCGGCCTCGCCGGCGGCCTCGGTCGCGGCGGGTGCGGGCTCCGGTTCGGCGGCGAGCCGGGCGCGCAGGACGTCGATCTCCCGCGCCAGCCGTTCGAGCGCCCAGTCCACCTCGGCGGGCTTGTACCCCCGTACCACCTGCTGGAACCGCAGCGCCCGCACGTCCGCGCCGGTCACGTCCTCGGCGGGCAGCACCGTCGGGGTGGCCCCGGTCTCCAGGGGCGGGGTGTCGTCGCCGCGCCCGAACACGAGGGCGGCCACGCCGTACAGCACGGCCGCTACGGCCAGCAGTCCCAGGGCGTACAACACGATCACCATGGGGCCATCATGCCCGAACCTCGCGGAGGAAGAGGACACCGTCGGTGTCCGCGAGACGCTCGGGCTCCAGCGGGAAGTACGCCCCGCGCTCGTCCCGGTCCTCCCGCGCGGCGTTGCCGGACAGGCGCTGCGCCAGCTCCGGGCCGCGGTACAGGCGGGCCGGGGCGGCCTGCTCGCGGTAGAGCTCGCCCTCGACGGTGCCCGCCGCGGGCGCCCCGAGCCCGTGCGCGGGAGCGGCGCCGATCGCCATCGCCACGTGCCGGTAGCCGTCGCCCAGGCGCGCCGCCGCCTGCGCTCCGGCTCCGAACCAGCGCACGGCGTGCGGCCCCATCCGCATCTCGCTCACCCCGCGCTGCAGGTGCATGTCGTGCGCGAGGGCGATGGTGCCGCCGCGCTCCGTCTCGCGCTCGACGATCGCCAGGAGGTTCCGCCCCATCATCGCGTCGCGCTGCGCGCTGAGCCGGCCGAGCCGGTCGGGAGTGTCCGTCGCCATGATCGCGTGGTAGCGCAGCAGGCCGACGGCGGTGGCGGCGTCGGCCCGCAGCCACCACCAGTCGTCCTCGCGGCGCGCCAGCTCGGGGGCCTGCGCGTCGAGAAGTGCACACAGGTCGTCGGTCAGCAGGCGCAGACGCCCGGCGTCGACGGTCCGCCCCACGCCCCGGCCCGGCTCGTACATGGCGCTCTCCCGGGTCCAGCGCTCCTCGTCGCCGAACAGTTCCTCGATCTCGGGCTGCGAGCCGCCGGGACCCGCGTCCGCGAGTGCGGCACGCAGGCGCAGCAGGTACTCGCGCGGGCTCGGCGCCGCGGCCATCTCCATCGGCCGGTCGAAGCCGTAGAACCGCACGGGGGTCCGCAGCGTCGCGTTGATCTCGCGCAGCCGCTCCAGTAGTTCCGCGGTGGCCTCCAGGCGGTGCAGGTACGGGTGGGTGAAGCCGGCGCACAGTACGTGCTCCAGTTCGACGTCGCCGCCGGTGATGTAGTCGTTGACCAGTGGCGACCGGTGCAGGTCCGATTCCACCGCGACGGACCGGAATCCGCCGCGCAGGACCAGGTCCTCGATCACGGCGTTGCGGGCGCGGAGGATCTCCTCCGAGCCGTGCATCGGCTCGCCGAGGGCGAGCAGGCGGGCCGGGGCGCCCTGGCCGCCCTCGGCGCTGGGAAGGGAGTCGAGGAAGGAAACGAGGTCTACCTGGTCAGGATTCATTCCCTCAACGATATCGTTGAACGATCGATTGAAACTTCTGCCAGAGGACCGCCGCGTGATGCCGAACAACCCTCAAACGGTGCTCAGGCCCATCGACCTCGCGCGGGCGCACGGGCTCTCCACCCAGGCGGTGCGGAACTACGAGGAGCAGGGGATCCTCCCGCCCGCCGAACGCAGCCCGTCGGGCTACCGGCGGTACACGCGGGCGCACCGTCTGGCCCTGGACGCGTTCCTCGCGCTGATCCCGGGGTGCGGGCACGCCCGCGCGGGGTCGATCCTGCGGGCGGTGCACCGCCGCGACGCCGACGGCGCGTTCGCCCTGCTGGGCGACGCCCATGCGGAGCTCGCGGGCGATCGCGAGACCTTCCGGCTGGTCCGGGCCGGGCTCTCGGAGCTGGACGGCCCCGTGGACGCCGGCGCGCAGGGCCGCCCCCTGTTCGTGGGCGATGCCGCCCGGCTGCTGGGCGTCGTGCCGGCGACGCTGCGCGCGTGGGAGCGCGCGGGAATCGTTCGCCCGCAGCGTGATCGCGCCACGGGATACCGGCTGTACTCCGGCGGGGACATGCGGGACGCGCGGATGGCGGAGCAGCTGCGCCGCGGCGGCTACGGGCTGGCCCGGATCGCCGAGCTCACCGCGCGGGTACGCGAGGCCGGCGGCGTCGGACCGCTGCGCGGCACCCTGGACGGCTGGCACGCGAACCTGCTGCGCCGCGGCCGCGCCCTGATCTCCGGCGCGGCGGCCCTCGACGCGTACCTCGCCGCCCACCTCGACCCCGGGTGAGGCTCCCGCGACTGCCAACTGCTCCCGCGATCGCGTGGTGCTCGCGGGAACGCAGCGGCGCCGCGGGAATCAGCCCTCGGCGATCGCGCAGGTCCGGTCGCAGTGGATGCGTTGCCGCGTCTCAGTCGGTCACGTCCTCGATGAAGTCGAGCACCTGCCGCGTTTCCGGATCTCCGGCGGCGGCCAGAGATTCGCGGTGCGCCTGTGCGGCGAACCCGGGCGAACGAGTGTCCGGCACCCAGATCCGCACCGGGCGCAGACCCTTCGCGCGCAGCCCCGCCCGGTGTCGCGCCACCCGGTCCCTCGTACTCATGCACCGAGGTTACGGGTAACGGCGCCGCCCCGATAGGGCCACCGGGAATCAGCCCTCGGCGATCGCGCGCAGCGCGGCGAGGTGCCCCTCGAAGGCGCTGCGGCCCTGCGCGGTCAGCGAGAGCCAGGTGCGCGGGCGCTTACCCACGTAGCCCTTCTTGATCTTCACGTACCCCGCCGCCTCGAGCTGCGCCGCCTGCTTGGAGAGCACCGAGTCGGAGAGCTCCACCGCATCACGCACGACGGCGAACTCCGCGTTCTCTACCTTCGCCAGCGCGGCGACGATGGAGAACCGCACGGGGGCGTGGATCACGTCGTCCAGCCGGTGGCGGGCGTGGCCGCCGGTCGTGGTCATCGCAGCGCCAGCTTCGAGATCGAGTGCGCGGCGAGCAGCGCCGGGGTCATCGTGAACACGGCCCAGACGATCACCCACAGCCACGACACGGCGTCGTCGCCGCGCGCCGAGGAGACGATCACGTAGGCGGCGTAGAGCGCCATGGTCAGCCCGAGCCCCAGGTTGTAGCGCAGCGAGAAGCCGCGGGGCGCGGCGGACGCCCGCCGCATGGCGAACACGGCCCACACGATGACCACGACGTACACCACCATCACCGCGATGAGCCCGCCGAAGCGGAAGCCGCTGGGCGCACCGGGATTCCCCACGGTGAGCCGGAGTGCGGGCACCAGGGCCGCCACCGCGACGCCGATCACGATGAGGCCGCGTTCGAGCCGCGTGCGGTCCCCGGGGGTCGCGAGCGAGGCCGCGTCCGCCTGGGCGAGCGCGCGGCGCGCCTCCTCGGGCGTCGGCGAGGTGAATCGTTCGGTCATGGCGTTCCCTCCACTGTCGGATACCCCGACGATAGAAAGCACTTTCCAGTTCGTCAAGTAATTTCTAGTTCGGCAGCGAGTCCACCGGGGGCCGGTCCTGCAGCGACAGCTCCGTGGTGACCTCCGTGAACCGGTCCTCGGGTCCCGGCTCCACCAGGTACTGGGTGATGCCGGCGCCCGAATCTTCGATCCCGCAGCGGCGCAACGCGGTCCCCATGATCTGGCGGCTCATCACGCCGAGGTCCCGCAGGTCCCGGTTGCGGTGCTTGCGCACGGAGAGGTTCACCTGCGCGATTCCGGCGAGGCCGTACCGGGACTCCGCGTCCAGGAGCAGGCCGATCTCGACGCCGTAGCCGGGCGCGAACGGCACCGAGGCGAGGAACTCCCGGGTACCGGCGTACTCACCGCCGAGGGGCTGCAGGATCGCGCGCAGCTCCGGCCGCAGCGCCGCGAGCAGCGGCCGCGCAACGAGTTCCGTTACCCGCCCCCCGCCCGTCGGGTCCTCGCCGGCCTTGAACACGCGCAGCGGGCGCCGGTAGTACGCCTTCACCAGGTGCACGTCGCGATGGAACAGCATGGGCCCCAGCAGCCGTGGCACGTACCGCGGATCGGGCTCGATCAGGTCCGAGTCGAGGAAGGCGATCAGGTCGCCCCGCGAGGCGGCGACCCCGCGCCACAGCGCCTCGCCCTTCCCGGGCACGGGCGGCAGCGACGGCACCGCCTCCTCCCGGCTGATCACCGTGGCGCCCGCGGCCCGCGCCCGTTCCGCCGTGGCGTCCGTCGACCCCGAGTCCAGCACGATCAGCTCGTCCACGAGCCCCGGCCCCGTCGCGTCGGCGCCGGGCCCACCCCCCAGCAGCGGCGCGATGGTCTCGACCACACCCCCGACGGTGGCCTCCTCGTTCAGCGCCGGGAGCACCACGGAAACCGTGCGCCCGGCCTTCGCCGCGACCAGTTCTTCGATACTCCACCGCGGCTCCTCGAAGAAGCGGTGCGCGGTGCTCACGCCAGGCCCCGGACGACGCGCGACGGCGGGCGCCGGCCGTCGATCGACGCCACCATCTCCACCACCCGGCGGGTCTCGGCCACCTGGTGCACCCGGAACATCCGCGCCCCGGCGTGCGCGGCCAGCGCCGTCGCCGCGAGCGTGCCGGCCACCCGTTCCTCGAGACCGGCGTCCAGCGTCTCGCCGATGAAGTCCTTGTTGGACAACGCCATCAACACCGGCCAGCCCGTGGCGACCAGCTCGTCCAGGTGCCGCAGCAGCGCCAGTCCGTGGTGGGTGTTCTTCCCGAAGTCGTGCGTCGGGTCGATCACGATGCCGTCCTCGCGCACGCCCGCGGCGAACGCGGCCTCGGCCGCCGCGGTGAGGCCCTCGCGCACCTGCGCCACCACGTCGGGGTACCGCACCCGGTACGGGCGCGACCGGGGCACCGCGCCCCCCGTGTGCGAGCACACCAGGCCCGCGCCGGTCGCGGCGGCGACGCGCGGCAGGTCCGGATCGGTGCCGGCCCACGTGTCGTTGATCAGGTCGGCCCCCGCGTCCACGGCGGCCTCCGCGACCGCCGCACGCCAGGTGTCCACGCTGATCAGCAGGTCCGGGTGCCGGTCGCGCACCTGGGCGATGAACGGCACCGTCCGCGCGATCTCCTCGGCGACGCCCACGTCCTGCCCGGGCCCCGCCTTCACGCCGCCCACGTCCACCACATCGGCCCCCTCGGCGACGGCCGCGTCCACCCGTTCGAGCGCGGCGTCCACCGCGAAGTAGCTGCCGCGGTCGTAGAACGAGTCAGGGGTGCGGTTGATGATCGCCATCACGAGGGCGCGATCCACCGGCACCGGCCGGCCGCAGAAGGTGGGGCGCACCGGGCCGGGGTTCATGGCGCCGAACGCAGATCCGGCACCTTGGCGGCCGCGACCGCGGCCGGGTACTCGTCGTACGCCGGGACGTACCCCTCGGTGCCGCCGACGAGGACGTACAGCGGGTCGTCGCCCGTGTCGGCGTAGCCCTGCTCGCGCAGCTCGCCCTTGAGGCTCTTGAACGTGGAGGTGACTTCCAGGCTGGGGACCACGCGCACGTACAGCGGGATGGCGTACCCCGGCAGGCCGCCGCGCAGCTGCTTCGCGAGCGCGGCACCGTCGAATTCGGCTCCCTCGGCGAGCTTCACGGCGGCCATACCCGCCTTGCCGTCAGCGCCGGGGATCGCGATGCCGTACACGATGGCGCCCTCCACCTGATCGGACTCGTCGAGCGCGCCCTCCACTTCGGTGGTCGCCACGTTCTCGCCCTTCCACCGGAAGGTGTCGCCCAGCCGGTCCACGAAGGCGATGTGGTCGAAGCCCTGATGGGTCACCACGTCGCCCGTGTTGAACCACAGGTCGCCGTCCTTGAAGCCGTCCCGGATCAGCTTGGCCTCGCCCGCATCCGAGTCGGTGTAGCCGTCGAACGGTGCGGACCTGGTGATCTTGGTGAGCAGAAGCCCGTTCTCGCCGCGCTTCACCCGCTGCAGCCGACCGCGCGTATCCCGCAGCGGCCCTGCGGAATCGATGTCGTAGGCGACGATCGCGTGCGGCAGCGGGCACAGCCCGACAGTGCCCTCGATGTTGAACACGTTGACGAACGCGATGTTGGTCTCGCTGGCGGCGTAGAACTCCATGATCCGGTCGATGCCGAAGCGCTGCTGGAACTCCCGCCAGATCTCCGGCCGCATGCCGTTACCGACGGCCACGCGGATCGTGTTCGAGCGGTCGCTCGGCTTGGCCGGTTGGTTCAGCAGGTAGCGGCAGATCTCGCCGATGTAGACGAACATGGTGGCCGAATTCTGGTTCGCCTCGTCCCAGAACCCGCTCGCGGAGAACTTGCGTCCGATGGCCAGCGTGGCGCCGGAGACCAGCACCGAACCGAGCGCCACCAGCGCGGCGTTGTTGTGGTACAGCGGAAGTGGGCAGTACATCACGTCGTCGCGGCGCATCCGCACCGCCGTCGCACCGAAGCCGGCCATCCCCTTGAGCCACCGGTAGTGCGTCATGATCGAGGCTTTCGGCAGCCCGGTGGTCCCGGACGTGAACACGTAGAAGGCGCGGGTGCTCGCCGGCAGCGTCGCGGTGACGGCCGGGTTGTCGGTGGCCCGCGGATCCCGGTCGCGGACCGCGCGGGCCTGCTCCGCCAGCTCGTCGATCGTCAGCAGCACCCCGTCTGCGGGGCGGTCCGCGGCGTCGAGGGACTCGAACGCCTCGAGGTCCTCCTCATCGGTGATCACGGTGCCGGTGTCGAGGATCTTCAGGCTGTGGGCGAGCACCGCGCCGCGCTGGTTGTAGTTGACCAGTCCCGCGGTGGCGCCGACCTTGACGATCGCGAGCATCACCAGCACCATCTGCGGATGGTTGTGCATCACCACGCCCACCACGTCGCCCACCTTCACGCCGCGCTGGAGCAGAACGCGCGCATAGGTGTTCACCGTCGCGTTCGCCTCGCCGTAGCTCACGCCCTCGCCCCGGAACCGCAGGAAGTCGCGCGCGGGGTGCTGCGCGGCCCGCTTGGCGAACACCGTGCCGATCGACTCCTTGCTGTTCGGCGTGCGCAGCAGGATCGACGGACCCTCCTTGATCAGCAGGGGAAGATCGGGCACCAGCTCGGCGACTCCCCGCGCCAGGTCCGCGAGGCCGACGGTGCCGTTCGTATGCGTAGGGCTCACGCGGCGAGCCTACCGTGACACGGCGGCGCCCCGGCACGCCTCGAGAGCCGCCGCGACGTCCGTGGCCCGCTGCAGCCGTCCGAGCGCCGCGTCGCCGACGAAACCACGGGCGTGCAGCCCGTCGATCCAGTCGAGGAGCGGCGCGTAGAAGCCGTCGTGGTCCAGGATCACCACCGGCTTGTCGTGCATCGAGAGGTACCCCGCGGTCCACGCCTCGAAGAACTCCTCGAGCGTGCCGACGCCGCCGGGCAGCACCAGGAACGCCCCGGCGTTGTCGTCCATCAGCTGCTTGCGCTCGCGCATGGTGCCCACCACCAGCAGTTCGTCGGCGCCGCGGTCGGCCACCTCGCGGTCCACCAGCGCCGTCGGGATCACCCCCAGGGTGTGGGCGCCGCCGTCGCGGGCGGCGCTGGCGACCGCGCCCATCATCGACACGTGGCCGCCGCCCCACACCAGGGAGTCGCCGCCCGCGGCGATGCCCCGGCCGACCTCGGCGGCGAGCTCGATGTACTCCTCGGGCACGGGGCGGGAGGCGCAGAAGACCGCGATCGCCGTCACGTGGGGTCCACTTCGCTGGCCCGGGCCTCGCGCGCCGCGTCCGCGCACGTGATGATCCTGATCGCCTCGTCCACCGAATCGGTCACGGTGAGCAGGTCGGCGTCGCCCACCGAGATCATGCCGCGTTCGGTGAGGGTGCCGCGGATCCAGTCGACGAGTCCGGACCAGTAGTCGGAGCCGAGCAGCACGATCGGGAACCGGGTCACCTTGTGGGTCTGCACCAGGGTGAGCGCCTCGAACAGCTCGTCCAGGGTGCCGAAACCGCCGGGGAGACAGACGAACGCCTGCGCGTACTTGACGAACATCGTCTTCCGCACGAAGAAGTAGCGGAAGTTGATGCCCAGGTCCACCCAGTCGTTGAGGCCCTGCTCGAACGGCAGCTCGATGCCCAGCCCCACGGAGAGCCCGTCGGCGTCCTTGGCGCCGCGGTTCGCGGCCTCCATCGCTCCCGGCCCGCCGCCGGTGATCACGGCGTAGCCCGCGCGCGCCAGTGCGGAACCCAGCTCCCGGCCGGCGGCGTACTCGGGCGAATCCTGTTCGATCCGTGCGGATCCGAACACGGTCACGGCGGCCGGCAGCTCGGCCAGGGCGCCGAATCCCTCGACGAACTCCGCCTGGATCCGCATCACCCGCCAGGGGTCGCGGTGCAGCCAGTCGGCGTCGTCGGCGTTCGCGAGGAGCCGCTGGTCGGTGGTCGACGATTCCCGCGCCGCCGCCCCCTGCACGCGCACGGGACCGCGGTAGCGCAGGTAGACGTCCTCGTGGTCGATGTCCGCTGCCATTGCACCAACCTAACCCCTCGGGGGCTGCGCCCCCGAGTACCCCCGCACCTATTCCCCTCCCTCGAGGAAGGCGCGCAGCACGGCGGCCACCTCGGTGATCTGCGCCGTCTCGACGTGCTCGTCGCGCTTGTGCGCGTAGTTCGGGTCGCCGGGGCCGAAGTTCACGGCGGGAATGCCCAGCGCGGCGAACCGGGACACGTCGGTCCAGCCGTACTTCGCCCGGAACCGGCCGCCCGCGGCCGCCACGAGCTTCGCCGCGGCGGGGGCGCCGAGGCCCGGCAGCGCGCCGGGCGCGGCGTCGGTCACCTCGAAGCCCAGCGCACCGTCGGCGAGCGGGGCGGCCAGGACCTCGCGGACGTGCGCCACGGCATCGTCGACGGTGCGGTCCGGCGCGAACCGGAAGTTGACGTCCACGAGGGCCTCGTCGGGCACCACGTTGCCGGCCACGCCGCCCTCGATCCGTACGGCCTGCAGGCCCTCGCGGTACTCGCAGCCGTCGATCTCGACGGTGCGCGCCTGGTACGCCTGAAGTGCGGTGAGCACCGGTCCGAGCTTGTGGATCGCGTTGTCCCCCAGCCACGACCGGGCGCTGTGCGCGCGCACACCGCCCGCCGTGATACGTACGCGGATGGTGCCCTGGCAGCCGGCCTCGATGAGGCCGCCCGAGGGCTCGCCCAGGATCGCGACGTCGGCGGCGAGCCACTGCGGGAGCTCGCGCTCGATGCGCCCGAGCCCGTTGAACTCCGATGCGATCTCCTCGCACTCGTAGAAGATCAGGGTCAGGTCGTAGGCGGGGTCGTCCATCGTGGCCGCGAGATGCAGGAAGACGGCGTCGCCGCTCTTCATGTCGACGGTGCCGCAGCCGTGCAGCACGTCGATCACCTCACCCGTCGCCGCGCTCGCAACGCCCTCGCGGCGGCTGGGCACGTTGTCGGCGATCGGCACCGTGTCGAGGTGGCCGGCGAGCATCACCCGCTGCGGCAGGCCGCGATCGGTGCGCGCGAGCACGTTGTTGCCCACCCGCAGCACCTCGAACCGGCCCAGCGCGCGGAGCGCCGCCTCCACCTCGTCCGCGATCCGTTCCTCGTCGTGGCTGACGCTGGGGATGTCCACCAGCGCGGCGGTCAGGTCGATGGGATCGGCGTCGAGTTCGAGAGTCACCCCCACAGGGTAGTGCTCAGATCCCGAGGATCGCCTTCGCGATGAGGAAGTACGCGACGAGTCCGGTCGCGTCCACGAACGTGCTGATGAAAGGGTTGGAGAACACGGCCGGATCCACCCGGACGGCCTTCGCGACCAGCGGCATGAGCCCGCCGACGGCCGCCGACATGGTGCACACGCACAGCAGCGTGGCGCCGATGACGAGCCCCACGTCGGTGCCGAACAGCGCGCCGGAGATGAGCGCGCCGAGGCCGCCGAGCACGAGCCCGAGCGTCGCGCCCACGCGGATCTCGCGGCCGAGCACCCGCAGCACGTCGGACGTCGCCACGTCGCCCAGGGCGAGCGCGCGGGTCACGGTGGTCGCCGCCTGGTTGCCGGTGTTGCCGCCGGTGCCGATGATGAGCGGCACGAACAGCGACAGCACCACCATCTCCTGCAGGCTGTCCTCGAACACCGAGAGCACCTTGACCGTGAGCGTCGCGCCGATCGCGAGGACCAGCAGCCACACCACCCGCGAGCGCACCAGCGTCCGCACCGGCGTCGCGAGGTACGGGCGGTTCAGCGGCTCCACGCCGCCCTGGCGCGCGGCGTCCTCGCTCTCCGCCTCCTCCAGGATCCGCAGCGCGTCGTCCACGGTGAGGATGCCCACGAGCCGGTTCTCGTCGTCGACGATGGGCATCACCAGCAGTCGCTGCTCCGCGCTGCGGCGGGCGGCGTCCTCCGCCGATTCCCGGGCGTGCGCGGTGCCGGCCACGTTCATGATCGCGCTGACCGGGGTGTCCGGGGCGCTGCGCAGCAGGCCGCGCAGCCCGACGATGCCGACCAGCACCCGCCCGGGACCCACCACGGGGATGCCGTAGATCGTCTCGACCTCGTCGATCCGAGCGCGCACGGCCTCCAGGGCCCGCTCCGCGGTGTGCTCGGGGTGGACGGAGACGAACTCGGGGGTCATCTCGCGGCCCACGGAACCCTGCGGATAGCCGAGCAGGGCCGCGGTGGCGGCGCGCTCGCCCTCCGGCAGACCGTGCAGCAGGCGGGCGGCCACCGTGGCCGGCAGCTCGTCGAGGAGGCTGACCCGATCGTCCGGGTCGAGGTCGGCGAACAGCCCGGTGACCTGATCGTCCTGCAGGTCCCCGATCAGCTCGCCCTGCAGCGACGCGTCGAGCGTCTCGAAGACGACGAGGGCCTCGTCCTTGGGGAGCAGCCGGAAGACGACGGCGCGATCCTTGCGGCTCAGCCGCTCCAGGACGTCGCTCACGTCGTGGGCGACCAGCGGGGCGATGAGCGCCGAGACCCGCGCCAGGTCACCGTCGTCGACGGCCCGGTCGATGCGGCTCGCGAGCTTGGACGTTTTGGGGATCGTGGCCACGGGGTGCACCGTATCCTCTCCACGCCCCCTCGGCCCGGCCCCGGTACCCTGAGCGGCGTGACGAATCGTGGAGCGAAGGCGTACGGACTGGCCACCCTCACCGAGGACGGGACGGTGCTCGACACCTGGTACCCCGCCCCCGCGCTGACGGAGGGCGGCGGCACCGTCGGATCGGTCCAGGACCCGGCGGGCGCACCCGCCGAGCTGACCGCCCTCGCCGGGCCGGACGCGGACCGCAGGGTGCGCATCGTGGTGGTCGAGACGACCATCGCGGACCTGGCCGCGGCCCCGATCGACGCGCACGACGTGTACCTGCGCCTGCACCTGCTCAGCCACCGGCTGGTCCAGCCCCACGGGCTGAGCCTCGAGGGCCAGTTCGGCCTGCTCGCGAACGTGGTGTGGACCAACTTCGGCCCCTGCTCCCCCGCCGGCTTCGAGCTGGTCCGGGCGGCGCTGCGCACCCGCGGGCACGTCACGGTGTATTCGCTGGACAAGTTCCCGCGGATGGTCGACTACGTGGTGCCCACCGGCGTGCGCATCGGCGACGCCGACCGGGTGCGGCTCGGCGCCCACCTCGCCGAGGGCACCACCGTGATGCACGAGGGCTTCGTGAACTTCAACGCGGGCACGCTCGGCACCGCGATGGTCGAGGGCCGGATCTCGGCCGGCGTGGTGATCGGCGACCACTCCGACGTGGGCGGCGGCGCATCGACCATGGGCACCCTCTCCGGCGGCGGCAAGGAGATCATCGCGCTCGGCGAGCGGTGCCTGCTGGGCGCCAACTCCGGCCTGGGCATCCCGCTCGGCGACGACTGCGTGCTCGAGGCGGGCCTCTACCTCACCGCGGGCACCAAGGTGACCGGCCCCGACGGCACACAGGTCAAGGCGCGCGAGCTGGCAGGCCGCAGTAACCTGCTGTTCCGCCGCAACTCGGTGACCGGCGCCGTCGAGGTGGTGCCGTGGAAGAGCGAGGGCGTGGAGCTCAACGCCGCGCTGCACAAGAACTGACCCCGGCGCGCGGGGACGGTGAACTCTACTTCCCGAGTTCGCTGCGCCCCGCGCCGCCGCATTCGGCCTTGAGTGCGCGCCCGACGAGGCGATCGCCCGTCCCCACGTCCTGAGTCCGCACCTCGGGCACGGCACGGGCCGAGCCGGTGCCCCCGCAGCCCGTGTACGAGTTCACGAGGTGTGATTCGACCATCCACAGTCCGATGCCGCAGAGCACCACCAGTGTGCTGAGCACGGGAACCAGAACGATCCTCGCTTTCGTGAATGTCATCTTTCACCACCTCATCGAAACGTAACCCCGCTGTCGTTTGCTATAGCGTAGCAGAGACGGATGTGGATTTCCTACACTGAAGGAGCGGTTGTGCGCTCCGCGCTCACGGCCGATCCGTGCCGCCCTCGAGCTCCGCGCCGTAGCGGGCGGAGAGCTCGCCCCGGGTAGCCACGCCCAGCTTGGCGAAGATCCTGGTGAGGTGGAACTGCACCGTCTTCGGGGACAGGTAGAGCTGTTCCGCCACGCGCCGGTTCGTGTTGCCCGCCACGACGAGCCGGGCGACGTTCAGCTCGTGCGGGGTCAAGGCCGCCGTGACGTCCGCATCGTCCGGCCCGCCCGCACGCCCCAGCTCGCGGTCCGTGGTCCGCAACGGCGCGTGCGCGCCCAACGCCTCGAACACCGCCTCGGCCTCGGAGAGGTGATGGGCGGCGTCCCGCCGATGCCCGGTGCGGCGCAACAGCATTCCCAGGTCCAGGTGCAGGCCGCCCACCGCGACGAGGAACGGCCCCGCGTCGCCCAGGCAGGCCCGCAGCGCGTCGGCCGCCACGCCCGGCTCGGCGGCCGCCGCCCGAGCGGCGCGCATCCGGATCCGGCCGGGCACGCTCCGCGGCGCCGGCGCCTCGTCGAGCAGGGCGAGGGCCTCCTCCCCGCGCCCCGAATCGGCGAGCGCACGGGCCGCCACCGGGTGCCAGGGCCAGAAATCCGGCCCCACGGCCCGCGCAGCCGGATCGGCAAGCAGCGGCTGCACCGCCGCGAGCACCTCCCGCGGGCCGCCGCGCGCCGCGGCCGCCCGGGCCAGCGCCGCCGGGATGCGTTGCGTGAGATAGCCGGTCGGCGGCACCCTGGCAGCCACGGCGTGGAGGGCGAGGATCTCCGCCGCCGTCCAGTGCGCGAGCGGCGAGCACAGCACGATCCCCGTGCTGTCGCCCAGCTCCACCGCCTCCCGCGCGCTCTCGAGCGCATCGTCCCAGTCGCCGCTCTCGAACTGCACCCGCGCCAGCCAGCCCAGAGCCCACAGCTTCACCCGGTGCGCCCCGCCGACCGCCTCGCGCGCGGCGGTGAGCGCGGTGCGGGCGCGTTCCAGATCGCCCAGCCCGTACTGGATCCACCCCACGCCCAGCATCAGCCGCTGCGAGACCGCCACCGGCAGGTCGGTCTCCGCGAGACCCGCGTCCACGGCGCGGACGGCGCCCAGCAGGTCGCCCGCCGCGGCGGCGCCGAGCCCGCGGAACGCCCGCGATTCGATCGCCGGGGGCGCGTCCCCGCCGAGCGCGATGGCGCGGTCCGCCCACTCGATCAGGGCCGGCCCGTCCCAGCGCACCAGGGCGTCCAGTGCCCGACGGTGCGCGATCCGCGCCGCCCGCAGCGGGCTCGTCCGCGGGTTCACCGCGCGCCACGCCCGCTCCAGCCGGTCCCGCGCCTCCGCCGGCCTGCCGGACTGGATCGCCACGTAGCCCAGCACCGAGTCCCGTTCGGGGCTGGGCGGCAGCGCCTCGATGGCCGGCACCAGTTCCCGTGCGGCGCCGAGGTCTCCCGCGCTGACGTAGGCGTCCACGGCGGCGATCCGCAGCTCGTGCGCCGCGCCCGTATCGTCAGCGACGCCGGTGGCGGCAGCGAACGCCTCTGCAGCCGAGGACCATTCGCCGCGCGCCGCGAGATCGGACCCGTCCTGCGCGAGCGCGCGCGCCAGGGCGGGGTCGGGCCGCAGTTCCGCGGCCGCGCGGTGGCGCAGCGCGCGGTGCGGATCGACGATCTCCGCCGCCGCGCGGTGCACCCGCGACCGGTCGGCCCAGGACGAGGCCTCGATCACCGCACGGGCGACGATCGGCGGCGGGGGCAAGACCGAGGGACCTTCGCGGTCGCGGCGCACGCGCAGCAGCCCACGTGCGGCGAGCGCGTCGAGCGTCTCTGCGCTCACCACCTCCTCCGCCACCGCTCCGAGGTCCGCCGGGGAGGCGGCGCCGAGGACCGCGGAGGCCAGCGCGACGTGCGCGGCGAACGCGCCGACCTCCGCCAGCGCCTGCGCCACCCGCGCCGACTCCCCCGCCGGTACCGCGTCCACGGGCCCACCGGTGCGGGCCGCATCGTCGAACGCTGCCAGGGTGGCCTCGATCTCGCCCCCCGTCAGCCGGTGCACGCGCAGCGCGGCGGCCGCGGTCAGCTCGACGCCGACGTCCCGGGCGAGCGCGGCGGTCTCCTCGGCCGAGAAGGCGTCGATCGTGATCCGCACCTCGGACCCGAGTACGTCCGCGGCGCCGGACCACAGGTCTGCGGCGGGCCGCTCCGCGAGCGCCCGCGCCAGCACGACGGGAGTGCCCCGCTGCGCCTGCGCGGCGAGGTCGTGGAGGTCCGAGGCGGCGAGCCGCTGCGCGTCGGCGACCACGACGGCGCCGCCCGCGGCGAGGGCGGCGCGGACCCGCGCACCATCGTCCGACCCCGGCCCGCCGAGCGCCTGCACGACCCCCGCACCGGGATGCGCCAGGGCGGCGAGGGCGCGGGCCCCGCGCCCGGTCCGGTCACCGACCACCGCCATTCGCGCTGCGCGGATCCGCCGCACCGACCAGGGGTCCATCGCTCCACGATAGGCGGGCGCGCCGGGCCCGTGGCGGCCGTTCAGCCGAGATCCCCGCCCCCGACCGGGAGCACGGAGCCGGTCAGGTACCCGGCCTCGTCGCTCGCCAGGAAGCAGATCACGGCGGCCTGCTCGTCGAGAGTCCCGTACCGGTGCATGAGGCTCGACTCGAGCGTCTGATCGATGTGGGCCTGGAACCAGTCCCGCTCGACCTCGGTCTCCGGCACGTCACCGCCGCGGGGGATGCGGCGCGGCGGCGCCTCGGTGCCCCCGGGCGCGGAGGCCACGACGCGGATCCCGCTCTCGGCGTACTCCATCGCAAGCGAGGCGGTGAGGGCGTTCACGCCGCCCTTGGCGGCCGAGTACGGGACCCGGTGCACCCCCCGGGTGGCGACCGACGAGACGTTGACGATCACGCCGTGGCCGCGGCGCTGCATGGACGGGAGCACCGCCCGGCAGGCGAACAGCGTGGTCAGGAGCGACCGCGTGACCTCCGCCGTGATCTGCGATTCGCTGAACTCGGTGAAGGGCTTGAACCACATCGCGCCGCCCACGTTGTTGATCAGCACGTCGACCCGGCCGAAGCGTTCGATCGCCTGGGCCGCCAGATCCTGTGCACCGGTGAGCGTCTCGAGATCCACCACGGCGGGGACGGCCTCGTTCCCGTGCCTGGTGAGCTCGTCGGCCAGCGGCCGCACCAGCTCGGAGCGGTCGGCGGCCACCACGTGCCCGCCCTCCGCGTGGATGCGCCGCGCCACCCGCTCGCCGATCCCCTGCGCGGCACCGGTCACCACCACCACCTTGCCGGTGAACCGGCCGGGGTGCAGGAACTTCGGGCGGCGGGCCAGTTCCTGCTCGGTCATCGCCCGCCGCGTGGTCTCCATGGACCGGCGGGCGTGCTCGGTGATCAGCGTGCGCGCGGCCTCCCGATCGCCCGCCTCGATCGCGTCCACGATGTCCAGATGGTCCTGCGCGCACAGCGGGTGGATCCAGGTGGCCTCCCGCAGGGTAGTGTCCATGTGGCTGCGCACCCCGAGCGCCTGATAGGCGGCCAGCAGGTGCTCGTTACCGGTGAGCGTGAACAGGTAGTCGTGGAAGGCCGCGTTGCTCTCGGTGTAGCCCGCGGCGTCCACCAGCCGGTCGCCGTCCAGGTGGGGAACGGTCGCCTCGGCCAGCAGCCGGTAGCCCGCGATCTGCGGCGAGCGCAGCCGGCCCACCACCAGTTCCAGCGCGCCGAGTTCGAGCGCCTCGCGGGCCTCGAAGACCGCGTCCGACTTGCGGATGTCCGGGTGCTCCTCGCCGATCTCGTAGCCGTCGGGAGCGGTGGTGGCCGCCACCGCCGGGGCGGGTTCGACGAGCGGCGTGATCTCGGCGGCGGGCAGCAGGGACTGCCCGGCGACGCCCCGCGCTGCGGGGTTCGCGATCAGTGCCCCGCCCGCCTCCACCAGCACGCCCGCGGCGGAGAGCGGCCCGACGGTGCCGGCCGGGACGGACCTCCCCGGGTCCGACCGCGCGTCCCGGGAGGCAGCGGCAGCGGCGGGGGTGGCCGGGGTCGGGGATTCCTCCGGAGCAGGTGCGGGGACGGCCGCGGCGGCGGCCCGCGTTGCGGCTGCAGCCGGAGTGGCGCCGGGGGCCGCGGGCAGGAACTTCTCGTAGTAGAAGCCGGTGGGCGTGACGCCGAGCCTGTCCAGTTCGGCGCGGAAGCCGTCGATCATCGGCGGCGGCCCGCACAGGTACACCGCCACGTCGCCGCCGTGCAGCTGCGAGGTGCGCAGGATGTCCGTCACGTGGCCGCGCTGGGGCGCGCTGCTCGCCGGGGACGAGACCACGTGGTGGAAGTCGAACGCCCCCAATGTGTCCCGGAACCCCTCGAGGACGTCCAGCTTGGTCACGTCCTCGTCGTTCGATACCCCGTAGAGCAGTTCCACGGTGCGTCCCGGGTCGCGGGTGGTGATCGAGCGCAGCATCGACAGCATGGGCGCGAGACCGGTGCCCCCGGCCACCAGCAGCACGGGCCGCTTCGCCTCGCGCAGGAAGAACGATCCGAGCGGGCCACGGAAGCGCACCCGCTCGCCCACCCGGGCGCGCTCGGCGAGCCAGGTGGACATGGCCCCGCCCTCGGGGATCAGCTTCACCAGGAACTCGAGCTCCTCGTCGTCCGGGTGCGAGGCGAAGGAGTACGAGCGCTCGGCGTCGGGCGCACCGTCGTCGCCCGTTCCGGGGACGGCGATGTTGACGTACTGCCCCGGCAGGAAGGCCAGGCGCTCGCGCTCATCGGCGCGCAACCGCAGGCCGACGGTGCTCGGCGTGAGCCGGTCGATCCCGGTCACGGTGGCCTCGAACTCGCCCACCTGCGTCTTCGCCACCGCCGAGGTGCTGGCGATCTGCAGCACCAGGTCGGACGTCGGCGACATCGAGCAGGGCAGGCAGTAGCCCTGCTCCGCCTCGTCGGCGGTGAGCGCGTCCTCGACGTAGGTCCCGCCGTCGTAGCTCCCGGACTCGCAGAGCGCCTTGCACGTTCCGCACGCGCCGTCGCGGCAGTCCAGGGGGATGTTGATCCGCTGCCGGTACGACGCGTCCGCCACCGTCTGCCCGGGGTCGACCGTGATGAACCGGGTCACCCCGTCCTCGAAGGCGAGCGCCACCTGATGCGCCATGATGAGATCCCTTCCGCCCGTTCAGACGTGGTAGATGTCGACCACGTGGTGGATGTAGTCGTTCTTGAGCACCACCGTCTTGCGCCGGAACAGCGGCTGCTCCCCGGAGAAGTCGAGCGTCGCCATGGTGGTCCCGTAGTACGGGTCGACGGTGTCGTAGCGGAAGTACATGGTGTGCCAGTTGAACCGGATGTCCACGAGATCGCCGCGGCGCTCGATCACCTCCACGTTGGTGATGTTGTGGCTGGTGCGCGGTTCCGGGAGCGAGGTCGCGGAGGAGCGCTCGGTGCGGATCCGGAAGACGCGGTCCGTGAGCCCCGCCTTGTCCGGGTAGTACACCAGCGAGACCTCGGTCTGCGGGTCCTCGGTGAGCCGGTCGTCGTCCGCCCACGCCGGCATCCAGAACTCGCAGTCGTCGGCGTAGCAGTCCAGCCACTTCTCGAACTCCCGGTCGTCGAGGTGCCGCGCCTCGCGGTACAGGAACTGCTCGATCACGTGCTGGTCGACGGCGCGCACACCGGGCCCGGCGCCGGTCGTCGGGGCGCTCATCGGACGGCCCCCTTCGCGGCGTCGGACTGCAGGCCGGCCAGCAGCGCCTCCTGCCAGTACCGGTGCTGCACGGGGTAGAGCCCCTCGTCCTCGTTCTTGACGCCGGAGGAGATCACCCCGCTCATGCCGAGGGTGGTGGCCACCTCGTCCGGGCCGTCGAGCCAGTGCTCGGCGCCGCGGCTCATGTCGTTCCACTGGGCGGCGGTGGCCAGGAAGGTCTTCTGGCAGCTGCGGAACTCCTCGAGATCGTCCGGCGTCGCCATGCCGGTGGCGTTGAAGAAGTCCTCGTACTGGCGGATCCGCCAGGCCCGGTTCTCCTTCGACTCGCCCTTCGGTGCGATGCAGTAGATGGTGACCTCGGTCCTGTCCACGCTGATCGGCCGGAAGTGCCGGATCTGGGTGGAGAACTGGTCCATCAGGTACACGTTCGGGTACAGGCACAGGTTGCGGGAGCCGCGGACCATGAACTCCCCCTTGGCCTCCCCGTACTCCGCCTTGAGCTCGTCCATCCGGCCCCAGAGCGGTCGGTCCTCGGGGTTGCCGGTCCACGTCCACAGGCACAGGTGGCCGTACGGGTAGGACCAGTAGCCGCCGCCGGCTTTGCCCCACTGGCCGGCATCCACGGTCTTGGTGGTGTTGGTCGAGTCGCCGGTGTTGCGCCGGCTGGTGGTGGCTGCGTAGTTCCAGTGGGTGGCCGTCACGTGGTAGCCGTCGGCACCGTTCTCCGCCTGCACCTTCCAGTTGCCGTCGTAGGTGTAAGTGGATGCGCCGCGGAGCACCTCGAGCCCCTCGGGCGACTGGTCCACCAGCATGTCGATGATCGCCGTGGTGTCGCCGAGGTGCTCCTCGAGCGGGACCACGTCCGGGTTGAGCGAGCCGAACAGGAAGCCCCGGTAGTTCCCGAACTTCGCCACCCGGGTCAAGTCGTGGCTGCCGTCGGTGTCGAACTGGGCCGGGTACCCGGCACCGTCGGGGTCCTTCACCTTGAGCAGGCGGCCGTCGTTGCGGAACGTCCAGCCGTGGAAGGGACAGGTCAGCGTCCTGCGATTGTCGGTCTTCTTGCGGCACAGCATGGCGCCGCGGTGCGCGCACGCGTTGATGAGCAGGTTCAGTTCGCCGTCGCCGCTGCGGGTGATCACCACCGGCTGCCGGCCGATGTGGGTGGTGTAGTAGTCGCCGGCTTCGGGGATCTGGCTCTCGTGCGCGAGGTACACCCAGTTGCCCTCGAAGATGTACTTCATCTCGAGCTCGAAGATCTCCTCGTCGGTGAAGATGTTGCGGTTCACCCGGTAGATCCCGTCGGCCGGGCGCTCGTCGATGGCGTGGTCGATGGCGGCGGGAGGGGCCGGCGTGGGTTCGGTGACGGTCATGGGAGACCTCCGTTCGACTCAGTGGCTGTGATCCCCATCACCGTGGCCCCCGGGCACGGTCTCGCGCGCCGGACGTTTCGCTAGCAACCCACCAGGGTGTTATTAGTGCCTGATCAGCACCAATATTGCGGAAATAAGTCCTGGTGTTTCTCAATATCCCGCCCTAGCGTGAGATGCACGTCACACATCGCCGACCGCCGAGGAGGACGCCGTGGAATTGCGACACCTGCGCCAGTTCCTGGCCGTGGCACGGACCGAGCACTTCGGCCGCGCGGCGGACGGGCTGCACATCGCCGGCCCCGCGCTGTCGCGGACCGTCCGGCAGCTCGAGGACTCGCTCGGGACGCCGCTGTTCGAGCGGACCACCCGCCAGGTCGAGCTCACCGAAGCCGGTCGCGCGTTCGCCGTCGAGGTGCGACGGATCCTCGCCGAACTCGACGACGCCGTCGCCCGCGCCCGGCTGATCGGCCAGGGCGCGAGCGGCGTGCTCCGGGTGGGGGTCACCGGCTCCGCCTCGTACGGCGTGCTCCCCCGCGTGGTGCGCCGCGTGAAGGCGGAGCTCCCGGACATCGAGCTGGCGATCGATACCGAGATGCTGACGCCGGACCAGGCCACCGCCCTCACCGACGGCCGGCTGGACCTGGCGGTGCTGCGCACACCCGTGGCCGTCGCCGGCATCGCCCACCGGATCCTGTTCGCGGAGCCGCTCATCCTGGCCCTGCCCCAGGGCCACCGCTACGACGGCGACCCGGACGTCACCGTCGCCGACCTGCGGGACGAGCCCTTCGTCACCTACCCCGCCGACACCGGTTCCGTGGTCGACGGTGCCGTGGTCCGCACCTGCGCGGCCGCAGGCTTCACGCCCCGCCGGGCGCACCAGGTTCCGCAGACCTCCACGCTGCTGGCGCTGGTCGCCGCAGGGCTCGGGATCGCGCTGGTGCCGCGCACCGCGAGCTCCGTGCAGCTCCCCGGCGTGCAGTTCGTCGATCTCGCCGGCACCGAGAGCGTGGAACTGGCCCTCGCCTGGCGCGCGGACGACGACGCGCCGCTCCTCGCCCGCGTCCTCGACGCGCTGCGCGACACCGACCTCACCGACGACCAGGAGACCGCGGCATGAACGACCTGCGCATCACCGCCATCGACGCGATCCCGTACCGGATCCCCTACGTCAAGCCGCTCGCGTTCGCCTCCGGCGAGGTGACCCACGCCGACCACGTGCTGGTGCGGGTCCGCACCGAGGGCGGCCTCGTGGGCCACGCCGACGCCCCGCCCCGCCCCTTCACCTACGGGGAGACGCAGGCCGGCATCGTCGCCGTGATCGACGGGGTGTTCGCCCCCCAGCTCGTGGGGCAGGACGCGGACCGCCGCGCCGTGCTGCACTCCCGGATGCACCGCACCGTGGGCAATCCCGCGGCGAAGGCGGCGATCGACATGGCAGTCTGGGACGTCCTCGCCCAGTCCTGGGGCACTTCGGTGAGCCGCGCGCTCGGCGGCCACACGGACCGGATGCGCGTGTGCCACATGCTCGGCTTCGACGCGCCGGCGGCGATGGCGCAGGAGGCGGCCGCGATCCGGGACCGCTACGGCATCGACACGTTCAAGGTGAAGGTGGGCCGCAGGCCGATCGACCTGGACGTGGACGTGGTCCGTGCGCTGCGGAACACCCTGGGAGACAAGGCCGAACTGTACATCGACGGCAACCGCGGCTGGAGCCCGTCGGAATCACTGCGCGCACTCGACATGCTCGCCGACGCCGGGCTCACCCTGGCCGAGGAGCTGTGCCCGGCGGACGACGTGCTGGGCCGCCGGCGGCTCGTGGCCGCGTGCCGCATCCCTTTCGTCGGCGACGAATCCGCGACCACCCCCGCGGAGGTCACCCGCGAGCTGCTCGGCGGCGGCGCCACCGCCGTCTCCATCAAGACCGCACGCACGGGATTCACCGGCTCCCAGGAGATCCGGGACCTCGCCACCGGCCTCGGGGTGGAGGTGGTGATGGGCAACCAGATCGACGGGCAGCTCGGCACCGCGTGCACCGTCGCGTTCGGCGCCGCGCACCCCGCCACCAGCGCCCGCGCCGGCGAGCTCTCGAACTTCCTGGACATGGCCGACGACCTGCTGACCGAGCCCCTCCGCATCGTCGACGGCGAGCTCGCCGTGCCCCCCGGGCCCGGGAGCGGCGTCACCGTCGACCCCGACAAGCTCGCCCACTACCGCCTCACCTGAGCCCAGCCCCTTTCTCAGCCCAGCAGCCAACACAAGGAGAAGAATCATGACCAGCACCGAGTTCGAAGCCAAGGCAGCCGATTCCGGAGCCGGCGCCACCGCCGCGTTCCTCAACAAGCAGGGCGGCACCGCCGACACCCCGCCCGAGCGGGTCTCGCAGCTCGCCACCGAGGTCCTCACCGCCGTCCACGACGTGGTGCGGCGCCACCACGTGACCTACCCCGAGTACGACGCACTGAAGTCCTGGCTGATCGGCGTCGGTCAGGACGGCGAGTGGCCGCTGTTCCTCGACGTGTGGATCGAGCACGTGGTCGAGGAGGTCAACAACGCCCACCACAAGGGGAACAAGGGCACCATCGAAGGCCCGTACTACGTGCCGAACGCGCCCGTGGTCGGCGAGAACGGCAAGGGTTCGCTCCCCCGCCGCGACGACGAGCCCGGTACCCCACTGGTGTTCACGGGCCAGGTGCGCGACCTCGACGGTGCGCCGCTGCCCGGCGCCAAGGTGGAGATCTGGCACGCCGACGCGAACGGCTTCTACTCCCAGTACGCGCCGGGGCTGCCCGAATGGCTCCTGCGCGGCACCGTCATCGCGGACGACGAGGGCCGGTTCGAGATCAGCACCGTGCGCCCGGCGCCGTACATGATCCCCACCGACGGGTCCTGCGGCAAGCTGATCTCCGCCGCCGGCTGGCACGCGTGGCGCCCCGCCCACCTGCACCTGAAGGTCTCGGCCCCGGGCAAGGACCTGCTCACCGCCCAGCTGTACTTCCCGGGCGACCCGCACAACGGCGACGACATCGCCTCCGCGGTCAAGCCCGAGCTGATGCTGGACCCGCAGCCCGCGGCCGACGGCGAGGGTGAGGTCGTGGTGTACGACTTCGTGCTCGACCCCGAGACCGTCTGATGCCCCTGTACGCGGTACGCATGGCCGTGGCGATCCCGGCCGGGATCGCCGCGGACCTGCGCGCGGAGACCATCGCCGCCGAGAAGGCCTACAGCCAGGAACTGCAGCGGGGCGGCGAGTGGAAACACATCTGGCGGATCGTCGGCCAGTACTCCAACGTGTCCGTGTTCGACGTGACCGACAACGAGCGGCTGCACGAGATCCTCTGGGGCCTACCGCTGTTCCCGTGGATGACGGTGGAGGTCACTCCCCTGTCGACCCACCCGTCCGACATCGCCCTCGACTCCCCCGGCCCGTGACGGACCAGCGGATCGGCACCCGGCACGGCCCCGTCGGCGTCACGACCGCGGGGGCGGGCCGCACCGTCGTGCTGCTGCACGGGTTCCTGTTCTCCCGCCGGATGTGGGAGCCGCAGCTCGCGTCGCTGGCCGGTGCCGGCCTGCGGCCCGTGGCGATCGACCTGCTCGGTCTCGGGGACTCGGAACCCACCCCGCCCGGCGCGCGGATCCCGCTGCGGCACCACGCCGAGGCGGCCCTGGACGTGCTCGATGCGCTCGGCGCCACCGAGTTCGCGGCGGTCGGCTACTCGATGGGCGGGCAGGTCACGCTCGAACTCGCCTCGGCCGCCGGGCCGCGCCTGACCTCGATCCTGTTGAGCGACACCTTCGCCGGGCTCGACACGGCCGAGGTGCGCGCGGGCAGGCTCGCGCTCGCCGACCGCCTCGAGGCCGAGGGCACCGCCCGATACGGTGAGGAGTTCCTACCCGCGGTCCTCGGTCCCACCACCGTCGCGGAGCGGCCACGTGTGTGCGCGCGGGCCAGGGAGATGATCGCGGCGTCCCCGCCCGCCGGTGCGGCGGCCGCGCTCCGCGGCCGGGCCGAGCGGCGCGACCTCACCGGTGTCGCCGGCGCCGGGCCGCGGTCGTGGTCGGCGCGGAGGACGTCTTCGACGCGGGGACGCTGGGCCGCGGGCTCGCCGAGGCGCTCGGCGCACCGCCGCCGCACGTCATCGCGGGCGCGGGCCACACCCCGAGCATGGAGACGCCGCCCGCGTTCGACGCGATGCTGCTGGACTTCCTCGCCCGCTGACGCCGCACCGGCGCCGGGGCGTTCAGGCCAGGCGCTGCGCGGCGGCGGCGATCCGCTCGTCCGTGGCCGTCATCGCGATCCGCACGTGCTGCACGCCCCGCGGCCCGTAGAAGTCGCCCGGCGCGGCCAGGATGCCCCGCTCGGCGAGCCAGTCGACGGTGTCGCGGCACGGCTCGCCCCGCGTCGACCACAGGTACAGGCCGGCCTCCGAGTGGTCCACCGTGAACCCGGCGCCGCGGACCGCCTGCAGCAGCACCGCCCGGCGGGCGGCGTAGCGGGCGCGCTGCTGAGCCTCGTGCTCGTCCACGGACAGCGCGTAGGTCATGGCGGCCTGCACCGGGAACGGCACGATGGCGCCCGCGTGCTTGCGCACCGCGGCCAGGTCCGTGATCAGCGCCGGATCACCGGCGAGGAAACCCGCGCGGTAGGAGGCCAGGTTCGAGGTCTTCGACAGCGAGTGGATCGCGATCAGCCCGGTGGTGTCGCCGTCGCACACGCGCGGGTCGAGCACCGAGACGGGCTCCGCCTCCCACGCCAGGCCCAGGTAGCACTCGTCGGAGGCCACGATCGCGCCCCGCTCGCGCGCCCACCGCACCACCTCGCGCAGCTGCTGGACGCCCAGCACTTTCCCGGTGGGGTTCGACGGGGAGTTGACGAACACCAGCGCGGGGCGTTCCGGGCCGAGCCCGGCGGCACCGTCGACCCGGACCGGCCGCGCGCCCGCGAGCAACGCGCCCACCTCGTAGGTCGGGTACGCGACCTCGGGGATCGCCACCACCTCGCCCGCGCCGAGGGCCAGCATGGTGGGCAGCTGCGCGATCGCCTCCTTGGTGCCGATCACGGGCAGGATCGCGTTCTCCGGCAGCTCGACGGTGCCGTACCGGCGGGTCAGCGCCGCGGCGGCGGTCTCGCGCAGCGCGAGGGTGCCGATCGTGGCCGGGTACCCCGGGAATGCGGACCCCTCGTACAGGGCGCGCCGGATCGGCTCCGCCACCGGATCGACAGGGGTACCGACCGACAGGTCCACGATGCCGCCGACGTGCGCGGCGGCCTTCGCCTTCGCGTCCGCGAGGGTGTCCCACGGGAAATCCGGCAGCCGCGAGGCGAGCGACGGACGGGTCATGCGCCCAGTCCCGTCAGTGCTCGGTGTTCATGGGCGGGAGCGCCTTGATGAAGGGGTGGTCGTAATCGATCTTCCCCTGCTTCGCGGCGCCGCCCGGCGAACCGATCTCGTCGAAGAAATCGATGTTCGCGCTCACGTACTCGGCCCACTCGTCCGGCACGTCGTCCTCGTAGAAGATGGCCTCGACGGGGCACACGGGCTCGCAGGCGCCGCAGTCCACGCACTCGTCCGGCTGGATGTACAGCATCCGGTTGCCCTCGTAGATACAGTCGACGGGGCACTCCTCGATACATGCCTTGTCGAGCACATCCACACAGGGCTCTGCGATGGTGTACGTCACCTGTCATCTCCTTCGCACCGACTGCCTACACCCGACAGTATTCCGCGCCGCGGGAGGCCCTCACAAAGAAGTGTCGCCTAACCCGGCGAGTTGTGATTTCATTCACCGGTGCACGTAATCGTCGGTGTGTTCGGGCTGCTCGTCTTCCTGGTGCTCGCGTTCCTCCCCACGCGGAACGTCGCCATGGTCAAGAAGAAGGCGCCGTACATCCTCGGAATGATCGCCATCCAGTTCGCCCTGGGCCTGATCATGCTCAAGACCCCCGTGGGCAGGACCGTGATCGACTGGCTCTCCCGCGGCTTCAAGAACCTGCTCGGGTACGCGCACGAGGGCACCTCGTTCGTCTTCGGCGGCCTCGTCGACTACAAGACCGATCCCGACGGCGCCGGCCCCTTCTTCATGAACGTGCTGCTGCCGATCATCGTGATCTCCTCGCTCATCGGCATCCTGCAGTTCATCAAGCTGCTGCCCCTGATCATCAAGTACCTCGGCCTCGTTCTGTCGAAGATCACCGGCATGCCCAAGCTGGAGTCCTTCAACTCGGTGAGCTCCGCGATCATCGGCCAGTCCGAGAACTTCATCGCGATCAAGAAGATCCTCCCGACGCTGCCGCCGAACCGGCTGTACACGCTGTCCGCGTCCGCCATGTCGACGGTCTCGATGTCCATCGTCGGCTCCTACATGGTGATGATCCAGCCCAAGTACGTGGTCGCCGCGATCGTGCTGAACCTGTTCGGCGCGTTCATCGTGGTCTCGCTGCTCAACCCCTACGAGATCGCACCGGAGGACGACGTCTTCGCCGCGCCCGAGCAGAAGAAGCAGTCGTTCTTCGAGATGCTCGGCGAGTACATCCTCGACGGCGCGAAGGTCGCGCTCACGGTGGCAGCCATGCTGATCGGCTTCGTCGCCCTCCTCGCGCTCATCAACGGGCTGTTCGCCCTGGTGTTCAACGGCACCACCTTCCAGGACGTGCTGGGCCACGTGTTCGCGCCCCTGGCGTGGCTCACGGGCGTCCCGTGGGGCGAGAGCGTGCAGGCCGGCCAGATCATGGCCACCAAGCTCGTCAGCAACGAGTTCGTGGCCATGCTGTCGTTCACCTCGCAGAACCCCGGCGGGCCGGTGGTGATGAGCGAGCGCGCGACCGCGATCGTCCAGACCTTCCTGGTCTCCTTCGCGAACTTCAGCTCCATCGGCATCATCGCCGGCGCCGCGAAGTCCCTCGCCCCGGCGCAGGGCGACCAGATCGCCAAGTTCGGGCTCAAGCTGCTCTACGGCGCGACCCTGGTCTCGTTCATCTCCGCCACCGTCGTCGGGCTCATCTCCTAGTCTCCGACGGTGCGGGACCGTCTCAGCCGAGCGCGGTCAGGTCCACGCGGAGAGCGAAGGGCACCGTAGTCTCCAGGGCGCCCGTGACGACCTCGCCGGTGTAGGCGCCGTCCTCGAGACGCAGCGCCTCGATACTCGGGCCCCCGTCGAGGTCGACGATCCAGTAGTGCGGGATTCCCGCGTCGGCGTACTCGCTGCGCTTGGTCACCAGATCCTGGCGACGGGTGCCGGGCGAGAGGATCTCGACCACGAGCACCACATCCGCAGCGACGATATCCGTCGCGGTGCCCGCCCTCACGATCACGAGATCCGGACGACGCACGGTCGGCGGGAACCCACTCGCCACGATGACATCGACATCCGGCACGATCTCGACGCCGTCAGGCACCTGCGGATGCAGCTCCAACCCGAGACGAAAACCCGCCTTCTGATGCCTCGGTACCGGACTCGGAGACACGATCAGGACCCCCTCCTGAAGCTCCGACCGCCCCGCCGCGTCCTCCCCCAAGGCGCGCCAGTCGTCCAGCGACATCAAGTCGACTCTCCGAGCTGCGGTCATGCGCCGAGTCTAGCGCCGCGGACCGTCAGGAATCGGGGCTACGCCTCGGGTTCGGGGTCCGCCTCGACGCCCGACGATGGCGCGGTCCCGGCGAAGGCGGCCTCGAGGCCGAGGATCTTCGCACCGTCGGACGCACGGGCCTCGATGACGCGCAGCGTGGCGAACTCGCCCACGTACCCGGCCACCGCCCCCACCACCGGCAACTTGCCGAGCGTGTCGAACAGGCCGGCGGGACGCGGCCGCGATTCGAGCGCCGAGCGGGCCGACTTGACCGTACGCATCACGTCGCGGACCGCGCCGAACGCGGAGAAGACACCTCTCCGGAGCTTGTCACCGGTCTCCCGGACGGGCACCAGGTCCCCGAAGCCGGGCTTGTCGCCCAGAAGCGCGCGGGCGTCGATCTGGCGGCGCGAGAGCACCCGCGCGACCAGGTCGATCTGCTCGGGCACCTGGTCCACGCCGTGCTCCCCCGCCACGCCGACCACGACGAGCGTCTGGTTCGCGAAGCCGAGGTAGGTCTGCACCGGGAGCAGGCGCGCGACGATCCCGAGCGTGCCCGGCCAGGCCACCGCCACCGTCGACACCGCGCCGACGGGGATGACCCACCATCGCGAGCGGCCGTCGGAATCACGGCGCAGGTAGCCGTTCACCACGGGGATCGGGGTGAGGCCGGCCAGCGTCGAGACGAAACGCGCCCCGGCCACCGCCGGGCGTGCCACCGTCACGAAGACGCCGACGGTGCGCGCCAGCTCCAGGTCCGACACCGAGCCCGTGAGGGTGCCGCCCCGCGGCTCCAGCGCGTTCACGCCGCACCCCGCTGGGCATGCGTCGTCGTGCGTTCCCGTGCGGGACGCCCGATTCCGTTCGCTATCGCATGCAGTTCCGCCACCGTCTTCTCCGATCCGTGCGAGGACCCCGCCATCCGCGAGATCGTCTCCTCCATCAGGGTGCCACCGAGGTCGTTCGCGCCGCCCTGCAGCATCGCCTGCGTGCCGGCGGTGCCCAGCTTGACCCAGGACGTCTGCACGTGGTCGATGCGGCCGTGCAGCATGACCCGCGCCAGCGCGTGCACCGCCCGGTTGTCCCGCTTCGTCGGGCCCGGCCGGGCCGCGCCCGCGAGATACAGCGGGGCGCTCTGATGCACGAACGGCAGGGGCACGAATTCGGTGAAACCGCCCGTCCGGTCCTGGATCCCGCGCAGCACGTTCAGGTGCGTCACCCAGTGCGACGGGTTGTCCACGTGGCCGTACATCATGGTGGAGCTGGACCGGATGCCCACCTCGTGGGCGGTGGTCACCACGTCGATCCACGCGGACGTGGGGAGCTTGCCCTTGGTGAGCACCCACCGGACCTCGTCGTCGAGGATCTCGGCCGCGGTGCCGGGGATGGTGTCGAGCCCGGCCTCGCGCAGCCCGATCAGCCAGTCCCGCACCGATTCCCCCGAGCGGGCCGCGCCGTTGACGATCTCCATCGGGCTGAAGGCGTGCACGTGCATGCCCGGCACGCGCTGCTTCACCGCGCGCACCAGGTCGGCGTAGCCGGTGGCCGGCAGGTCCGGGTCGATGCCGCCCTGCATGCACACCTCGGTGGCGCCCACCTGCCAGGCCTCCTCGGCGCGGTCGGCCACCTCGGTCATCGACAGGGTGAACGCGTCGGCGTCGCCCTTGCGCTGCGCGAACGCGCAGAAGCGGCAGCCGGTGTAGCAGATGTTGGTGAAGTTGATGTTCCTGTTGACCACGTAGGTCACGACGTCGCCGACGGTGTCCTTGCGGAGCTGATCCGCCAGCGCCACCAGGGCCTCCAGCCCGTCGCCGTCGGCGTACGCGAGGGCGCGGTACTGGTCGTCGGAGAGGCCGCCCGGGTTCCGTTCCGCCGCCCGCAGCGCCGAGAGCACGTCCGACTCGACCTTCTCCGGCGCCGAGAGCGAGAGCACCTGCTCGCGCACCGATTCCCAGTCGCCGAAGGCGGATCCGAGGTCCGAGCGGGTATCGGTGTTGCGCCCGTCGATGTCGATCGCGGTGTTCAGGTCGGTCCGCCCCGACGACGCCCAGTCCTCGTCGGGCTCCTGCCAGGGCAGACCCACCGGGATCGCCTCGGGGTCCGCCAGCCCCGTCTCCGGGTCGGCGAGCGCCGCGACGTGCGGCGCGACCCGCGGATCGATCCACGGGTTGCCTGCGCGCACGTACTTCGGCTGCGCCGTGAGCCGCTGCCGCAGTTCGAATCCCGCGTCGGCGGTGATCGCGGCGAGAGCGTCGAGGTCCGGCCACGGACGTTCGGGGTTCACGTGGTCCGGCGTCACGGGCGAGACACCGCCCCAGTCGTCGACACCCGCCTCCAGCAGCAGCCGGCACTCCTCGGCCGAGACCAGGTTCGGCGGGGCCTGCACCCGCATGGCGGGGCCCAGCACCAGCCGGGTCACGGCGATCGCAGCGCGGTACGTCTGCAGGTCCGCGTCCTCGGCCGAGCGCATCGCGGTATCGGGCTTCGCGCGGAAGTTCTGGACGATCACCTCCTGCACGTGGCCGAAGGCCTTGTGCACCTTGCGGATGGCCATGATCGACTCGGCGCGCTCGCGTTCGTCCTCGCCGATGCCGATGAGCAGCCCCGTGGTGAACGGCACGGAGAGCCGGCCCGCGTCGGTGAGGGTGCGCAGCCGCACCGCCGGGTCCTTATCGGGCGAGCCGTAGTGCGGCTGCCCCTTCTCGGCGAACAACCGCTCCGAGGTGGTCTCGAGCATCATGCCCATCGACGGCGCGACGGGCTTGAGCCGCGACAGCTCCTCCCAGCTCATCACGCCGGGGTTGAGGTGCGGCAACAGGCCGGTCTCCTCGAGCACGCGGATCGCCATGGCGCGCACGTAGTCCAGCGTCGAGTCGTAGCCCCGCTCGTCCAGCCAGGTCCGGGCCGCCTCCCAGCGGTCCTCCGGCCTGTCACCCAGGGTGAACAGCGCCTCGTGGCAGCCGAGTTCGGCGCCGCGGCGCGCGATGTCCAGGATCTCGTCGGGCTCGAGGTAGGCCCCGTGGCCCTCGGCGGCCAGCTTGCCGGGGACCGTCACGAACGTGCAGTAGTGGCACCGGTCCCGGCAGAGCCGGGTGATCGGGATGAACACCTTCTTGCTGTACGTGACCTGGGGGCTGCCGTCGGCCCCGGTCAGCCCCGCCTCGAGGAGCCCGGCGTCGCGCACCCGCGCCGCGGAGCGGCAGAGGTCGTCGAGATCGTCCCCGCGAGCCGCGAGCAGCACCTGGGCCTCGTCGACGTTCAGCACCGCACCGTCCCGGGCCCGCCGCAACGCGCGCCGCATGGCCGAGGTCGTCGGCACGTACGGCTCCGCCGCCCGCCGGGGCACCGAGGGCATCGGAAGAAGAGCGGGATTCTGCTCCGTTGCATCCGTCACTTAGACGATGATGCCAGGTATCGAGCGAGCGCAGGCATCCCGATTCCGCAGACCAGCAGGAGCAGCAGCCGCCAGTCGGCGTACAGCATGATGTCGCCCCCCGGCCCGCCGGCCATGAAGGCGGCCGTCACCAGCACGAACGCGATCACGGGCAGGGCGCCGTGGAAGGGACGGTCGCCGAGCCGGCGGGCCGCGACGCTGATCCCGGCGAGCAGCGCGCCGAACAGAATCGCGGACAGCGGAATCGGCACGGGACCGGCATACAGGTACAGGTACATCACAGCCCCCACGGCGCACACGCCGCCGCCCACGGCGGCGGCGCCGAGCAGCACCCGATCGAGCGGTTCCATCACGCGACCCCCGCGAACAGGTCCCGTTCGACGCCGTCGGGCCCCGGGGCGGGGGCGCCGTGCGCGAGGACGAACGCCTCCTCGGCGTGGATGGGCTGCGCGATGCGGTTGGTCAGGGCGAGGGCGGCGCCGTCCGCGCTCAGGCCGAGCTGGGTCGCGTGGGCGCGGAGCGCGGCGCGCTTGCGGTCCAGGACCGCGGAGACGTCGATCCGGGTGGTGATCGACGCGTCGTCGTGGGCGGGCAGCTCGCCGGGCTCCGCGACCCGCCAGCCCTCCGGCAGGTCCGCGCCGCGCAGGGCGGCTAGCCCGGCGTCGAGGTCGCCGCGCGCGGTCACCGTCCAGTACAGCTTCGCCACCTCCCACGGCTCCCCCGGCAGGCCGGGGAGCCCGGGGTCGGCGGCCGCGGCGACGGCGGCGTTCGTGAGGCGGTGCGCCGCGATGTGGTCCGGGTGGCCGTAGCCGCCCACCTCGTCGTAGGTGATCACGACCTGCGGCCGCGTCTCCCGGATGACCGACGCCAGCTCCCACAGCGGGGTGCCGTGCGCCGGGTCGAGGTAGGGCGACGAGGCGAAGGCGCGCGGATTCTCGGCGGCCGGGGTGCCCGCCATGCCGGAGTCGCGCCAGCGGCCCATGCCGCCCAGGAACCGCGGCCGCAGCCGCGGGCCGGCGGGGTCGCTCAGCGCGGCGAGCGCGTCCGTGAGCTCCCCGATCCGGTAGCCGCCCAGCTGGTCGGCGTTGTCGGCGGTGAGCTGCGCGAAGCGGGGCTCCATCACCTCCCCCTCCTCGCCGAGCGTGCACGTCACCACGGTGACCTGCGCCCCCTCGGCGAGGTGGCGGGCGATGGTCCCGCCGGTGGTGATCGTCTCGTCGTCGGGGTGCGCGTGCACCAGCAGCAGCCGGCGCCCGTTCCCCTCGGGTGCACCCGTCACGAGCGGGTCCACCCCTCGACTCCGGTGAACACCCCGTCGCGCGGCGGGCCCTCCAGGGTCACGCCCGCGACCCCGGGGCCGACCGCCGTCAGGGTCACGTCCTGCAGGATCGGCAGCACCGTGGCGCGGGCCCACAGCTGCGCGTCGATCGCCGCGAGATCGATGGGACCGCCGCGCAACCCGTCGAGCGCGAGGCCCTGCAGTCCGGCGTCGCACAGGCCGGCGAGGTTGCCGCCCACCGTGGTGGCGGTGGGGTCGTTCTCCGCGTCGGGGGTCTGCGAGGGTGTCGCGCCGCCGCTCGCCCCGCCGTCCTCCGACGGCGGCGCCGGGCACTCCACCCGGGAGGCGAACCGCTCGGCCGGCGTGGGGCCGGTGCTGGACCAGCCGACCACGGCGTCCACGCCGCCGTCGAGCAGCGCGGTCCCCGCGAGCACCTGCGGCTCCAGCGAGACGACGGAGGCGAACACGCCCATCGCGCGCAGCTGGTCGGTGGCGTTGCTGGCCACGGCGAACGCGGCCACGTTCCCCTGCGGCACGCCGATCCGCAGGAACATCGGCACACCGTCGCGCACGTACTGCTGCACGTTCTCCCCCGGCGACGGCGACGGCGGCACCGGCAGCGCGGACGGGTCGCTGCTCGCGCCCGGCGCGGCGGGCTCGGTCGCCGGCGTGGGCGGCGCGCTCTGGCTGGGCGGGATCGGCGCGTTCTGCAGGGTGTACCCGGCGCTCGCGAGGGCCTGTTCCAGGTGCGCCTTGGCCTCCGCGGGGGCGGGCCGCCCCGGCATCGTCGGCACGTAGCCGGGGTCCGACGGTGCCAGCACCTGCGCGCGGGCGGGGCGCACCGCGTCGCCCCCGGAGCCGACGGTGGTCAACAGGTCCACGTTCACGGCGTCCAACAGGGCGCGGCGCACCGCGACGTCGGAGAGGAACTTCGAGCGGGTGTTCAGGGTGAGCGACAGGACCCGGGGATCGACCTGCTCGACGGCGCGCACCTCGTAGATGGAGGTGAGCTGGGCCAGGAGCGACGGTCCGCCGTGCACCGCCACCACCTGCACGTCGCCGCCGCGCACGGAGTTGGCGAGCTGGGTGTCGGTGCCGCCCTTGCGGAGCACGATGCGGTCCACGCGGGCCGGGGTCATCCAGTACCGGTCGTTGCGTTCGAGGGTCACCTCGTCGCGCGCCACGTCGACCTTCTTGACCAGGTAGCCTGCGCCGGACGCGGGGATCTTCTCGCGCATGGCGCCGTTGAAGCCGCCCGGCGAGCCCTTCATCAGGTGGCTCGGGACCAGGTTCTGAAACAGCGTCCGCCAGCCGGGCAGCGGGGCCTTGAGCGTCACGATGACGCGCTTACCGCCGGCGCCGGAGGCCACCGACTCGATCTGCCGGTAGGGCGCGGACCCCACGGTGTCGGGTGCGGTGATCATCGACTGCCACAGGTACACGAAGTCCTCGGCGGCGATGGGCGCACCGTCGGACCACTGCGCGTCCTGCCGGATGGTGTACGCGATCTGCAGCGGGGCCGGGTGCTCGATGGTGGGTACGAGATCGGTGTTCTGCTGCAGGTTCACCCGGCCGTCGGCGGCCCGGACCTCACGGAACACGCTCGGCAGGGTCATCGCGGCCAGCGCCCGCGAGGCGGACGAGGAGTTCGACGCGAGGTGCGGGTTGAAGCCGGCGCCGAGTCCGTCGATCGCCACCGCGATCGTGGCGCCCGTGGTGGTGGGCGCCTGCGGCGGCGCGGAGGTCTCCGAACCGGGCACGGCCGGCGGCGGGTCCGCGACGCAGGCGGTGAGGGTGCTCGCGAGCAGCGCCGACGCCACCGTCAGCCACAGGGACCTGTGCCGCACTCGTCGTGCCTCCTACCGCTGATCTCCGCTACTTCGACCCCGCCGCCGGACACGTCACCGGGCCGGATTCAGCCCGCGGCCTGGTCCCGCGACTTGGCGCGCGACCGCTCCCGGGCCCGCTCCGTGGCGTTCAGATGCACCTTACGCACCCGCACCACCTCGGGGGTCACCTCGACGCACTCGTCGGCGGCGCAGAACTCCATGGCCGCCTCCAGCTCCAGCTTGATGGGCTTGGCCAGGGTCTCCATCACGTCGGCGGAGGACTGACGCATGTTGGTCAGCTTCTTCTCCCTGGTGACGTTGATGTCGAGGTCCTCGGCGCGCGGGTTGATGCCCACCACCATGCCCTCGTAGGTGTCGGCGCCGGGCTCCACGAAGAAGGTGCCGCGGTCGGCGAGCTGGATCATCGCGAACGGGGTCACGGAGCCCTGCCGGTCCGAGACCAGCGAGCCGGTGTGCCGGGCGCGGATCTCGCCCGCCCACGGCGCGTACTCGTGGAACACGGCGTTGGCGATGCCGGTGCCGCGGGTCTCGGTCAGGAAGTCGGTGCGGAACCCGATGAGCCCGCGCGACGGGACGATGAACTCCATGCGGACCCAGCCGGTGCCCTGGTTGGCCATGGTCTCCATGCGGCCGCGGCGGTTCGCGAGCAGCTGCGTCACCGAGCCCAGGTACTCCTCGGGCACGTCGATGGTGAGGTGCTCGTAGGGCTCGTGGACCTTGCCGTCGACCTTGCGGGTGACCACCTGCGGCTTACCGACGGTCAGCTCGAAGCCCTCGCGGCGCATCTGCTCGACGAGGATCGCCAGCGCCAGCTCGCCACGGCCCTGCACCTCCCACTGGTCGGGCTTGCCGATGTCGAGCACCTTGAGCGAGACGTTGCCGATCAGCTCGGAGTCGAGACGGGACTTCACCATGCGCGCCGTCAGCTTATGGCCGGAGACCTTGCCGACGAGGGGGCTCGTGTTGGTGCCGATGGTGACGGAGATGGCGGGCTGGTCCACGGTGATCCGGGGCAGCGCGACGGGGTTCTCGACGTCCGCGAGGGTGTCGCCGATCATGATCTCGGGGAAGCCCGCGACGGCCACGATGTCGCCGGCCACGGCCTCCTCGGCGGGCTGACGCTCGACGCCCTCGGTGGCCAGCAGCTCGGTGACCTTCGCGTTGGTGATGACGGGCTCGCCGTCGACCTCGCGCATCCACGCCACCGTCTGCCCCTTGCGCAGGGTGCCGTTGTGGATGCGGACCAGGGCGAGCCGGCCGAGGAAGGCCGAGGCGTCCAGGTTGGTGACGTGCGCCTGCAGCGGCGCCGCCGGATCACCCTTGGGGCCGGGGATGTGATCGTGCAGGATCTGGAACAGCTCGTCGAGGTTCTCGGCGTCCGGGACCTGCCCGTTGGCGGGCGCGGTGGTGCTGGCCTTGCCCTCGCGGCCCGACGCGTAGACGACGGGGAGCTCCAGCGCGAGCTCGGCGGCCTCCGCGGCCTCGTCGGAGAGGTCGGAGGCGAGGTCCAGGAGCAGGTCCTGCGCCTCGGTGACGACCTCCTCGATGCGGGCGTCGGGGCGGTCGGTCTTGTTCACCACGAGGATCACGGGCAGCGAGGCGGCCAGCGCCTTGCGCAGCACGAACCGGGTCTGCGGCAGCGGCCCCTCGGACGCGTCCACGAGGAGCACGACACCGTCGACCATGGAGAGCCCGCGCTCGACCTCGCCACCGAAATCGGCGTGGCCGGGGGTGTCGATCACGTTGATGACGGTGGTGGTGCCGTCGGCGTTCACACGGTGCACGGCCGTGTTCTTCGCCAGGATCGTGATGCCCTTCTCCTTCTCCAGGTCACCCGAGTCCATGACGCGGTCCACCAGCTCGGCGCGCTCGCCGAACGCGCCGGACTGCCGCAGCATCGCATCGACGAGGGTCGTCTTCCCGTGGTCGACGTGCGCGACGATGGCGACGTTGCGGAAGCTGGGCTGGCTCACAAGGGTTCTCCTGTTGGCATGTGCGCACGCGCGGGCGAAGCGCACGCGGGCGCGGTGAAAGGGACGTGCGGACACGCCTGGTCGATGCCAGTTTACGGGGAACAGGCGTTCCGGCCCGAATCGCGCCCGCCCGGTGTGACGATTGACAACGTCGGATTAGGCTGAGCTAACCTGATTGACGTGGGTAAGACCAAGGCGCACAAGCTGGTGGGCACCAAGCCCAAGAAGAAGTGCTGCCGCAAGAAGAAGCGGTGCCTGAAGTGCCCCGTGGTGATCCACAGGCTCAACCGGATGGCCGCGGACGGCGCCTCCAAGAAGGAGATGCAGAGGTCGCTGAAGGCCGTGCGCGACAACCCGAACCGCACCCGCGCCGCCTGACCCTCCCCCGTCACCGTCGACCCTCCCTAGCGGGACGGACGCCGCCCGCGCCGCACCCCCGGGGGGCGCTCCCTAGCGGGACGTGTTCTGCCCTCGCGCGGCGTGCATTCCCCCTGTCCATGGACAGAGGGACGTGTCCGCCCCTAGAGGGAGCGCAGATGCGGTGGGGCGCGGCAGGTGCGTCACGTCGGTGGCAGACGCGCCGGGCGGGCCTACGATCGGCAGCATGAGCGACGACGCGACGGACGGCGAGCACGACGAGAGCCTGGTGACCGTGATCATCGCGTTCACGGCGAACGTGCTGATCGCGGTGGCGAAATCGGTGGCGGCGGCCGTCACGGGGTCCGCGGCGATGGTCGCCGAGGCGGCGCACTCCTGGGCCGATACGGGCAACGAGGTGTTCCTGCTGATCGGCGCCAAGCGGGCAGCGAAGCCCGCGGACGCGAGCCACCCGTTCGGGTACGGCCGGTCCGGCTACGTGTGGTCGATGTTCGCGGCGTTCGGGCTGTTCAGCGTCGGCTCCGCGGTGTCGGTGTGGCACGGGATCTCCGCGCTGGGCGCGCCCGAGGAGGCCACGGACTACGGCTGGGCCTACGCGGTGCTGGCCGTCTCGTTCGTGCTCGAGGGCACCTCGTTCCTGCAGGCGCTGCGGCAGACCCGGGCCGGGGCGCAGGAGCGGATGCTGCACCCCCTGCGGTACGTGCGGATCACCTCGAACCCGGTACTGCGCTCGGTGTTCGCCGAGGACCTGAGCGCGCTGATCGGCATCGCCATCGCCGCGGGTGCCATGGCGATGCACCAGGTGACGGGGAACGCCGCGTGGGACGCGGTCGGCTCGATCGCGGTCGGCATCCTGCTGGGGTTCGTGGCGGTGTTCCTGATCCGCCGCAACATGGACTTCCTTACCGGCGAGGAGGCGACTCCGCTGGCCCGCAACCGGATGCTGGAGGCGCTCCTCGCCCACCCGGACGTCAAGCAGGTGAGCTTCCTGCACATGGAGTGGGTCGGCGCCGACCGCCTGTTCCTCGTCGCCGCCGTCGACCTGGAGGGCGACCTGCCGGAGTCGCAGGTGGCCGCGCGGCTGGCGGCGATCGCCGACGACATGCATCGCGTGCCCCGCATCCAGCGGGCCGTGTTCACCCTCACCCGGCCCGGCGACACCACCCGCCTGGCCGCGGAGCCGCTCCCCGACTGGTACCTGCCCGAGGACGAGCGCGGCTAACCGAGCCGCGCCGCAAGCCGGCCGGCGTTCATGTGCGCGAGGGCCTCGATGGAGATCATCGGGTTCACGCCGCTGGGCGTCGGGAAGCAGGAGGCGTCGGCGACCACCAGGTTGGGCACCTCCCACGTCGCGCCGTCGGGGTCCGTCGCCGAGGTCTCGCGGCTCCCGCCCATCGCCGCGGTGCCCATGATGTGCAGCGCGATCATCATGCACCGGGCGGACGCGTACCCCTCGCGGCGCGCGGCGGCGGCGAAGTCGTCGAGAGAACCGGGCAGGTCCGCGCTGACGCGGTTCTGGTGCGCGCTGCGCACGGACCGGGCGCCGGCGGCGGCGAGGATCCGGGCGGCGCCCACCACGCCGTGCTGCATGTGCGCCGCGTCGCGCTCGCCGAGCCGGTAGTGCACGACGGGCTCGCCGTCGCGCCCGACGGTGACGCGCCCGCTTCCCCTGTCGCGCACCAGCACTCCCACCTGGGCGGTGCGGCGGAGGGCGAGCATGTCGGCGGCGTGCTGCGCCGCGGAGTGCCAGGGCTGGAACAGGGTGCTCGCCCCGGGCGTCGCGGGCCCGGTCTCGTAGATGACGCCGTAGCCCTCGCCGTCGAGGTCGGCGTGCTCGGTGGAGTAGCGGGTCTGCAGCCCGCCCTCCCAGGGGCGGACGTCCTCGTCGAACACGCCCGCGACGGCGGTGACGGGGTGCAGGCGCAGGTTCTCGCCGATCCTCTTGTTGCGCAGTCCGGAACGGCGCAGCAGAGGCGGGGTCTGCAGGGAGCCGGCGGCGACCACCACCGCCCTCGCGGCGACGGTGACGGTGGCCCCGTCGGGGCCGGTCGCCTCGACGCCGGTGGCCCGGCCCCGCTCGACCACGACGCGCCGCACATCCACGCCGACGGCGATCCGCGCACCGTCGGCGGCCGCGTCCTGCAGCCAGGTCTTGGCGGTGGACTGCTTGGCGCCGATCCGGCAGCCGTAGCCGCAGCGCCCGCACTCGACGCCCTGATCGCAGCCGATCACGTTGCGCGGCATGGCCGCGCAGTGCCAGCCGAGGGCGGTGAGGCCGCGTTCGAGGATCGCGTCGCGGGACGAAGCGGCGCCGTGGTCGGTGTTCACCTGCAGCCGCGCCTGCACCGCCGCGAGGGACCGGCTGAACTCCTCGCCCGCGAAGCCGTGGGCGCCGTGCGCGGCCCATTCCGCGCGCACGTGCTCGGGGGTGGGGAACGAGGTGGTCCAGTTGACAACCGTGCCGCCGCCCAGGGTGCCTCCGGCCATGAACGAGGCGAACTGCCCCTCCGCGGAGACGGCGGGCGGGCCCGCGTACAGCGTGGTGAGCGCGTCCAGTTCGCCGGCGCCGAAGTCCCGATCGTCCTGGTAGCCACCGCGTTCGAGGACGAGCACGTCGAGCCCGGCGGCGGCGAGCACTGCCGCGGCGGTCCCGCCGCCCGCGCCGGAGCCCACGACCACGACGTCGGCTGTGAGCCGGGCCCCGCCCGCCGGGATCGGGATGGGGTGCAGCGGCCGCTGCGGCGCGTCCGGGAGCGGCCCGGGCGCCTCGGGGCAGCCGATCGCGGCGCGGACGGCGGAGGCGTCGGGCGCGATGTAGTAGGAGCCGATGATGAGCGCCCGCAGGCCCTGGAACACCGCCCGGAACGGGGCCAGCGAGTGCCCGCCCCAGGCGAGGAGCGCTGCCTCGCGCCGCGCGTGCGGCAGCGCCGAGAACCTGCGCGGCCCGATGCGGTTCACCAGGCCGAAGCCCCGGGTGTCCCACACGTCGAGGAAGGCCCTCAGCTCCCGCAACTCGCGTGGCAGCATCTTGTGCTGCGCGGTGCGCGAGACGGACTCGAGCAGGTCGATGTCGCGGGCGCCGGGCAGGCCGTCGCCGCCCGGGATCAGGGTGTCGGCGATCGACAGGAGGGCGCGGGCCTGGCGCGGGCTGAAGACGTCGGTCACGTCCTCATCCGATCACGGCGACGCGCCGCGGGTTGAGTGCCACGCGCACCGTCTCGCCGTCGGAGGGAGCGGTGTCGGCGATCGCGTCGACGAGCAGCTCGTCCTCCCCCGCGTCGACGGCGAGGGTGATCCGCGCACCGTCGGGCGTGGGCACCGAGCCCACCACCCTGGCCGGTGTCCCGTGCGCCTGGAGCACGACGGAGCCGGGGCGCAGGCCGAGCCGGAACGTCCCGTCGGGGCAGTCGACGGGCACGGGTCCGAGCGCGCTGACCGCCTCCCCGGCGTGCACCTGCGCCTCGATCAGCACGGTGTAGCCGAGGAACCGCGCCACGTCCGGCGTGCGGGGGCGCCGCCACAGCCGGGCGGGGCGGTCCACCTGGACCAGCTCGCCGTCGTCGAGGACGGCGATGTGATCGGCCAACTCCACCGCCTCGCCGTGGTCGTGCGTGACGATCAGTGCGGGCGTGCGGGTTTCGCGGAGGATGCGCCGCAGGTCGCCGGCGAGGCGGTCGCGCAGTTGCCGGTCCAGGGCCGAGAGCGGTTCGTCGAGCAGCAGCAGCCTCGGCTGCGGGGCCAGCGCACGGGCGAGCGCGACGCGCTGCTGCTGCCCGCCCGAGAGCTCGCCGACGGGGCGCGACCCCATGCCCGGCAGGCCGACCAGCTCGAGCAGTTCGGCGACGCGAGCGTCCGCCGCCGCGCGCCGCCACCCGTGCCGCTGCAGGCCGTAGCGGACGTTGCCGGCCACGTCCCGGTGCCCGAACAGCTGCCCGTCCTGGAACACCATGCCGAAGCCGCGGCGGTGGGTGGGGACGTCCGCGAGATCCGCTCCGTCCCAGACGATGCGGCCGTCCGCGAGCGGTTCGAGTCCGGCGACGGCACGCAGCAGGGTGGACTTGCCGCAGCCGGACGGCCCGAGCAGCGCGGTCACCGCGTCCGAGCCGGCCTCCCCCTGCGCGCCGGCGTCCCCGACGGTGAGCGCGACGTCCCGGACGGCGGTCCGGTCGCCGTAACGCACGGTGACCCGGTCGATGGTCAGCACGCACCTGCTCCTCTCTCGGCGCGGACGCCGCTGTCCCGGTTCAGAACTCGGCCCGCCCCGCATCGCCGCGGCGGAGCCCCTCGATCACGCCGATCACGAGCACCGTGGCCGCGATGAGCAGCACGGAGCACGAGGCGGAGAGAGCGGCGTTCTCCCAGCCCGGCCGGCCGGAGATCCGGCCGATCAGCACCGGCAGCGTCATCTGCTCGGGGCGTACCAGGAAGCTGGCCGCGCCGAACTCCCCGAGGGTCACCACGTACGCGAATCCGGCCGCCACGGCGAGGGACCGGCGGATCACCGGCAGGTCCACCGAGGTGAACACGCGCAGCGGCGAGGCCCCGAGCACCGCGGCCGCCTGCCGCTGCCGCGGATCCACCGAGCCGAGCGCGGGCACCAGCACGCGGACCACCAGCGGCACCGCGACCAGGGCCTGGACGAAGGGCAGTACCGCCGGCGACTCGCGGACCGCGGGCAGCCACTGCAGCGCAAGCAGATAGCCGAAACCGAGGGTCACCGCACTCACCCCCAGCGGCAGCATCACCACGGCGTCGGCGAACCGGCTCAGCGGCCCGCGCGAACGCGCGATCGCCACCGCGGCGACGCCTCCCACGAGCAGCGCGATCGCACCGGACTGGGCCGCCGTCACCAGCGACATCGTCAGCGCCTTGGCGGGCACGACGCCGCCCACGTCGCCGGTGAGCCGGCGGTAGGCGTCGAAGCTCAGCGCGCCGGACGGATCGGGCCGCAGCGAGCGCAGCGCCAGCGCGGCCAGGGGGAACAGCAGCGCGATCACGCTGATCGGTACACCGGCGAGCACCGCCCAGCGCGCCCCTCCGGCGGGCCGGGACGGCTGCGGCCGGGCGGCGGACGAGGGCCGCGAGACCCGCACGCGCAGTGCGCCGCTCAGGGCGACCGCAATCACCACGACGAGGATCTGCACGAGGGCGAGCAGCGCCGCGGTCCGCAGGTCGAACGCGCCGACGACCTCCTGGTACACGGCGGTCTCCAGGGTGCGCAGCCGGCTGCCGCCGACCACCAGGACCACCCCGAAGCTGGTGGCGCAGAACAGGAAGACCACCGATGCGGCCGAGGCGACGGCGGGCAGCAGGGCGGGCGCCGTGGCGGTGAGGAAGGCACGCGCCGGCCCGGCGCCCAGGGTGCGGGCGGCCTGTTCGGCGCGGGGGTCGACCGCCGCCCACACGCCGCCCACGATCCGCGCGACCACGGAGACGTTGAAGTAGGCGTGCGCGAGCAGGACCGCCCACACGGTCTCGGAGAGGCCGAGGAAGCCGAGGCCGCCACCGGGCGCGAACAGGGTGCGGAACGCGACGCCGACCACCACCGTCGGGAGGACGAACGGCACCGTCGCCAGCACGCGAACGAGCCACTGACCGCGGAACCGCACCCGCGCCGTGAGCCACGCGAGCGGCAGCCCGAGGGCCACGGTGAGCAGCGTGGACGCGGCGGCCTGCCACACGGTGAACCAGACCAGACCCAGTCCCCCGGCGCCGGTGAAGCCCTCCCACAGCCCGACACCGTCGGAGCGCAGGCCCCGCACGACGATCGCGACGACCGGCCAGAGGAAGAAGACCGCGACGAACAGCAGCGGGAGGGCGAGCAGCGCGAGCCGCGCCCGGGTGGTGCCGCCGGTCAGCATGGCCGGCGGGTCACCGGCCCATCGCCTGCCGCCACTGCCGGATCCAGCCGTCGCGGTCGTCGGCGAGGCGGGCGGCGGGCAGGGTGGCGGCCTTCGCGGGAACGGGCGCGTACTTCGCCCACGCCTGCGGCAGGGCGACGCCGCGGGTCACGGGGTAGACGTACATCTCGTCCGGGATCGTCGCCTGGACGGCCGGGGAGAGCAGGAAGTCGATCAGCTTGCGGGCACCGTCGGCGTTCTTCGTGCCGCGCAGCACGCCGGCGTACTCGACCTGCCGGAAGCACGTGTCCAGGAGCGCCTTCGTGGGCGGTGCCGCGCCGTCCTCGCCCACCTCCGCCGCGGGAGAACTGGCGTAGGACACCACGATCGGCTTCGGACCGCGGCCCGCGGAGCCGGAGAAGTCGGTCGAGTAGGCGGTGGTCCAGTTGGGCACCACCGCGACGTCGTTGGCGCGCAGCGAGCGCCAGTAGTCCTGCCAGCCGTCGCCCAGCGTGGCGACGGTGCCGGCCAGGAAAGCCATTCCGGGCGAGGCGGTCTCGGGGTCCTCGACCACGGTGAGGCCGCGGTACTCGGGCTTGGCGAGGTCCTGGTAGGTCACCGGCTCGGGCAGGTTCTTCTCGCGGAAGTAGCGGGTGTCGATGTTCACGCACACGTCGCCGAAGTCGACGGCGGTGAGCTGCGGCATGCCCGCGAGCGCGTAGTCCTTCGCGCCCTTCTCCGCGGCCGGCGAGACGTACTCGTCGAAGACGCCGGCCCGCACCGGCCGCGCCGCGTAGGTGTTGTCCACGCCGAAGGCGACGTCGCCGGGCGGGTTGCCCGGGGTCAGCGACAGCTTGGTGGCGAGCTCGCCGCCGTCGCCGAGCTCGACGGTCTTGATCGACAGGCCCGTCTGCGCGGTGAAGTCGGCGAGCACCTTCTCGGGCAGGTGGAAGCTGGAGTGGGTCACCAGCGTCACGGTTCCGGTGCCCGACGGTGCGCCGCTCTCCGGCGTGGGGGCGGTGCTGGTCGCGCAGGCGGCGGTCGCGAGGGTCGCCGCGGTCAGGATGGCAAGGCCGTAGCGGCCGGGTCTGCTCATCCGCTCAGACTAGTGCCCCGCCGGCCGCCCGCGCTGCGCGAGGATCAGGGCCACCAGGCCGGCCGCGGCGAGCGCGCCCGGGGCCATCAGCACCGCCCACACGGCACCGTCGTCGACTCCCAGGGCGTCGAGCCCCTTGCGCAGGAACTGCACGCCGATGTAGCCGAGCACGGCGACGGCGACGGCGAGCACCGTCGACCAGCGGGTGTACGCCGCGCCGGGCGCGCTGAACCCGGCTCCCCCGGCCCGCCCCAGCGGGCCGTGGACCACCCAGATCAGCAGCGGCACGACCCACACGAAGTGGTGGATCCACGAGATCGGCGAGGCCAGCAGCCCCAGGAACTGCACCAGCACCAGCGCGATCAGGGCGTCGCCCCGGCGCACCCGCCACCAGGCGGCGAACAGCAGCAGCGCCGCGACGGCCACGGCGATCATCCACGCGGCCCCGGTGCCCACGTCGTGGCCGGCGAACCGGGACACCACGCCGCGCAGCGCCTGGTTGTCCGGCTTGGCGGGATCGCCGATGGGTCCGGTGTCACCGATGAGCACGGTGAAGTAGCGGCGAGTCTCCGCGGGCAGCAGCAGGTAGCTGAGCCCCACGGTGGCCCCGAACGTCACCGCCGAGGCGGCGGCGGCCCACACCCGGCCGCGGGCCAGCAGGAACAGCCCACCCACCGCGGGCGTGAGCTTGATCCCCGCGGCGATGCCGACCAGGAGGCCGGAGGCACCGTCGACCCCGGCGGGCCGCAGGGCGAGCACCGGACCGGGCGCGGCGCGGGCGATCAGGTACGCGGCCCACACGCCGAGGGCCATGAGCACCACGTTGATCTGGCCGTAGTCGAGGTTGGTGCGCACCGGGTCGATCCACAGCGCGGCGCCCGTCCACAGCAGGGGCAGCTCGCGCGGAACGTCGCCCAGGCGCGACGGTGCGCCGCGCCCGGCGGCGAGGATCGCCAGGCACATGCGCACCACCAGGAACAGCAGGCCCGCGGTGAGCGCCACCCAGCCGATCGCGAGAACGGGGAACGGGAGGAACTTCAGGGGGTAGAAGAACAGCCCGGCGAACGGCGGGTAGGTGAAGGGCAGCGGCTGCTGCGGCGTGTAGTCCGACAGTGCGAAGTCGTAGAGCCCGCCGTCGCCGACCCGGCGCGCCGCCTCGTAGTACACCCGCAGGTCCACGAAGTTGAAGTTGTGTTCACCTGCGAAGATCCAGACGATCCGGGCGCCGATCGCCAGCAGGAACACCGGAAGCGCGGCGCGCCGGAGTCCGCTCGCGGGGCCGCCGTCGGCCGACGCGGTGCGGTCCGTGGTCACGGGTGGTCACCTTAGCGATGCTCACACCCGTTGCGCGAACCGCCGCGCATCTGGACCATGGAGCGGGTGACCGCAGCACAGACGACCTCCCCCGATCATTCCGCGCTCCGGTCGACGGTGGCCGGGGCACGGGCGATCGTCGACGTGGGGGTGGTCGTGGCGGTGCTCGTCGCCACCAACCTGATCGCCCACTTCACCGGCAGCTGGGCCGCGCTGCTCGCGGTGCCGGTGTCCGCGGTCCTGCTCATCGGCATCGCGCGCCGCCGCGGCCTGGACTGGCACGAGCTGGGCCTGGGCCGCGAGCACTGGCGGTCGGGCGCGAAGTACGCCGCGGCGGCGGTCTTCGTGGTGGCGGCGGTGATCGTGGCCGGCGCGCTGCTGCCCGTGACCCGCGGCCTGTTCCTCAACGACCGCTACGCCACCTTCTCGACCGCCGTGATCGCGTCGATGGTGATCATCCCGCTGCAGACGGTGATCCCCGAGGAGCTGGCCTTCCGCGGCGCCCTGCACGGCACGCTCGCGCGGGCGATGCGGTTCCGCTGGGTGGTGGTCACGGGTTCGCTGCTGTTCGGCTTCTGGCACATCGCCTCGTCGCTGGGCCTGACCAGCGGCAACGCGGGCCTGACCAAGATCCTCGGCGCCGGGCCGCTGGCGCAGTTCCTCGGCATCGCCGGCGCCGTGCTCGCGACCGCCTTCGCCGGGTGGGTGTTCACCTGGCTCCGCTCCCGCAGCGGCTCCCTCATCGCCCCCATCGCCCTGCACTGGTGCCTCAACGGCGCCGGCGCCCTGGCCGCCGCCTTCGCCTGGCAGCTCCTGCGCTGACCCGGCGGCCCGTTGCGCCGCCCTCCCTCGCTCCGCTCGCTATCCTCCCTAGCAGCTAGGGGCGGCCCGGGTGGGCACCTCCCGCTAGGGGCGTCGACGGTGCGGCGGGGCGGGTGCGCCGGTGCGGGTGGCTCAGGCCGACGGTGCGCGGCGCTCCGGCTCGCGCGCGGCGGGGGCGACGAGCACGGCCACGGCGACAGCGACGAGTACCAGGATCAGCGCGTAGAGCAGGGTCACGTACTGGCCGAGCGCGCCGATGATCGGCGGGCCGGCGAGGAACGAGAGGTAGCCGATCGTCGAGACCACGGAGACGCGCGCCGCGGCCATGCGCGGATCGTCCGCTGCGGCGGACATGCCGACGGGGAAGCCGAGCGAGGCACCCAGGCCCCAGAGGGCGACGCCCGCGTACGCGGCCCAGGTCGGCCCGAAGATCACCAGCGCCAGGCCCACGAAGGCGAGCACACCGCAGGCCCGCAGGGTGCGCACCCGGCCGTAGGCGTCCAGGACGCGGGTGCCCGCGAACCGGCCGATGGTCATGAAGGTGACGAACACCGCGAAGGTCAGCGTGCCGACGGTCTTCGACGTGCCGTGGTCGTCGACCATCGCCAGCGCCAGCCAGTCGTTCGCGCTGCCCTCGGTGAGCGCCATGCCGAGCACCATCACGCCGATCAGCAGGGTGCGGGGCTCGCGCCACACCGAGAGCCGCTCGCGGCGGGAGACGGGCGCGTGGTCGTGGGCGTCGTGCGCCGCGTACGGCACGTGCCGCAGCGCGAACCATCCGGCCACGAGCAGCACGCCGTTGACCGAGAGCAGGTGCGGCAGCAGCGGCACGTGCGCGGCCTGGGCGGCGGCCGCCGTGAGCGCCCCGGCGACGGTACCGAGCGAGAACGCCGCGTGGAAGGCAGGCATCACGGTGCGCCCGAGGGCCCGCTCGTTCTCCGCCCCGGAGAGGTTCATGCACACGTCGGTGATGCCGTGCGAGAGGCCGACGAACACCAGAGGCATCAGCGTGAGCGCGTAGTTCCCGGACTGCGCGCCCGCCGCGGCGAGGATCATCGTGACTCCCAGCGCGGGCAGCGTCACGGCGATGACCCGGCGCGCGCCGAACCGCGCGGCCAGCGCGCCCGAGCCGACGAGGCCCACGACGGAGCCCACCGCCAGCCCGAAGGTCAGCAGGCTCACCTGCAGCGTGCTGGCGCCGAGGTCGTCGCGCACCTGCGGCAACCGGCCCAGGTAGCTCGCGAAGGTGAGCCCGCTCAGCGCGAAGATCACCGCGACGGCGTTGCGCCAGGCGAGCACCGAGCCCCCTACCGCGTCCGTCCTCGGCTCCTGGAAATCCACGCTCACGATCAACCCTTCGAAACGTTTCGATCAATGGTTGCTAGGCTAGGTGCCCATGACACGCGGGTCAAACCGGATAACGCTGGTGCACGTCGCGGAGGCGGCCGGCGTCTCCCTCTCCACCGCCTCGCACGCGTTCGGCGTCGACAAGCCGATCAGCGACGCCACCCGCGCCCGCGTGCTCGCCGCGGCGGCCGAGCTCGGCTACGAGGGCCCCGACCCGCGCGCCCGGTCGCTGCGCAGCGGGCGCACCGACATCATCGGCGTGCAGATCGACGACGAGACCGGCAGGGCCTTCCGTGATCCGGTCATCATCGGCATCCTCGACGGCGTCTCCGCCGCGCTCGCGCCGAGCCCCACGTCCGTCCTGCTGCTCCCCGACTCGCTCGGCGAGGACCGGTTGCGCACGCTCCCCGTCGACGGGGTGGTCGCCGCCGGCTGCTCCCCCGCACTCGGCGCGCTCCGCGCGGCGATGGCCAAGCGCGCGATCCCCGTGGTCACCGCCGGGAACCAGGTGGACGAGATCGGCAGCGTGGGCATCGAGAACCGTTCCGCCACGGTTCTTCTCACCGATCTTCTGCGTGGGCTCGGGCACCGCACGGCCGGCATCGTCCGACTCCGGCCCGGCGACGTGGAACGCGCCCGCACCGAGGCGGCCCTGGCCGCGTTCCCGGACGCGACGGTGGCGGTCACCGCCGACAGCACGATCGACGAGGGCTTCCGGGCGGGCGGCGAGCTGCTCGACCGCGCGGCCGGGCGCGGGCCGGATGAGCGCCCCACCGCGGTGATCGCCCAGTCGGATCTGTTGGCGGTCGGGGTGATCCGCGCCGCGGAGGCCCGGGGGCTCCGCGTTCCCGAGGACCTGTCCGTGGTGGGCTTCGACGGGGTGCGGGTCGACGGCTTCGCCCGCACCCTGACCACGATCCGGCAGCCGATCGTCGAGATGGGAAGGCGCGCAGCGCTGGCCGTTCTCGCCGCGCAGGACGGGGCACCCCTGCCGACCCTCGCGATGGACGTCGAACTCGTCCTCGGCGACACCACCGGCCCAGCGCCTCAACCGAACTGAGCCACCTCGTCCAGCGCCCCGGCCAGCAGGTCCGCGTACCGGTCCGGGTCCGGGACCGCCGTGCGGCTGCTCGTGACCGAGACGGTGACCGCGTCCCCCAGCCCGTGCACGCCGTGCGTGAGCCCCATCGCCGGCGAGAGGCCCGGGAATCCCGCGGTGAGAACCGAACGGCCGCCGAGCAGTTCCAGGTCCGACGGTCCGCGGTACACGCTCGAGACCACCGTGGCGCCGGCCATCAGCTCCGGGACCGCGCCCGGATCGAAGGAGCGCACGCCCAGCACCGCCAGGACCGACGGTGCCGCATCCTCCGCCGCGCGGGCGGCGCGCCACAGCGGGCTGGCGGCCCGCTCGCGCGAGCGGGCGAGGGCGG